>JAKRWE010000120.1 GCA_024712425.1 Chromatiales bacterium
GGTGTGCCTGCAGCCTAGAAAATAGCCCTTCACGAGCCTTTCCACGTCCCGTTCGAGGCACCACATCTTCCATCCACTGACCGCCCGGAAAAGCGAGAAGCGGATGAAATATTCGGGCTAACCCTGGGAAAAGTTCCGCCAGGATGGGAGATTTATTCCGGTTGGATGCGCGAAAGGTGGCGACCGACCGCCAGCCAGGCCCCGAGCAGGCCGAGCAGCGGGCCGCCCGTCAGGATGGTCAGAAGGGCGCCGGATGTGAGGATGTCGAGGTCGAAACCGGACTGGTAGAGCCCCGCCAGGCGCTGCACCGGGTCCTGCATCAGGCCCAGGCCGGCGGTGACCAGCAGGATTGCTATCAGTGCCCCCAGCAGCCCGTACCACACGCCCTCGTAGAGAAAGGGGCGCCGGATGAAGGCGTCGGTGGCGCCAACCAGCTTGACCACCTCGATCTCGTTGTGACGATTCTGGATCTCCAGCCGGATGGTATTGCCGACGATCAGCAGGACGGCGGCCGAGAGCAGCCCGCTGAGGACCAGGATGCCGCGCTCCAGGGTGCGGGTGATCGCCTCCAGGCGCCTGACCCACTGCAGATCGACGCGCACCAGGTCGATCTCGCGAAAGCCCTCGAGGGTCTTGGCCAGGCGCTCGGTGGCCAGCGCGGAACTGGCGATACGGGATGGCCTGACCAGGATCACGGCCGGCAGCGGGTTGTGGTCCAGCAGGTCCAGCGCCTCGCCGAAGCCGGAGCGCTGGCGGAACTCCTTGAGCGCCTGCTGACGGCTGATCAGGCGTGCCTCGGCCACGTCGTCGCGGCGAGCGATGACCTCGCGCACCCCGCGCGCCTGTTGGTCGCTCAGCGACTGGTTCAGGAACAGCGAGATGCTGGAACCGCCGTCCCAGCTGCCGGTCAGGTCGCGCACGTTGTTCACCAGCAGGTAGAGGCCGCTGGGCAGGGCGATGGCGATACCGATCACCGCTGCGGTCATCAGGGTTCCCAGGGGTTGCTGGGCCAGGCGGCCGAGCGCGGCAAGGGCCATCTGGGCATGCCGCAGCAGCCAGGTGACCGGGTTGCGGTTGCGCCGGAAGCCGGGTTGTTTCGCCTTGCGCCGGGCCTTCCCTGTCATGCCGGTGCTCCGGTATCGTGGAGAATGCGTCCCTCGCGCAGCTGGATGATGCGCTTGCCCAGGCGTTCCACCAGGGCCACGTCGTGGGTGGCGATCAGCATGGTCACGCCGACCTGGTTGAACTGCAGGAACAGCTCCATGATCTCGCGCGACAGCTCGGGGTCGAGGTTGCCGGTCGGCTCATCCGCCAGCAGCACCGGCGGCTTGCTGACCAGGGCGCGGGCGATGCCCACCCGCTGCTGTTCGCCGCCGGACAGGGAGACCGGGTGGCTGCGCTCCTTGCCCAGCAGGTCGACCTTGTCCAGTGCGGCGCGCACCCGGCGCTGGATCTCCTGGTGGCCCATGCCGGCCACCACCAGCGGCAGGGCGATATTGTCGAACACGGTGCGGCCGTGCAGCAGGCGGTGGTCCTGGAAGATCATGCCCACCTCGCGCCGGTGATAGGGAACATCGCGTTGGCGCAGTTTGTTGAGGTTGCGCCCGTTGACCCAGACCTGGCCCCGGGTGGCGCGCTCCAGCAGTCCGATCAGCTTGAGCAGGGTGCTCTTGCCGGCCCCGGAATGGCCGGTGACAAAGGCCATCTCGCCGGGCGCGAGATGCAGGCTGGCGCCGGCCAGTCCCTCCCGTCCGGTGGCGTAGCGCTTGGCGACGTTGTCGAAGCGGATCATCGCGGGTTCGCTATTGCTCGAACAGTGCCTTGACAAAATCGCGCGCATCGAAATGGCGCAGGTCCTCGATGCCCTCGCCGACGCCGATGAAGCGGATCGGCACTCCCAGGCTGTCCGCGATGGCGAACACGATGCCGCCCTTGGCGGTGCCGTCGAGCTTGGTCAGGGTGATGCCGGTCAGCCCCACCGCCTCGTGGAACTGGCGCGCCTGGTTGAGGGCGTTCTGCCCGGTGCCGGCGTCCACCACCAGCATCACCTCGTGCGGGGCGTCCGGATCCAGCTTCTTCATCACCCGCGCGATCTTGCTCAGTTCGTCCATCAGGTTGGACTTGGTATGCAGACGGCCCGCGGTGTCGGCTATCAGCACGTCCATGTTGCGCGCCTGCGCGGCCTGCAGGGCGTCGAAGATCACCGACGCGGCGTCGGATCCCGTGGCCTGCGCGATGACCGGGATGTTGTTGCGTTCCCCCCAGCTCTGCAGTTGCTCGACGGCCGCGGCGCGGAAGGTGTCCCCGGCCGCGAGCATGACCTTCTGCCCCTCGTCCTGAAGGCGCTTGGCCAGCTTGCCGATGGTGGTGGTCTTGCCGGCACCGTTGATACCGACCATCAGGATCACCTGCGGGCGGCCCTCGACGGCCTCGACGACCGGCTTGTCGACCTTCTCCAGGATGCCGGTCAGCTGGTCCTGCAGGACCTGGCTCAGGGCCTGCGGGTCGGACAGCTCCTTGCGCGCCACCCTGTCGGTCAGCTCGTCGATGATGCGGCGGGTGGTGTCCACGCCCACGTCCGCGGTGAGCAACAGGGTTTCGAGCTCCTCGAGCAGCTCGTCGTCTATCTGTTTCCTGCCTAGCAGCAGGTCGGCCAGCCCGTCACTCAGGTTGGCCCGGGTGCGGGCCAGCCCCCGCTTGAGCCGCTCGAACAGGCCCGGGCGGTTTTCCGCCTCGGCCTGCGGGGGCTGTTCAGCTGCCTGCTTCTTTTTTCTGCCAAATCCAAACATCGTTATCAATCAATTCCATCAGGGAACCCGCCGGTAATCGGTCGGTCTCAGCTTGCGGATGCCCGCGGCGCCTGAAAGAATGCGGCGGGACAATGCGTGCAGCATCCTATCATCTGCGACCAATTCTGGAGTAACCGCAAGCCATGTTTTTCCGATTGTTTAGCGCGCTGGTGGCGGCCCTGCTGGCGACCTCGGTTGCCGCCGCCAGGGCACCGGCGCAGGAGTTCATGCTCGACAACGGCATGAAGGTGATCGTCAAGGAGGATCACCGGGCCCCGGTGGTGGTCAGCCAGGTCTGGTACAAGATCGGCAGTTCCTACGAAGAGGCAGGCCGGACCGGTCTTTCGCACCTGCTCGAGCACATGATGTTCAAGGGCACCCGGGCGCATGGTCCCGGTATGTTCTCGCGCATCATCTCCGAGCTGGGCGGGACCGAGAACGCCTTTACTGGCCGCGACTACACCGCCTATTTCGAGACCCTGGCGGTGCGTCACCTGGATAAGGCACTGGAGCTGGAGGCCGACCGGATGCGTAACCTGGCCTTCGACGAGAAGGAGTTCCGCAAGGAGCTGGCGGTGGTCATGGAGGAGCGGCGCATGCGCACCGACGACAAGCCCAGCGGCCTGACCTATGAGCAGCTGATGTCGGTCGCCTGGCGCGCCTCGCCCTACCAGAACCCGGTGATCGGGTGGATGGATGACCTTCGCAACATGAAACTGTCCGCGCTCAAGCGCTGGTACGACATGTGGTATCAGCCCAACAATGCCACTCTGGTGGTGGTGGGCGATGTCGAGCCGCAGGCGGTGCTGAGGCTGGCCCGTAAGCACTTCGGGCCCATCCCTGCCGGCGAGGTGCCGACGCCGCGCAGGCCGGTCGAGCCGCCCCAGAAAGGCATCACCCGGGTCACGGTGCGGGTGCCGGCCAAGCAGCCGTATCTGCTGATGGGCTACAAGGCCCCGGTGATCGGACGCAGTGACCGGGACTGGGAGCCCTATGCCCTGTCCGTGGCTGCGGCCATCCTGGACGGCGGCAACAGCGCCCGCATCGCCAGCGACCTGGTGCGCAGGCAGAAGATCGCGGCCGCCGCCGGAGCCGAGTACGATTCCTATTCGCGTCTGCCCGGCCTGTTCCTGTTCAGCGGCACCCCGACCGACGGACACACCCTGGGCGACGTGGAGCAGGGCCTGCGCGCCGAGATCCGGCGACTGCAGCAAGAGCCTGTGAGTCGTGAGGAACTCGAGCGGGTGGTGACCCAGGCGCTGGCCTCCAAGGTCTACCAGGCGGATTCCATTTTCTACCAGGCGATGGAGATAGGCATGCTGGAGACCATAGGCCTGGACTGGCGTCTGGCCGACCAGGAGATCGAGCGCCTGCGAGCGGTCACCTCGGCGCAGGTGCGCGAGGTGGCGCGCAAGTACCTCGTGGATGACCGGCTCAACGTGGCCGAACTAATCCCGCGCGAGGAAAACTCCGCAGGAGGAAACAAAAGGATACGGGCAGTCGTCGGCGGCGCGGAGGTGACCCATGGCAAATAAGCGTCACCTGCTCTGGTTGCTTCTTCTGTGCGTGCTGGTCGGCACGGCCGGCGCGGCCACCCCCAGGATCCAGTCCTGGACCACCAGCAAGGGCGCGAAGGTGGTGTTCGTGCAGGCGGATGCCCTGCCCATGCTGGATATCCGCGTGGTGTTCGATGCGGGCAGTGCGAGGGATGGCAAACATGCCGGACTGGCGGCCTTTACCAACGGAATGCTGACCGAGGGGGCCGGCGACTGGGATGCCGATGCGCTGGCGCGCCGCGTGGAGGATCGCGGTATCCAGCTCGGGTCTGGGTCCCTGCGGGACATGGGCTGGGTCTCGGTGCGCAGCCTGAGCGAGAAGAAGACCCTCGACCTTGCCGTCGATACCCTGGCAACGGTCATGGCAAAACCCCGCTTCGATGCGGAGTCGATCGCCCGGGTCAGGCAGCAGATGATCGTGGCGCGGCGACAGGCCCTGCAGTCGCCGGGGACCATTGCATCGGAGCGTTTCTACGGAACCCTCTACGGCAAGCATCCCTACGCCCATCCTCCCGGTGGAACCGAGGCCTCCCCGAAGCAGATCGACAGGGATATGCTCAGGCGTTTCCACCGTACTTATTACGTGGCCGCCAATGCGGTGATCGCCATGGTGGGCAAGGTCGACCGTGCCCGCGCGGAGCAGATCGCCGAACGTCTCATGGCAGACCTTCCCAGGGGCGTGCATGCGCCGAAGCTGCCGCAGCCGAAGGCGGTCAAGGGCGGGGGGCTGCGCCAGGACTTCCCCTCCACGCAGACCCATATCCTGATCGGCCAGCTGGGCGTGACCCGTACCGATACGGATTACTTCCCCCTGTATGTCGGCAATCACGTGCTGGGCGGCAGCTCGCTGGTCTCCATTCTGGGCGAGGAGGTGCGCAACAAGCGCGGCCTGTCCTACAGCGTGTACAGTTATTTCAGCGCCATGCGCGTGCCCGGGCCCTTCCTGATGGTGGCGCAGACCAAGAATGCCAAGGCGGACGAGACCCTGGATGTGATGCGCGATACCCTGGATCGTTTCATCGCTGCCGGGCCAAGCCAGGCGCAGCTGGATTCGGCGAAGAAGAACCTGATCGGGGGGTTTCCGCTGAAGATATCCAACAATGCCAAGATCGTCGAGTATATCGCCATGATCGGCTTCTACGGGCTGCCATTGGACTGGCTGGATACCCTTACCGCAAAGCTCGAGGCTGTCACGGTCGACCGGGTGCATGACGCATTCCGGCGTCGGGTCGAACCCGCGCGCAATATCAGCGTGGTCGTGGGTGGCGGGAAATAGGCAGTGGCCCGGAAGCGCAACCAGTTGCGCATTGTCGGTGGGGCATGCCGGGGCCGGCGCCTGCATTTTCCGGACGGTCGGGGGTTGCGTCCGACCGCCGACCGGGTGCGCGAGACCCTGTTCAACTGGCTGCAGGGCGAGGTGAGGGGCGCGCGAGTCCTGGACCTGTTCGCCGGCAGCGGGGCGCTGGGGCTGGAGGCGCTGTCACGGGGGGCAGCGTCGGCGGTGTTCGTGGAGCGGGCCAGGCCGGCGGCGGAGCAGCTGCGGGAAAACCTGCATCTGCTGGACCTGCAGGCGCGCAGCGAGGTGGTGTCCGGGGATGCGCGACGATTCCTGGAGCGGGCGGATGAGCCGTTCGAGCTGGTGTTCATCGACCCCCCCTTTGCGGACCGCCTGCTGGGTGAGGTGGCGCAGGTGCTGGAGGCGCGCGGGCTGCTCTCTGCAGGGGCCTGGATCTACCTGGAGCAGGACAGCGCCCATCCCTGGCCTGCGCTGCCGGCGCCTTGGCGCCTGCACCGGGAAGGGCAGGCCGGGCAGGCCGCCTATCGCTTGATGCAGGCGATATGAATGCCACTGGCCACCGGCTGTTTCGGCCGATGCGGCGGGCGCCGGTCGATTGATCAGGGCTCCGTCATCTAAGTTCGTAACTCACTGAAAACTGAGGCGGGTAGTCTGCTCGGAAAAACGCCGTGAATACATCCATGTAGGCTCTACGACGGCATCCCTGCCGCCGAAGTTTTCCGAGCAGACTACCCGCCTCATCCGAGTTAGATGACGTTATCCTGGTCGATTGATGCATCGCAATGGTTGCGTGGCAGGGCTTCCGGTAGAATGAGGCCTTTCCTTGGAGTGGGAAGCCGTTTTGCGCAATACTGCCGTCTATCCCGGGACCTTCGACCCGATCACCAACGGTCATACCGACCTGGTTGCGCGAGCGAGCCGCTTGTTCGACGAGGTGATCGTGGCGGTGGCGCGGGATACCGCGAAGCGTCCGGTGTGCGGCGTGGACCAGCGGGTCGAACTGGCCACGCTGGTGCTGGCGGACATGCCCAATGTGCGGGTCGAGCCCTTCGAGGGCCTGTTGATGAACTATTGTCACGCGGTGGGCGCCAATCTGGTGATTCGGGGGCTGCGCGCGGTTTCGGACTTCGAGTACGAATTTCAGCTGGCGGGGATGAATCGTCGTCTCGCGCCGGATGTGGAGACCATCTTCCTCACGCCGGCGGAACAGTATGCGTTCATATCCTCGACCCTTGTAAGGGAAATCGCGGCCCTGGGTGGTGATGTGTCGGAATTTGTCCATCCCGAGGTCAAACGGGTGCTGCAGAGCAAGCATTGCATTTAGTTCCAGGCGCCCCCATGGGGAGCAATATTTCAATTCAATCAGGAGTGGTTCGATGGCCTTGATGATTACCGACGAGTGCATTAACTGTGATGTGTGTGAGCCTGAGTGCCCGAACGGGGCGATCTACCAGGGCGATGAGATCTACGAGATAGACCCGGACCTGTGTACCGAGTGCGTGGGCCATTACGAGACCTCGCAGTGCGTGGAGGTGTGCCCGGTGGACTGCATCATCGTGGGCCCGAATCACACCGAGACGGAAGAGGAACTGCAGGCGAAGTACGAAAAAATCACGGCCGATGCCGGGTAAGTCGCCGGTGCGACAGCCTGCGCGAATTTATGCAAAGGCCCCCGCGAGGGGGCTTTTCGCGTTCTGCTTGCTGCTGTTCCTGCTGCCCCTGTCGGCGGCATCTGCGCAGACACCGTCGGCACAGGCAGTGGCCAGCGCGCATCCTTTGGCCACCGCGGCCGGCATTGCGGTCATGGAATCGGGCGGCAATGCCTTCGATGCGGCGGTGGCGGTGAGCGCGGCGCTCGCCGTGGTGGAGCCCTACAGCTCAGGCCTGGGGGGCGGGGGCTTCTGGCTGCTGCACCGGGCCAGCGACGGTCTCGACATCATGGTCGACGGACGCGAACGCGCGCCGCTGGCGGCCAGCCGGGACATGTACCTGGACGCCGAAGGCAAGCCCTTGACGGGCGCCAGTATCGATGGCGCCCTGGCCGCCGGCATTCCCGGCGAGCCCGCGGCGCTCGTGCATATCGCCCGCAAGTACGGTCGCCTGCCGCTGGCGTTGGTCCTGTCACCGGCGATTGCGCTGGCGCGCGAGGGTTTCGCCATCGATGCCCATTACCGGCGCATGGCCGGCTTCCGCCTCGCCGCGCTGGGCGCTTCACCGGGTGCCGCCGGCCAGTTCCTGGTGGATGGCGAGGTGCCTCCGCTTGGTCACTGGCTGCAGCAGCCGGACTTGGCCGATACCCTGGAGCGTCTGGCGCGCGATGGGCGGGACGGCTTCTATGCCGGCCCCTTTGTGCAAAAACTGGTGCAGGGGGTGCGTCGCCAGGGTGGCATCTGGCGGATGGAGGACCTGGCTCAGTACCAGGTAGTGGAGCGCCGGCCGGTCGAGGGGCATTTCAAGGGATACCGGGTGCTCAGTGCGCCGCCGCCTTCCTCCGGCGGCGTGGTGCTGGTCGAGATGCTGAACATGCTCGAGGCGCTGGACCTGCAGGGGAAATCCTCGCAGCAGCAGGTGCAGCTGATCACCGAGGTGATGCGGCGCGCCTACCGGGACCGGGCGCGCTATCTGGGCGATACCGACTATGTCGATGTCCCGCTGGAGCGGCTGACCAGTGCGGCCTACGCGCGGCAACTGGTCGCCGATATCGACCCCGCGCATGCGGGCCGCAGCGAGCCCCTGGCCGGGAAGGCGGTCGAAGGACGGGACACGACGCATTTCTCGATCATCGACCGGGAAGGCAACCGCGTCTCCGCCACCCTGAGCATCAACTACCCCTTCGGTTCCTGTGTGCTGGTGCCGGGAACCGGGGTGCTGCTCAACGACGAGATGGATGATTTCTCGATCAAGCCGGGGGTGCCGAATGTGTATGGGCTGGTCGGCAACGAGGCGAACGCCATCGGGCCGGGCAAGCGCATGCTGTCGAGCATGACGCCGACCTTTGTCGAAAGCGACGAGCGTATCGGGATACTGGGAACGCCCGGCGGTTCGAGGATCATCAGCATGGTCCTGATCGGCCTGTTGCAGGCGGTTGCGGAGCAGCCAGTGGATCACTGGGTGCGGCGCGCCCGTTTCCACCACCAGTACCTGCCCGATGAGATCCAGTTCGAGCCGGGGACCCTGTCGCAGAAGACGCGCGCCTACCTGGAGTCACTGGGCTACAAGCTGCACGAGCTGGACGCCACCTACGGCAACATGCAGGCGGTGCTGTGGGACAGGGCGACAGGAAAGGTCGCTGCAGCCTCCGATCCGCGCGGGATCGGGGCGGCATGGGTCAGCGAGTAAAGAATTCCTGTTCGAAACTGGCGTGCAGCGGATGGGTCTCGCCCTGGGGGACGACATCGAGGTCGAATTTCAGGTGTTCGCGGTGGGCCACCGGGAAGTCGGCAATGTAATAGATGGCATTGTCTTCACGCACCTCGCGCAGTTTGATGTCATCGCGCGGTTGCCCCATCAGGTTGCTTGCATGCAGCGTGATGGCGGCGGTTACCGGTGTGCCGGTCGTACCGGATTTGTCCCGGATGACCGAGATATTCAGCATCCCGCGGCTGGTGCTACGCGCGATGCCGTAGGCATTGGCCGCCTGGGGGGAGATGCTGTCGGTGGTCAGGGCGTTGTGGTGGATGGTGTAGCCCCCGGCATGGGTGGCGTTTTCGGCCTGCACGACGCCGGCCAGCAACAGTGCGCCCAACAGGGCAAGAAGCTTCTTCATCGTTACCTCCAGGTGGTTGTGGTTTTTGTGTTCCTGGAAGTATAGACCGGTAAAAGGCCTTGTTTGCTTCACACGTGCTAACTCTCATGAGGGAGTGGGCCACACCCTCGATCATGGAAAATACGGGTAGGATGGGTTGAGCCTCGCGAAACCCATCAGATCACGGCCTGAAACGGTGGGTATCGCTACGCTCAACCGTACCCTACGCAGCGCTTTCATCTTCTTTGCGCTCTTTGCGTTCTTTGCGGCTGAGTGTTTTCCACACTAACCCGAATATTTCACAAATAAAAAGGGCAAAACCCGTGTAGTTCGTTAAAATTCAGTTGGTTACACTGGATCCGAACAAGGTTTTGCCCGTGACAAAATGTACCCAAGAAAGCTTTG
>JAKRWE010000121.1 GCA_024712425.1 Chromatiales bacterium
AGGTGTGCCTGCAGCCTAGAAAATAGCCCTTCACGAGCCTTTCCACGTCCCGTTCGAGGCACCACATCTTCCATCCACTGACCGCCCGGAAAAGCGAGAAGCGGATGAAATATCCGGGCTAACCTTTCCGGATGAGATTCCTGTGCGATGAAATGCTCAAAGGCCTGGCCCGCTGGTTGCGTGCCGCCGGTTACGACACAGCGATGTCACCCCCCCTGGCACCGATGACCGTATCCTGATCGAGCGCGCACAGGAAGAAGGTCGGGTGCTGCTGACCAGGGATCGCAAACTCCTGGAAAACAAATCATCGGAGGATTCCGTTGTCTTGTTGCAGTGCAATGCGGTGGATGAATGTATCGACGAGCTGAGCACCAGGCTCCCGATCGACTGGCTGCATCGTCCCTTCAGCCGCTGCCTGAACTGCAACACGCCACTGATTGAAGCCACGCCGGCGCAGTGGCGGCAGGTACCTGAATTCTCCCGTCAGCAGGCCACCCTGTTGCGTTATTGTCCGAAATGCAGGCAGCTGTTCTGGGACGGCAGTCATGTAAAACGCATGTATAGTCGCCTGAAAAAGGCCAAGGCAAGCGCAGAGGGACATCATCATCCGTGAATAAAATATCCTGTCCATTATGGTAATCGACGGGAAACGTTATATAGTGCCTGGGCCAATAACACCAAGGGGGAGAACCAGTGGCTGGGAAATTCGAGTTATACAAGGACAAGGGCGGCAAGTTCCGTTTCCGCCTGAAAGCGTCCAACGGACAGATCATTCTTACAAGCCAGGGCTACAAGACCAAGGTCTCTGCGAAGAACGGCATTGCCTCTGTACAACGCAACGCAGCGGATGACGCCCGTTTCGAGCGTAAGGACAGCAAGGGCAAGTTCATGTTCAACCTGAAAGCCACCAACGGACAGGTCGTGGGCACCAGCGAGCGCTATGAAAGTGAGCGGGCCTGCGAGAACGGCGTCAAGTCGGTCCAAAGAACGCGGCTGATGCAAAGATCCAGGATCTCACCGCCTGATGCCTGACAGTGGCCCCGGTTGCCCGGGGCCACCCTCAATGAAAATCCCGCGAGCGGTGCGGCAGCCCGCCCAGCAACGCCGAATGATCCTCCAATAACCTGCACAGCAGATGCTGCACGCCTTCGGCACGCTGTATCTCCGCCACCACGCCAAGCAATCCCGCACCCAACAGCACCTTGCGCTGACGCTCGGCCCGGTCGGCCCAGATCAACAGGTTCTGGATGCCGGTTTCATCCTCGATGGTGACGAACACCGCCTTGCCCTCGCCCGGACGCTGGCGGGTCAGCACCAGACCAGCGGTGCGTATCACCTCACCCGGCATACGTTCCCGTACCTCCGCGGCACTGAGCAGACCACGCGCCTGCAGGTGGCCGCGCAGCAGCGCCAGCGGATGCATGCGCAGACTGAGCCCGAGATGGGTATAGTCGGCCAGCACCTCGCTCCCCTGCGTGGGGACCGGCAGTTCAGGTCGCTGCTCGGCAAATGCCGGTTCCGGAAACAGGGGCAGTGACGGCTCCGTACCCGCCGCAGCCCAGGCAGCCCGGTAGCGGTGCCCGCTCAGGCCCTGCAGGGCGTCCGCCGCGGCAAGCACCGACAGGTCACGCCGGTCCAGGGCCGCGCGCACGGCCAGTTCCTGCACATCCACAAACGATTGACCGCCCCGTACCTGTAACAGGCGCTCGGCCCCGGCACGCGACAGGCCGGACACCATGCGCAACCCCAGACGCAACGCAGGGCCATTATCCCCCGCCTCCAGCGCACTGTCCCAGTCACTGAAGCGCACATCCACTGGCCGCACTTCCACGCCATGCTCTTGTGCATCGCGTACCAGCTGCGCCGGCTGGTAGAAGCCCATCGGCTGGCTGTCCAGCAGGGCCGCGCAGAAGGCCGCGGGATGATGACACTTGAGCCAGGCCGAGACATACACCAGCAGGGCGAAGCTCGCGGCATGCGACTCGGGAAAGCCGTACTCGCCAAAACCCAGTATCTGCCGATAGATACGCTCGGCGAACGCACGCGAATAATCCCGCTCCGCCATGCCCTGCATCAGCTTCTGCCGGTAGGGCGCCAGGCCGCCTCGCCGGCGCCAGGCCGCCATGGCCCGACGCAGCCCGTCCGCCTCGCCGGGCGAGAAACCAGCCGCCACCATCGCCAGCTTGATCACCTGCTCCTGGAAGATCGGCACGCCCAGGGTGCGCTCCAGCACCTCGCGCACCGCATCCGAGGGGTACTCGACCGGCTCCTCGCCTTTCCGCCGGCGCAGGTAGGGATGCACCATGTCACCCTGTATGGGACCGGGACGCACGATCGCCACCTCGATCACCAGGTCATAGAAATTCTCCGGGCGCAGGCGCGGCAGCATGGCCATCTGCGCACGCGACTCGATCTGGAACACGCCGATGGTGTCGGCGCGCTGGATCATGGCGTAGGTGACCGGGTCTTCGGGGGGGATGTTGGCAAGCTGCAACTCCCCCCTGCCACGCCTCCCGAAACCCGTAGCCCGGCTGAAGGCCAAAGGCCGTAACCCGGAGATGCCGTCTGTTCTATCCGGGTCTCGCTGCGCTGCACCCGGGCTACCAATATCGCCCGGATAGCATCCATTCACCAGCGCCAGGCACCGCCGGATCGCGCTCAGCATCCCCAGTGCCAGGATATCGATCTTTAACAATCCCAGCGATTCCAGGTCGTCCTTCTCCCACTGGATCACGGTACGCTCCGGCATGGCCGCGTTCTCGATCGGCACCAGCTCGTCCAGGCGCTCACGTGCGATCACGAAACCACCCACGTGCTGCGACAGGTGACGCGGAAAGCCGCGCAACTGGTTGGCCAGCACCAGCAGCTGGCGCAGGGTACGGTTGTCGGGGTCGAAGCCGGCCTCGGCCAGGTATTCGGGTTTCAGTTCACCGCGCCGGCGCCACGCCGAGACCGATTCGGCCAGCACACTGATCTGTCCCTCTTCCAGACCCAGCGCCCGACTCAGGTCACGGATCGCGCTGCGGCTGCGGTAGGTGATCACGCAGGCCGCCAGGGCCGCGCGTTCGCGCCCGTACTTGCGGTAGATGTACTGGATCACCTCCTCACGCCGCCGGTGTTCGAAGTCGACATCGATATCCGGCGGCTCGCCCCGCTCGCGCGAGATGAAACGCTCGAACAGCAGGTTCATGCGCGAGGGGTCCACCTCGGTGACCCCCAGGCAATAGCACACTGCCGAGTTGGCCGCCGAACCCCGGCCCTGGCACAGGATGTCCCGCTCGCGCGCGAAGCGCACGATGTCCCATACGGTCAGGAAATAGGGCTCGTAACCAAGCTCACTGATCAGGCCGAGTTCGTGCTCGATCTGCGCGCGCACCCGCTCTGGGCAGCCATCTGGCCAGCGGGTGCGCATCCCCTGTTCCACCAGCTCGCGCAGGAACTGTTGCGGCGTCTGGTGCGACGGCGTGACATCGTCCGGGTACTGGTAACGCAGCTCGTCCAGGGAGAAGCTGCACAGCGCGGCGATGCGTTGCGTCTCTTCCAATAGCGCTGCCGGATACAGCATTCGCAGATCGTCCAGCGAGCGCAGGTGCCGTTCGCCATTGACCAACGCCTCCTCACCCAGCGCCGCCACCGGGCAACCGAGGCGGATCGCGCTCATTGCATCGCGCAGGGCGCGCCGGCCACGCACGTGCATGCAGACATCGCCAACGGCCACCAGCGGGACAGCATAAGCGGCAGACCAGTTGCGATACCGTCCCAGGCGTCGTTCATCATCGCCCTCACGCAGCAGCGCCAGCGCCAGCCAGCCGCGTCCGGTAAACTGTCCCGCAAACCAGGTCACCTGCTCTTCTGCCTGCGAAAGCAACAGCGCGAGGCAATCGTCCAGCCCCTGCTCCAGATCGGACCGGCAGAGCCGGTAACCACCCTTGTCCGCCTGCCGCCGCGCGTGGGTGATCAGACGACACAACTGCGCATAGCCCGAGCGGTTGCGCACCAGCAACACGATCTGCATACCCTCTTCCAGGACAAACCGACTGCCCGGGATCAACCGGATGCCGGACGCCTTCGCCGCCTCGTGCGCCCGCACCACGCCGGAGAGCGAACATTCGTCGGTGAGTGCGATCCCGGCATAGTCGAGTTCGGCCGCGCGCTGCACCAGTTCCTCGGGATGGGAGGCGCCCTGCAGGAAGGTGAAGTTGCTGATGCAGGCAAGTTCAGCGTACATCACACACCCAAACAGCCTGTAGCCCGGATGAAGCGAAGCATAATCCAGGAAGGAGAGGCGCGCTGTTCATCCTGGATTCCATTACATTTCATCCAGGCCACGCTAATCGAACAGGCCATGCAGGAACCACTCCCCCGACCGCCGGTCCCGAAACACCCACAGACGCTCACCCGCCCGACTGACTGCCCGGTAATAATCGCGTGCCACATCGACACCATCCCACCAGCCGCTCTCGATGCGGCGGGGACCTTCCTGCAATTCCAGCGGCCCACCGTGATGTGGCACGCCACTCGCAGCATCCAGGGGGCTTGGTTCAGGCAACAGCCAGGCAGGCAGTTGTCCGGGGGGGATATGTGTGGCCCGGCCCTGTCCGGGCGGCGTGAGATCGACGCTGTATTCGGGACGGTGATCGGCACACATGCCCAACCCACGCACCTGGCGATCCCCCAGGCGGCTCCCCAGCCGTTCCAGCAGGCCGCTGTCCTGCCGTGGGCCCGCCGCGAACAGGGTCTGCGTCGCCTCTGCAAACGGCTGGCAGTCCGGGATCTCCAGTCCCATCCCGGTCACGGGCGCGGCCAGCGTCACCCGCTCGATACGTTCACGAAACAACGCCAGCAGGTGTTCCGGGTCACGGCTGGGCGCCAGCAGTCCCTGCTGGAACGGCGTATCCGGCAGGTCCTCCCGATGCTGCAAGGACCAGAGCAGGCGCTGGGTCGCCACACCCCTGCCACGCAGGAAACCACAGGCCGCCAGCAGCAGGCGCCGGGCCGGGAACACCAGTGCCGTGTGGTGGCGTATCTCGGCCTGCAACTCGATGGTCTGCCCGAAACGGGCCGGCGGTTGCCAAGGGGTGCGCGGATCCGGCACCTTTCCCTGCAGGCGGTCCAGCAGCTGCAGGAGACCGGGACCCGCGCGCCGGGCCAGTTCCGCCCGCGGCAGCGCCAGGCACTCGCCGACAGTGTGCAGGCCGATGACACGCACCAGCCCACGCACCCTCTCGTTCCGGGTCAGGCGCGCCACCGGAATATCGGCCAACGCTTCGCGCAGGTCGACCATCGCCAGCACCTGCCGGGCGGGGCGCTCCCTGGCCAGCAGGGCCGCCGCCATCGGCACCGGCGCCACACCATGACAGGCCCGGTATTCCAGCCCCGGCAATTCCCGTCGGACACGCGCCAGCAGGGGATCCAGGCCACCGAACAGGCGCAGGCTGGCGCCGATCTCAAGCAGGAGCAGTGATGGCTCGAAGCTGATATGGGAACTGAACTGCAGGGCCCACAGCGCCAGCCCCTGCAGGGCATCCTGCTCGCGCCGCCGGTCCCGGGTGCGTGCCTGCAATGTCCCGTCGAGCGACAGGGCGGTCTGCAGACGCTGCCCCGGACGCACACCGCGGGCGCGCGCCGGTGCATTGCAGCGCACCACCTGCGCACCCTCGCGGCCGTGCCCGATTACCGCCAGCGACTGCTTTGCCGGGGGTTGGGCTGCGAATATCTCCAGCGGGAGATCCGGAAAATACAGGCCGAGCCAGAGCATGCAGGGTCTCCGTTCACAAGG
This sequence comes from Chromatiales bacterium, assembly GCA_024712425.1. Lineage (GTDB taxonomy): Bacteria > Pseudomonadota > Gammaproteobacteria > Chromatiales > Chromatiaceae > MONJU. The sequence continues at coordinate 5,780 of JAKRWE010000121.1, forward strand.
CCAGGCTGCAATGGCCACCCCGGCTGCCCCGGCATTTCAGAACGCTCACGTCCAGGCCGATGGGTATCGCCGTGACCTTCAGGCGCAGCGCCGCATGCGAGGAGCGCTCGAGCGTGCGCAAGGGACGGAACAACATCCCTGTGCCGCCACCCTGTTCGGCCGCCAACTGCAGGCGCCGGATAGCAGCCGGCTGCAAGCGGGCCGGCCAGGCCAGGACCACGGCACAGGCCGGTGAACGCAGCAACTGCTCGGCCGCCCACAGGGACTGTGCGGCGTCGACCTCCTGCACCAGCAGCACGCGCTGCAGATCGACGCCGGCCGCCGCCAATGCCGGCGCAAATGGCAGATATGGCGGCCCGACCCAGGCCAGCCAGCGTTCACCCCGGCTCAGGCGCGCCAGCAGGGGCAGCAGCAACGGCAGGCCCTGGTGCCGCCTGCTGAACAGCTCGCATACCGCCCCTGTCGGCCAGCCACCGCCAATACACTCGTCCAGCGCGGGCCAGCCACTCGCCTCGAAACGGCCTTCCGGCTGTGCCAGCGCCGGACCCCGCCACAGGCTTCCGTCGGCAATCAGTCTGTCGATGGCCTCGTGAGCCATATGCATCCTCCATCCACACCCGCATCGGCGGCTAGAGAACAAATATAGAACAAACATCCCGACAAAAAAAGCTACCCGACCAAAGAATTAAGTATTCCAATAATAAAAATTAAATTGTTTGTATTGATCAATACTTAGGGCGGCCATTAGGGTTGGTTACAGGCATTCCCGGGATCTATTTCAGTTTTTCAGAATATTTAAAATGATAGATTTTTCTGCTACGGGTATAACAATTTTTTTCATGGGTGGACTAGGCCTCCTCCTGTCGGGCGCGCTCGCCATCGCCAACCGCTACCTCTGGGTGTACGAGGATCCCCGTATCGACGACCTCGAGGACATGCTGCCCAAGACCAACTGCGGCGCCTGCGGAACGGCCGGCTGCCGGCCCTTTGCCGAGGCCCTGATCGCCGGGGAACTGCAACCGGCCAACTGCACCGTGAGTTCGAAAGACGATATCGACGGGATCGCCAACTACCTCGGCGTGGATGCCGGCAACGTGGTCAAACGGGTCGCCCGCCTGGCCTGCGCCGGCGGCAAGCACGTCGCCCGCCAGCGTGCACACTATGAGGGTTTCCCGTCCTGCCGGGCCGCGGCAGTGGTCGGCGGCGGCCCCAAGGGCTGCACCTGGGGCTGCCTCGGGCCGGCCGATTGCATGGAGGTGTGCGACCAGGATGCGATCCACATGGACCCGCACGGCCTGCCGGTGGTCGACAGCGACAAGTGCACCGCCTGTGAAGATTGCGTGGAGATCTGTCCCAAGGGGCTGTTCTCCATTCAACCGGTCACCCGCCAGTTGTGGGTGGCCCGCAAGAACCTGTTGCATGACGAGGACGCGGAAGACCTCTGCGAAGTCGCCTGCACGGGTTGTGAGAAATGCGCCAAGGATGCCCCTGATGGTCTGATCCGGATCCAGGACAACCTGGCACGCATCGATTACTCGAAAAACGAGCTCGCCTCACCGATTGCCATCGAGCGCTGCCCCATCGGCGCCATCGTCTGGCTGGATCCCGCCGGACGCAGGACCAAGGGCGGCAAAGCCAAACACATCGTGAGAAAAGAGGCCCTGCCTCTTTGACCCTCCGCGAACAACAACAGGATACAACTTATGAATTTCGGTAAGAAAACGGAGAAGGCCTTCAAATATCCGGGCAAGCGCATGGCCATGGACGGCAACACCGCCGTGATCATGTGCGAGCGCGAGGCCTCCGATGCGGCCGGCGCCTATCCCATCACCCCCTCCACCCAGATGGGCGAATACCGGGCGGAGGAGACAGCCAAGGGCCACGTCAACATCTCCGAGCGTTCCCTGATCTTCGTCGAGCCCGAGTCCGAGCACGCCGCCGCGGTCACCGCCGGCATGTCCATGACCGGCCTGCGCGCGACCAATTTCTCGTCCGCCCAGGGCGTGGCCTTCATGCACGAGTCGCTGTACGCCGCGGCCGGCAAGCGCCTGCCCTATGTGTTGAACATCGGCTGCCGTGCCATCACCAAGGCCAGCCTGAACGTGCACTGCGGCCACGACGACTACCACTGCATCGACGACACCGGCTTCTTCCAGCTGTTCGCTCACGATGCCCAGGGCGCCGCCGACCTGAACCTGATCGGACGCAAGATCGCCGAGCTGAGCCTGACCCCGGCCGCGGTGGCGCAAGACGGTTTCCTGATCACCCACCTGATCGAACCGGTGCAGGTACCCGAGAAGGAACTGATCGAGGAATTCCTCGGCCGTCCGGACGACGAGATCGAATGCCCCACCCCGGCACAGCGCATGCTGTTCGGCAAGACCCGCCGCCGCGTACCGGCGATCTGGGACGTGGACAAACCCCTGCTCTCGGGCTCGGTTCAGAACCAGGACGCCTATATGCAGACCACCGCGGCGCAGCGTCCCTACTTCTATGACCACATCGCCGACATCGCCGACCGGGTGATGGACGAGTTCCACGAACTGACCGGCCGCCGTTATGGCCGCATCAACACCTGGGACATCGAAAGGCCGATTACGTGATCGCCGGCATGGGCTCCATGCTGGTGCAGGCCCACGCCGTGGCCCGTTACCTGAAAAAGACCCGCAAGCTCAAGGTCGGGGTCCTGGACATCGCCAAGTTCCGCCCCTTCCCGGGCGACCTGATCGGCAGGGTACTCAAGGGCAAGAAAGGCGTGGCGGTGCTCGAGCGCACCGACCAACCGCTGGCCGAGGATCTGCCGCTGATGCGCGAAGTGCGCGCCGCCATCTCCAAGTGCGTGGAGAATGGTCAGGCCGACGGCGAGCTGCCCTACCCCGACTACGCCACCTACAGCAGCCTCAGGGACGTCCCCAGACTCTACTCCGGCGCCTACGGCCTGGGCTCGCGCGACCTGCAGCCCGAGGGCATCATCGGCGCGATCGAGAACATGCTGCCCGACGGCCGGCAACGGAAGTTCTTCTACCTGGGCATCGACTTCGTGCGCAAACCGGCCACCCCCAAGCAGGAGGTGCATATCCAGAACCTCCTGGAACTGTACCCGGACATCGAAAAACTGGCGCTGCGCGGTTCCGAGAATCCCGACCTGATGCCGGAGAACTCCATCACCGTGCGCATGCACTCGGTAGGCGGCTGGGGAGCCATCACCACCGGCAAGAACCTGGCCATGGCGCTGTACGACCTGCTCGGCTTCGATATCCGCGCCAACCCCAAGTATGGATCGGAGAAGAAAGGCCAGCCGACCACCTATTACCTTGCCGCCGCGCCCGAGCGCATCCCGTTGAACTGCGAGTACCACTTCGTGGACGTGGTGATCTCGCCGGACCCGAACGTGTTCAGCCATTCCAATCCGCTGTCCGGCCTCAAGGCCGGCGGCGCCTTCATCATCCAGACCACCCTCAGCGACGAGGAACTGTGGGCCAGCCTGCCGCGCAAGTCGCAGCAGTTCATCATCGACAACGATATCCACCTGTACGCGGTCGACGGTTTCAAGATTGCGCGCGAGGAAGCAAGCAACCCGGAACTGCAGCTGCGCATGCAGGGTAACGCCTTCCAGGGCGCCTTCTTCGCCGCCTCGCCGCTGATGAAGCTCGCCGGCCTGGACGAGAAGAAACTGTTCGACACCATCGAGGCCCAGCTGAACGCCAAGTTCGGCTCCAAGTGTTAATGCCCATCTATTCTGACCCACCTATGGCCAACAATTTTGACCCACCCATCGGGGCATTCCGGGCCATGTGGCCGTACCCTTTCCGTCGTTTTTTGACACGGGCGACGGGAGGC
>JAKRWE010000122.1 GCA_024712425.1 Chromatiales bacterium
GCTGACCGTGCTGAACAGGGCATCTTGTTGAATATCCGGGCCACGCATCGTACTGCTCGTCCTTCTTCCTTCCTTACCGGTATCTTCCACTTCAGGCGGCGAATTTCAACAGCCTGTTAGATCGGGTTTGTTATCATTCCACCGCTTTTTTCAGACACCAAGGTAATACCCCCCGATGACTGCACAGATCCTCGATGGCAAGGCCATCGCCGCCGACGTCCGTGAACAGGTGCAAATACAGGTCGCCCAGCGCGTGGCGGACGGCCAGCGGCCAGCGGGCCTAGTGGTGATCCTGGTCGGCGAGAACCCGGCCTCCCAGGTCTATGTGCGCAACAAGCAGATGGCCTGCGAAAAGGTGGGATTTCACTCGGAGCTGTTGCGCCTGCCCGCATCCACCAGCCAGGAGGAACTGCTGACGCTGATCGACGAGTTCAACGCCCGCGCGGAGATCGACGGCATCCTGGTACAGCTGCCGCTGCCGGAACAGATCGACGAGGAGACCGTGACCGAGCGCATCAGCCCGACCAAGGACGTGGACGGCTTCCATCCCTACAACATCGGCCGCCTTGCCCTGCGCATGCCACTGCTGCGCCCCTGCACCCCCAAGGGTGTGATGACCATGCTGGCGCGCACTGGCGTGGATCTCGTCGGCAGGGATGCAGTGATTATCGGCCAGTCGAATATCGTCGGGCGCCCGATGTTCCTGGAGCTGCTGGCGGCGCGCTGTACCCCCATGGTCTGCCACAGCCGCACCCGGGACCTCGCCGACAAGATACGCCGCGCCGATGTCGTGGTGGCCGCCGTCGGCGTGCCGCGGTTCGTTCAGGGTGACTGGATCAAGCCCGGCGCCATCGTGATCGACGTGGGCATAAATCGTCTCGAGGATGGCAGCCTGTGCGGCGATGTCGACTATGATGCGGCCCGTGAAACGGCCGGCTGGATCACCCCGGTACCCGGCGGTGTCGGCCCGATGACCGTGGCCACCCTGTTGGAGAACACCCTGCAGGCGGCAGAGCTGCACGCCGGATAGGACAACCACCGTTATGTAGCCCGGGTGAAGGCCAAAGGCCGTAACCCGGGGATGTGCCCTGCATTCCCCGGATTCCGCTTTGCTCCATCCGGGCTACGCTGTTTTCAGACATCCGGGAGAAAAACCCGGTTAACGAGAGACAACCATGGCCCAATACATCTACACCATGAACCGTGTCAGCAAGATCGTACCGCCCAAGCGGGAGATCCTGCGCGACATCTCACTGTCCTTCTTCCCCGGCGCCAAGATCGGCGTGCTCGGTCTCAACGGCGCAGGCAAGTCCACCTTGCTGCGTATCATGGCCGGCGTGGACACCGACATCGAGGGCGAGGCCCGTCCGCAACCCGGCATCCGCATCGGCTACCTGCCACAGGAACCGCAGCTGGACCCGGACAAGGACGTACGCGGCAATGTCGAGGAGGCCCTCGGCGAGGTCAAGGAGGCCATGGACGAGCTGGAAAAGGTGTACGCCGCCTATGCCGAGCCGGATGCGGATTTCGATGCCCTGGCGAAAAAACAGGCCGACCTGGAAAACATCATCCAGGCCGCGGACGGGCACAACCTGGAGCGCCAACTCGAGGTCGCCGCCGATGCCCTGCGCCTGCCGCCCTGGGATGCCGATGTCAGCAAACTTTCGGGCGGCGAACGCCGTCGCGTGGCCCTGTGCCGACTGCTGCTGTCCAAGCCGGACATGCTGCTGCTGGACGAACCGACCAACCACCTGGACGCCGAATCGGTAGCCTGGCTGGAGCGCTTCCTGCACGACTACACCGGCACCGTGGTGGCGGTCACCCACGACCGCTACTTCCTCGACAACGTGGCCGGCTGGATACTGGAACTCGACCGCGGACACGGCATCCCCTACGAGGGCAACTACTCCTCCTGGCTGGAGCAGAAGGAGAAGCGCCTGGAGCAGGAGCAGAAGGCCGAGGCGGGCCGTATCAAGGCCATGAAGGAGGAACTGGAGTGGGTCCGCTCCAATCCCAAGGGGCGCCAGGCCAAGAGCAAGGCGCGCCTGGCCCGCTTCGAGGAACTGCAGAACTCCGACTTCCAGAAGCGCAACGAGACCAACGAGATATACATCCCCCCCGGCGAACGCCTGGGCGACCTGGTGATCGAGGCCAACCACCTGAAAAAGGCCTTCGGCGACCGGGTGCTGTACGAGGATCTGAGCTTCAACCTGCCGCGCGGCGGCATCGTCGGCATCATCGGGCCCAACGGCGCGGGCAAGACCACCCTGTTCCGCATCATGACCGGCGAGGAGCAGCCCGACGCCGGCGAACTGCGCATCGGTCCGACCGTGCAGATCGCAGCGGTGGACCAGAGCCGCGACGCACTGGATCCGAAAAAGACGGTCTGGGAGGAGATCTCGGACAGCCAGGACATCATCACCGTCGGCAACCACCAGGTACAGTCGCGCGCCTACTGCTCACGCTTCAACTTCCGTGGCTCCGATCAGCAGAAGCGGGTCGGCGACCTCTCGGGCGGCGAGCGCAACCGGGTGCACCTCGCCAAGCTGCTCAAGTCCGGCGGCAACCTGCTGCTGCTCGACGAACCGACCAATGACCTGGACGTGGAGACCCTGCGCGCCCTGGAAGAGGCCCTGCTGGCCTTCCCCGGCTGCGCGGTGGTCATCTCGCACGATCGCTGGTTCCTGGACCGCATCGCCACCCATATCCTCGCCTTCGAGGGGGATTCGAAGGTGGTCTGGTTCGAGGGCAACTTCGCCGACTATGAAGAGGACAAGAAGCGGCGCCTGGGGGACGAGGCCATCAACCCCCATCGCATCAAGTACAAGCGCATCGACGCGTGAGACTCTGAACAAGACATATCGGGGAAGGTCCGGTCAGTCGCTGATATCCGACAGCCCGGCCAGCCAGTAACCACGCCCGCCGTCGACACCGATGGATTCCAGCCGCTCCCACGAGGCGGCGCTCTCCACGGATTCGGCGATCACCGTGAGTTCCAGCCCCTGGGCAATGTCTGTCACCGCCTGCAGGAAGAAGGCGTTGCCCCCTTCCACCTCCAGGTCACGGGTGTAGGAACCGTCGACCTTGAGATAATGGGCCTTCAGCTCACGGATCGCGGCAAAGGAGCTGAAGCCCTTGCCGAAGTGATCCAGGGAGAACTCGACGCCGAGCGGAGCGAGACGTTCGATCCACTGTTTCAACTCGGCAAGATGGGCGCTGGCACCGTACTCCGGCCACTCCAGGATGAGCCGGCGGGCACACTCGGGATGCGCCTGCAGATACCCTGCAAGCCAGTCCAGGAAGCCCTCCTCGGCCAGTGACGCGGGGGGGACAGGTTGATCGCGATCCGGTCCATCCCGAGCCTGGCAGCGACCCGTTCCACCACCGCCTGGATCACCCAGCGGTCGATCCGGGTGCTCATGCGCAGGGACTCGGCCATGGGCATGAACACGCCCGCGGGTATAACCTCCCCTTCCTGCCGGGGGTCCGGCAGGCGCAGAAACAGCTCCCGGTGCATCAGGCCCCGCGAGCGGCAGGCAAAGACCGGTTGTTGCTGCAGGCGAAACAGGCCCTCATCCAGTGCCTGCTCCGCAGCCCCTGCCACTCGCTGGCGGTGGCCACCTCCCCGCTCATCGCTGTCTCGAGAATCCGCCACGCATTGGCCCCCTGCTGCTGCGCCTGGCGCAGTGCCATATCCACTGCCGACATCAGTTCACCGGCCGCCTGTTCGCGGTACGTGGCACCCCCCACGTGCCCCACGTCCGGCGACGGCAGGCCCATCTCGCCATAGAGTGCCGCCAAGGCCCCGGCAAGGCGTTGGGCCAGTTCAGCCAGTTGGGCATGCGAGGCACCTTCGTACAACAGCGCGAAATCCCCCGGACAGGTGCGCCAGGGTGATGCCGGCAAGCCCGGCGGATTCCTCACGCAACAGGTCGGCGACGGCACGCAACAGCTGGTCGCCCTCCTGGTAACCGTGTGAACGGTTATAGTCCGCAAGGTGCTCGACCCGCACCAGCAGCACTCCCCCCGCCGAATCCGCATCCTCCAGGCGGGCCTGCAACAGGCTCATGAAGTGGCGCCGGTTGGCCAGCCCGGTCAGGGCGTCGGTATTGGCCTGTTCGCGCAACTGGGAGGCCATGCGCTCGGCATTGTCCAGCATCTGCCGGACCTTGGACGAGAGACGGTTCATCGCCTCCACCACGCGGCGAAACTCATAGGTAAACGGCTTGTCCTCGACCACCGGGAACTCGCGGTTGCAGATCGCCTCGGCCTGCCACTCCACCCGCTGCAGCGGACGCAGCATCCATCGCAGCAGCATCAGCCCCACCAGCAGTACCAGGCCGGCACCGACAACGAACCAGCTCAGGGTGTCGACGGTCGATTTCCACAGCTGCCGGTAGGCAAGACCAGGATGGCTGATGACCCTGACCACCCCGACCTGCCGCCATCCCGCCATCATGGTCGCCACACCCTCCGGCGGATGCAGCGGAAACAGCCGGGTAAACCAGTCCGGCACATCCAGGGGCTGCCGGGATTCACGTTCGATCAGGGGCTTTCCCTGCAGATCCTCGATCCGGATCTTCAGATAATCCCCACGATGGATCATGGCGTTGGCCATCGAGGTGAACATCGCCTCGTCGCCCTTTGCCACATGCGTCGTGGCACTTAGGCCCAGCGAAGTGGCGGCATCCTGGGCATGTGATGCCAGCTGGTCCTCCAGGTAGTCACGCGTACTGTAGGCACTGATCAGGAAGGTACCGGAAAACAGCAACAGCACCAATGCCACGACCAGCAGCACCAGCTGCCTCGAAAGGCTCATGAACCCTCCCCCATCTGTTGCGCCAGCTTCTTCTGAAAATTCTGCCAGCGTTTTATACGGTCGGAACCACCGACCTTCTTTCCTTCGACCCGGTTGACCGACAACCACAGATCGGCGCCATTGAAACTGCACACGGGCACCAGGTCGGTCCGTGCGGTTGCCGGCTTGATGTCCGGGATCAGGTTGTCCAGGATCACCGGCTCAGCCGCCGGGGACGAATAATAGGCCAATACCATGTGCGCCTGTTTCAAGGTGATGGATTTGACATAGGTGACACGCAACTTTTCCTCGGGCACCCCCATGCTGACCAGGGTGAAGTATTTGGACAGGGCGTAGTCCTCGCAATCCGCCGCATTCAGCCCCAGCACCTCGAACGGTGTGGCCCAGTAGTCCTTCTGGTCCCACAGCTCATAGTCCTCGTCATAGCGCACCTTGTTGAAGAAACGATTCACCTCGGCCAGCTTGTCTACCTCCCGGTCCTTGAGATGCAATGTGACCAGGGTCTGCAGGTCCTCGACCCGTTGTCGGGCCGGTTCGCCATACTGTTTCTCCACCCAGTCGAACAGGTGTTGATTGAAGAGCAGCACCCGCGATTGCGAATCCACCCAGCCGGTCGACCACAGCAGCGCTATGGCCAGGCCGCATGCCTGGACCCGGGAAAGGGGGGTTGCAAAAAGATGCAGGAATGACATTCCCAACTCGTTCCGTTGCCAATATCCCTGTCAGCGGCCGTAAATCGAAAAACTTGAACCGGGGAAAGACCGTCCACGGCCCAATTGGCACGCCATGCCGGTCCGGATTTCAGGTTAAAATCCCCTTTTCAGAATCAGCACGACCACACACCATGCGCGTAACACGTTTCCCCCTGCAGACCCTCAAGGAAGTCCCCTCGGACGCCGAGATCCCCAGCCATCAGCTGATGCTGCGGGCCGGCCTGATCCGCAAACTGGCGGCCGGTCTCTACACCTGGTTGCCGCTCGGCCTGCGGGTACTGCGCAAGGTCGAGACCATTGTGCGCGAGGAAATGAACCATGCGGGTGCGCTGGAGGTGCTGATGCCGGCGGTGCAACCGGCCGAGCTGTGGGAGGAATCCGGACGCTGGTTCAAGTACGGCGACGAACTGTTGCGCCTCAAGGACCGACACGGGCGCGAATTCTGTTTCGGACCCACCCACGAGGAGATCATCACCAACCTGGCACGCAACGAGCTGCGCAGCTACCGCCAGTTGCCGGTCAACTTCTACCAGATCCAGACCAAGTTCCGGGACGAGCGGCGGCCGCGGTTCGGGGTCATGCGCGCGCGCGAATTCCTGATGAAGGACGCCTATTCCTTCCACGCGGAGCAGGAATCCCTGCAGGCGGCCTACGAGCTCATGCACGCCACCTACTGCCGCATCTTCGAACGCTGCGGCCTGGAATACCGCCCGGTGGCGGCCGATACCGGCAGTATCGGCGGCAACGCCTCACACGAGTTCCACGTCCTGGCCGATGCCGGCGAGGACGCCATCGCCTTCTCCACCGAAAGCGATTATGCCGCCAACGTGGAACTGGCCGAGGCGGTCGCCCCCAGGGAACAGGCGGATGCGCCGAGCGAGGCGCTGCGCAAGGTCGACACGCCCGACGCCAAGACCATTGCCGAACTGATCGATCAGTTCGACCAGCCGATCGAACGCACGCTAAAGACCCTGATCGTCCATGCTGCGGAAGGCGCCGAAGCAAAGTTGGTAGCCCTGCTGCTGCGCGGTGACCACGAGCTGAACGAGATCAAGGCCGCCAAGCATCCACTGGTCGCCGACCCGGTCGAGATGGCCACCGAGGACGAGATCCGCGCCGCGGTCGGCGCCGGCCCGGGCTCGCTCGGCCCAATCGGGCTGGATATGCCAATGATCGTCGACCGTGCCGCCGCTGTCGCCAGCGACTTCAGTTGTGGCGCAAACGAGGATGGAAAGCACTGGTTCGGAGCCAACTGGGGACGCGACCTGCCCCTGCCCGAGGTCGCCGACCTGCGCAACGTGGTCGAGGGCGACCCCAGCCCCGACGGCAGGGGCACCCTGACCATCGCCCGCGGCATCGAGGTGGGGCATATCTTCCAGCTCGGTCGCACCTACAGCGAGAAACTGAACGCCACGGTGCTGGACGAGAACGGCAAGAGCGTGGTCATGACCATGGGTTGTTATGGCATCGGGGTATCGCGCGTGGTGGGTGCCGCTATCGAACAGCACCACGATGACAAGGGCATCGTCTGGCCGACCGCACTGGCGCCCTTCCAGCTGGTGCTGATCCCGATGCAGATGTACAAATCGGAAAAGGTGCGTGAGGCGGCCGAAGCGCTCTATCTGAAACTCCGCGCAGCGGGCATCGATGTATTGTTCGACGACCGCGACGCGCGTCCGGGGGTCATGTTCGCCGATGCCGAGTTGACCGGCATACCGCATCGCGTGATCATCGGGGAACGCGGCCTGAAGAACGGCGAAGTCGAGTACCGCGCGCATACCGACAGCGACAACCAGATGCTGCCACTGGACGGTTTCGTGGAATTCATACGCAAACGGATTGCCGCGGAGATCGCCTGAATCGGCCTCAGGCGGCTGCCTCGTTCCGACTGCCCATCGAATCGACCCGCACCACGACCTCGTTGCCCTTGCCACGGTACTCGATGCTGTCGAAACTGATCATGCGCGACATGGCGATGCCACGGCCATGGGTGTCGAAGGCCCGATCGGCGTCCATGTCCATGTACTTCTGCCAGTCGAAACCCTCGCCCTCGTCGGTGATCACCACTTCCACTCCCGCCGGGTCCCGCCGGTAGTGCACCTCGACGTAACGCCGCGCGTACTCCGGTTCCGACAGGCGCTTGGCGATCTCCTCGTCCCAGCGATTCTCGTCGCGCAGTCGTGACTTCTCTTCATAGGTGATATTGAGGTTGCCGTGTTCCACGGCATTGATCAGCAACTCGGATATGCCGATGATGGCCTTGCCCGGTTCCGGGCAGGCATTGGCCAGCACCGTGGCCAGGTCACGTGCTGCCTCCAGGGTCTGAAAACGGAACCGTCCCTCGCACATCAGGCCGAAGGTACGGCCGGCGACATTGCTCTCCTCCTGCAGTCGGCGATAGCGCTGACGATCCTCGACGGCCGTGCCGAGTACGCTGGTGAGCAGTTCCTCGTCAAACGGCTTGGTCAGGTAATACCAGGCGCCTGCCTGGATTCCCTCGAGGATCTCGTCCTGCGCAGCCAGGGCGGTCTGCAGGATCACCGGTATGCTCTGCATCACCGGGTGCTGCTTGATGCGCGCCAGCACCTCCAGGCCGTTCATGCGCGGCATCATCCGGTCGAGGATGATCACATCGTAGTAATCGGGCGCAGCCTCCAGCTTTTCCCAGGCCGCCTGGCCATCCTCCGCGGTATCCAGCTCGTAACCACTGTCTTCCAGGTATTCGAGCAGGATCTCCACGTTGAATGGTTCATCGTCGACAATCAATATACGAGGGGAATGCATCATGCCAATATCACGTCCCTGTCAGCGTTGAGTCGGTTGCCTTCTGATCCAGCATAGGCAAATACAGGAAAAATTTCGCCCCACCGTCGCGGTGGTTTTGCGCCTTCACTTTGCCACCGTGGGCATGCGCAATCTCTCTGCAGATCGCCAGGCCCAGGCCGGTACCGCCATTGCCCTTCTTGTTGGTACTGCTCTGCACGAATTTTTCGAACACCTGCTCGAGCTCCGCTTCCGGGATCCCGGGCCCCTGATCCCGTACACTGAGCTCCAGCCAGTCACCCTGTTCCTGCAGATCGACTGCAGGCGCGACACGAAGCACCACCTGCCCACCCTGCGGCGAGAACTTGAAGGCGTTGGACAGAAAGTTCCGCACCACCTGGCCAATGCGCTCGGGATCCATGACCCATTGATCGAGCTCGTCCGCTTTCCGATACGCGAGTTGCAAGCCCTTCTGCTCGGCCAGGGCCTCATATTCGTTCAGAATAGGAAGGATCATCGTATCGATCCCGACCTCCCGCATATCGTATTGCAACTTGCCGGCCTCGGCCTTGGCCAGGTCCAGCAGGTCGTTGATCATCCCCAGCAGGCGATCGCCGGCGCTGTGGATACGCTGAAAATACTGCAGCAGCTTTTCAGGAGCGGCCGTCGCATATTTTTTGGCCAAAATCCGAATAGCTGAGAATGGCATGCATGGGCGTCCTCAGCTCATGCGACATGTTGGCCAGGAACTCGCTCTTCGCCTGGTTGGCCATCTCCGCCTGCTCCTTGGCCTCACGGATCTCCTTCACCTGCTCCTCGACCAGTTCCTCGAGATGCTCCTGGTGCTTTTCGAGTTCCGCATCCACCGCCTTGCGCTCGGTTATGTCGTGCAGGATACACAAAAAGGCCTCGAACCCCGCGCCATCCCCTTCGGCGTCGCCATCCTTGTTAATGCCCATCTATTCTGACCCACCTATGGCCAACAATTTTGACCCACCCATCGGGGCATTCCGGGCCATGTGGCCGTACCCTTTCCGTCGTTTTTTGACACGGGCGACGGGAGGCA
>JAKRWE010000123.1 GCA_024712425.1 Chromatiales bacterium
CCATGGTTTCCGCAACAAGGAGCGCTTTGCCAATGCCATCTACTTCCACCTTGGTGGACTCGATCTATACCCGGAGGGTATCTGCCGGTGAATGTTACCCACCTGATTTGGTGAAGAGCCAAGAAAATAAGGCTCGCCCGACACCAGGAACTCGACCCGGTCGCCATACTCGTCCTGGTAGCGCTGCAGCAGGGCGTCGGAGCCGGCGATCCATTCCAGGCTGTGCTCCTTCATCCCGTTGCTGAAATCACCGATGATGAAGGTACCCTTCGGAGTGCACTGTTCATGTACGCGGGCCACCGACGCATTGTCTATATGACCCTGCGCATCCAGCAGCTCACACTTGTTTCCGTCCTTGTCCTCGTAATAGACCAACAGGGGCTCTATCACCATATTGCGCTGCAGACCGGCACGCAGATACTCGATCTGGGCCTTGCGCTTGTCCGCATCACGCGAAAGCCCAGCAGCAGGCATCAGGCGCCCGAAGTCCAGGCTGCCATCGGCGGCGACACCGATTTTTCGTACCCGGGAAGAAGGCAGACCCGAAAAATTGGAGGCATTGGCGTAGTCCAGGGCGCTGGCATCCGCATAGAAGCGACGCAGCATCTCCAGGAACCAGGGCTGGTAGATGTCCCCATCCCTGACCTTGAAGCCCCATACCATGAGATTGCCCATGCCATGCGCATTGTCGGCATACAGATTGGTAGCGATATAGCGGTTGGACAGCGGAAGCAGCGAATCGGGATCGTTACGCAGGTTGACCTGCGGCACGTAGAAGGCGGCGGCGATACTGACCAGGAACAACAGCGCTATCACCACCCGCCGGTGGCGCAGCATGAAACGGGCATAGCCCAGCGCAAAGTCTCTGTTTCCCTTCACTGCTCCCCTCACGCCAGATCCACCCGACCTCCCCCGCCTTTGCTACTTCGGCGGGTGTTGTTTCTTCGATTTCCCGAGATAGCCTCGCATGGTATCCACCGACCAGAAATCGTCCTTCAGATCGACATTCAGCCCGATCGTCTTGCGTGGCACATAGACCATGCTGTCGCACCGTCGTCGTGGCTGATTGCGTAGATGAACCGCGGATACCCCAGCTTTGGATCCGGCTGATCCAGCGACTGCCAGTCCACCACCACGGTCTTTATCTTCTTGCCATTCTTGTAATACACAGTCCGGTAAGGCCAAAAGGTCTGTTTGTCGATCTCGGTGATGTGATAGTCATACCACCAGTTGACGAACCTGGTCGTGCTCTTCAGGATCCATACCGGCGTGCCGCGATGCCCGCATTGCTCACCGGGCAGCATCTGGGTGTAACGGTTCTGTTCCCAGGGCTGGAGCACCATGCTGGGCAGGCAGTCCTTGAAGGTGCCCTCACCGATCACCTCGTGCGTCTCGTCCTCCGGCTTACGTAACACCAACTCACCATAGGTGAGATTGGTGCCGAACCACACATCCTCGTACGAAGGCTCATTGACGTGTCTTGCCTTGCGCAGCGCGGGCAGCCAGATCGTCAGCACCGCATGCTTCTTGGGGTCGGCATAGCGCGTCACCAGCACCCCGGCGCCCTTGGCCTTGCCCGAGGTCAGAATGGCCATTTGCTGGGTGTCGATGGCCGGGTCGGCCGGTGTATTGTTGATATAGGTATCGAAGGTCTGGATATGCGGCCTACGATGCTTGCGCTTGGCCAAGGGAACCCGACTCAGGACCATCGCGGCGGCCCGGCCGGTGCGTTTGCTGACCGCATTGCGCAAGGTCTTGTCATGCAATGACCCGTAGACCTGCCTGGCCAGCGCCTCACCATCCGGCATGGCGCCAGCAACAGCAACCGAAAAAATACACTGGCGCACAGCAGAAGGGCCGCGCGAAGCAGGTTTTTGAGAAATCGTCGATCACGTCCGGATCACCGCCTTGTCTGTATCATTGATCGAAACCGGGCCAAGGCTCAACAATAGCAGGCATCCGGGCCGGAGAGTACCGCAACAATACCCGCCTCGCTGACAACAGCTGGAGCCGGAGGCATAATCCGGTCACGCTCCGACCCGGTATACTCCCTTGAACCACCGCGCCCGAAAACGCTTCGGCCAGAACTTCCTGCACGACCCGATCGTGATCCGCAAGATCGTGCAGGCCATCGACCCGCAGCCCGACGACCACCTGGTGGAGATCGGCCCGGGCCAAGCCGCGTTGACCATCCCACTGTTGCGGGCGGTCGGGCGCATGGATGCCATAGAGATCGACCGTGACCTCATCCCCATCGTTCAGGAACGGTGCGCACCCTATGGCGAACTCAGCCTGCACAACGTGGACGCATTGAAATTCGACTTTGCCGCACTCAAGACCGACGAGCGGTCGCTGCGTCTGGTCGGCAACCTACCCTACAACATCTCCACCCCGATCCTGTTCCACCTGCTCGAATCGCGCCGGGTAATCACCGACATGCACTTCATGCTGCAGAAGGAGGTGGTCGAGCGCATGGCCGCCGCACCGGGCAGCAGGACCTACGGCCGCCTGTCAGTGATGCTGCAGGCCTGGTGCGAGGTGACCCGTCTGTTCGATATCGAGCCGGGCGCCTTCAAACCCGCACCCAAGGTCGACTCCAGCATCGTGCGCCTGGTTCCGCGCCGGGACGAGACGGTCACCATTGCCGATCCGGAACGCTTTGCAGCACTGGTCCGCGCCGCCTTCGCACAGCGTCGCAAGACCCTGCGCAACAATCTCAAAGGGCTGGTGGAGGCGTCCCGGATCGAGGCATTGGGTATCGATCCCGGCTGCCGGGCCGAGACCCTGGGAGTGGCGGATTTCAAACGGCTGGCTGCTATCTGAATGGCCGACGACGCGCCTATCTTCCCGCAACACGCAGATCCAGAGAGCCCGCCAGGTGGCCTGCCCGACGCAGCTCGCCACTCATCTCCCACAGCTCCAGCTGATGACGCACCAGCGGCGCAACCTCCCGTGCATTCATGCCGCTGCGCAGGTAGGGCGAGTACAGTAGTTTGATCAGCAGATAATCGAGCGCGGTCAACTGGTCGTCATCGCTGACATCGCTGAATACGGTATGCCTGACAGTGTCGGAGTCGTTGATCAGACCCAGCATCTGCGTCACCTCTTCCACGATGCAGGCGGCCAGCTTCCCACGGGCCTGCGCCCGCGCCACCGGAATCAGCACAGTGCCACCCGTGATCTCGGAACGTCGGTTGAAGCGGATACTGCCGATACAGACGCTGTCCCCCAGGATCTGCGCGCGGTCGCGGACATCTCCCGCATGGCGATGGTTTTGAGCTCCTGCTTACTGGCAAAAAAGACCCGCACGTTGGCATCCCGCGCGCGATCAACAAACTGCAGAGGCAGTCGCGTAATCCCGGCAAGATGCCGGAGGTGCTTCTGCAGCAGGTCGCGTTGTTCCACCGCATTGCCCGCACCGCTATGCATCCAGACCCTCAGGAGTCCGACCCAGCGCTGGCGGGATGAGTTGGCCAGCGCGGCAAGGCTGGCGAGGCACAGGACAACGGGCAGCAGGATGCGCCATGCATACCGCCGGAACATCTCTTTGTGCTGTTGCCCTTCCAGGGTTGCCTCCGTTGTCGATACCTTTGTACGGAGTCAATCTGGTATGCAAAATCCCTTTTGACAACAAGCAGTTACATTTAGTTTACTTCTAATATATTAATTTACCGAACAGCCACGCAGACACAATAACCCCCGCTGACCGGAGCGGGGTTTCACCTGGCTCGACCGGGTCCGGTTAATCCTAGAAGGGAATATCGTCGTCGTAGCTGTTGTCGACCGGAGCTGCAGCCGGCGCCTGCGCCGGGGCGGCCGCGGGAGCCGCCTGCTGACGCGGCGCAAAATCGGCACTGCCGCCGCCACGCGAATCGAGCATCTGCATGTTGTCCGCCACGATCTCGGTGGTATAGCGGTCGTTGCCCTGCTGATCCTGCCACTTGCGGGTCTGCAGACGGCCCTCGATGAACACCTTGGAACCCTTTTTCAGGTATTCACCGGCGATCTCGGCCAGGCGCCGGAACATGACCACCCGGTGCCACTCGGTCTTTTCCTGCTGCTCGCCGGTGTTCTTGTCCTTCCAGGTCTCGGACGTGGCCACGGTGATATTGGTTACCGCCCCGCCGTTGGGCATATAACGCACCTCCGGATCCTGCCCCAGGTTACCGATGAGTATGACTTTGTTGACGCCTCTGCTGGCCATATTGCCTCCTTATCACGCCCTTTCCATGGGCCTTGCTTGTGTGCTTTCTGAAGGCCGGATGTTACGCCGGCACGCCGACAATTGCATCCACCTCGGCACGGTCGAAGCACGAACGGTCAACCTTCAGGTAGGCAACCCCCTCCTCGACCACCAGCACCACCTCGACCACGCCCGGCAGGGCCTGCAGGCGACCGCTCAAGGCCTGCGCCGCCTGCTCGTCCAGCTCCGCCAAGTGTACCAGTTCACTGGAATAACGACCTGGGCGACGCATGCCGGCAGCGATCAGCAACCACAACAGGGCGACACCGGCACCGAGCAGAAATACCGCCATCACACCCTGGTGCTGGTGGGTCCAGCCACCCAGCGCACCGCCGACGAAGGCGCCGGCGAACTGCGAGGTGGAATAGACCCCCATGGCCGTGCCCTTGGCATCGGCCGGCGCGGTCTTGGATACCAGCGAAGGCAGGGTGGCCTCGAGCAGGTTGAAGGCCACGAAGAAGATCGCCACGCCGGCAACCAGCGGCCAGAACTGGTTGCCGAAGCGCCACAACAGCAGCTGCGCCACGGCCAGTGTGCCGATGGCCCCGAGGAACACCGGCTTCATCTTGCCGCCCTTCTCTGCCATGATCACGAACGGCACCATGCCGACGATGGCCAGGATCATCACCGGCAGATAGACCAGCGCGTGATCCGCCGGCGCCACGCCCACCGTCTTGAGTTCCAGCGGCACCGCCAGGAACAGCGAGGTCAGGATGAAGTGCAACGTGAAGATACCCCAGTCCAGGCGCAATAGGTCGGGATTGCGCAACACCTTGCCAAACAGCGCTGGAACCGGTTCGGCATCACGATGCACCGTGCTGCGCCGCGGTGTCGGCACCACCCAGGCAATCAGGGCCATGCCGATCACTGCCAGGCCGGCAGTGGTCCAGAAGATACCGGGCACGCCGACCCAGGCATCCAGGGTCGGGCCGATAATCATCGCCAGCATGAAGGAAGCGCCGATGGTCATGCCGATGGTGGCCATGATCTTGGTGCGCTGCTCCTCGCGGGTCAGGTCGGCCGCCAGGGCCATGATGGCCGCCGCCACCGCACCGCTGCCCTGCATCGCCCGGCCGATGATGATCCAGTGGATATCGGATGCACTGGCCGCCACCGCGCTGCCTGCCGCAAACAGCACCAGCCCGCCCAGGATGACCGGCTTGCGCCCGATGCGGTCGGACAACATGCCAAAGGGTATCTGCAACAGTGCCTGGGTGAGACCGTAGATACCGATCGCCAGCCCGGTCAGAAAAGGCGTGGAACCGGGCAGGTCCTCGGCAAACAGGGCGAATACCGGCAGAATCAGAAACAGCCCCAGCATGCGGAAGCCATAGACCCCCGCCAGGCCGAGTGTGGTGCGGCGCTCCGCCGCTGTCATCCCCTGTCCAGCCGTGTCAGCCACCGGAAACCTCCTGCAAAAAAGCGGTATTTTACACCCTGGCGTGCCCCCAGATCCTATCCTGCGGGCGGGGGATTCCACCCGCACGAAACCGAAAGCCCGCATAGCGCCGGTTTCTCCGATCGCCTGCGTCCCGTAGAATTGTCGGGTTCAGCTTCCGGCCAGTATCCCATGGACACCATACATATACGCGGCGCACGCACCCACAATCTGAAGAACATCGATCTGGACCTCCCGCGAGACCGCCTGATCGTCATCACCGGCCTGTCCGGCTCAGGCAAGTCCTCACTGGCTTTCGATACCATCTACGCCGAAGGCCAGCGGCGCTACGTCGAATCGCTCTCCGCCTATGCGCGCCAGTTTCTGTCGATGATGGAAAAGCCGGACGTGGACCACATCGAAGGACTGTCTCCGGCCATCTCGATCGAACAGAAAACCACCAGCCACAATCCGCGCTCGACGGTCGGTACCATCACCGAGATCTACGATTACCTGCGGCTGCTGTTTGCGCGGGTGGGGACGCCACGCTGCCCCGAACACGGCGAGACCCTGGAGGCGCAGACCGTCAGCCAGATGGTCGACCAGGTCCTGGCACTGCCGGAGGGCAGCAAGCTGATACTGCTCGCACCGGTGATCAGCGAGCGCAAGGGCGAATATCACAAGCTGCTCGGCGAACTGTATGCCCAGGGCTACATCCGCGCCCGCATCGACGGCGACATCTACGAACTGGACCAGCCGCCAGAACTGGAGCTGCACCGGAAGCACACCATCGAGGTGGTCGTCGACCGCTTCAAGGTGCGTGAGGATCTGCGCCTGCGCCTGACCGAGTCCTTCGAGACGGCGCTGCGCCTGGCCGAGGGCGTGGCACGGGTGGCATGGATCGACGGCGGGCACCAAGAACTGCTGTTCTCCGCCAACTTCGCCTGCCCGGTATGTGGCTACAGCATCGAGGAACTGGAGCCGCGCCTGTTCTCGTTCAACAACCCCGCGGGGGCCTGCGAGACCTGCGACGGACTGGGCGTGGAGCAGTTCTTCGACCCGGCCAAGATCATCACCGACCCGGGCCTGTCGCTGGCCGGCGGCGCCATCCGCGGCTGGGACCGGCGCAATGCCTATTATTTCCAGTTGATCCGCTCACTGGGCGAACACTACGGATTCGACCCTGAGACCCCCTGGGAGGGCCTGCCGAAAAAGATCCGCAACACCATCCTCAACGGCAGCGGCCTGGAAGCGATCGAATTCACCCATTTCAACGAGCGCCGCCGGGTGGTCAGGAAGACCCAGCCCTTCGAGGGGGTGCTCAATAACATGCGCCGCCGTTACCGTGAGACTGAATCGACCGCGGTGCGCGAGGAACTGGCACGCTACATCTCCCACCAGCCCTGCCCGGACTGTGGCGGCACCCGTCTCAACGAGGCCGCACGCAATGTGTTCGTGGGTGGGCAGCGGCTGCCGGATCTGACCGCGTTGTCCATCGAGCGCGCACTGGACTGGTTCCAGGCCCTGGATCTTCCGGGACACAAGGGTGAGATCGCGGCCAAGATCGTCAAGGAGATCGGCGAGCGCCTCGAGTTCCTGGTCAACGTCGGGCTCAACTACCTCACCCTCGACCGCAGCGCCGAAGCGCTCTCCGGCGGCGAGGCCCAGCGTATCCGGCTTGCGAGCCAGATAGGCGCCGGCCTGGTCGGAGTGATGTACGTGCTGGACGAGCCCTCGATCGGGCTGCACCAGCGCGACAACGAACGTCTGCTCAAGACCCTGACCTATCTGCGCGACCTAGGCAATACCGTTATCGTGGTGGAACACGACGAGGATGCCATCCGCCACGCCGACCACGTGGTCGATATTGGCCCCGGTGCCGGGGTGCACGGTGGGCAGGTGATCGCCCAGGGTACACCCGATGAAATCGCCGCCAGCGATGCGTCCGTCACCGGCCACTATCTGGCCGGGATCGAACGGATAAGGGTGCCTGCCGAGACCACGCCGCGCGATCCCAAACGCATATTGACCCTCAAGGGAGCCACCGGCAACAACCTCAAAAAGGTGGATCTGGAGATACCGGTGGGCCTGTTCAGCTGCGTGACCGGGGTGTCCGGCTCGGGCAAGTCCACCCTGATCAACGACACCCTGTATCCGCTGGCGGCAAATCGCCTGAACAAGGCGAACCACGACATTGCCCCCTACGAATCGATCAGCGGGCTGCGTTACCTGGACAAGGTGGTGGACATCGACCAGTCCCCCATCGGACGCACCCCGCGCTCCAACCCGGCCACCTACACCGGCCTGTTCACCCCCATCCGTGAGCTGTTCGCCGGCGTACCCGAGGCGCGCTCGCGCGGCTATACCCCCGGCCGTTTCAGCTTCAACGTCAAGGGCGGACGCTGCGAGGCCTGTCGCGGCGACGGCGTGATCAAGGTTGAGATGCACTTCCTGCCCGACGTGTACGTGCAGTGCGATGTATGCAAGGGCAAGCGCTACAACCGCGAGACCCTGGAGATCCGCTACAAGGGCAAGAGCATCAACGAGGTGCTGGAGATGACGGTCGAACAGGCGCTGGCGTTCTTCGAGGCGGTCCCGGCGATCAAACGCAAGCTGCAGACCCTGATGGACGTGGGTTTGAGCTACATCACCCTGGGGCAGAACGCCGCCACCCTGTCCGGCGGCGAGGCGCAACGGGTCAAGCTGTCACGCGAGCTGTCCAAGCGCGACACCGGCAACACCCTCTACATCCTCGACGAGCCGACCACCGGGCTGCACTTCCACGACGTAAAACAGCTGCTCAGCGTGCTGCACCGGCTGCGCGATCACGGCAACACCGTGGTGGTGATCGAACACAACCTCGACGTAATCAAGACCGCCGACTGGATCATCGATCTCGGTCCCGAGGGTGGCGAGGGCGGCGGCGAGATCATCGCCAGCGGCACACCGCAGGAAGTGGCCCGGGCCAGGCACTCGCACACGGGCCGATTCCTGAAGCCGATGCTCGAATGCTGAAGGTTTACACCACGAAGAACACAAAGAACACGAAGGCCAATAGTGAAATGTTTGTTGAAGCCGTTCCTGTCGACGGACCCGTTTTGTGTTCTTCGTGCCCTTTGTGGTTCAAATGGAAAACGGCAGCGGATCACCCACAGTCAAGCCCAGCACCTCGGCGGCGCTGCCCTGGTTGACCGAGAGTTCCAGCAGACCCAGGGAATTGTCGTGCCAGAAGGCCTGCCCCTCGGGCACCTCCGCGAAGGTATGCGCATGTCGCAGAGCGCGCCCACCGAGTCGCAGGACCTGCGCCCGGCCAAGGGCATCCACCGGAACACCCGTGATCAGATTGCCGAAGGTATCGATATAGATCACTTCCTCCAGCCTGGCCGGCCAGTCGTACCCCACGCAGCTATCCGCCTCGACCTGGTCGAGCGCGACCGGCTCGGATCGAACCAGGCGTACCGCCACCGGTGCAAACCAGTCGCGGCCGTGGAAGGTATCTGCCCCCACTGGCGGCTGCGTATTTCGGCCCATCGTGACCACTCATTTCGGTCGAACGTGACCGGCCATTTCGGCGGATCGTGACCGGGGATTTCGTTTTATCGTGACCGATTTCGGGGGCATTTCCGAAATCAGCG
>JAKRWE010000124.1 GCA_024712425.1 Chromatiales bacterium
CCCCAGCCGGTCCACCGTCTTCTGTGTCATCGCAATGGTCTCCTCTGTCACCACCCCTCCCGAAATCAAAAGGGGACATTTTAGAATTGGACAAAGGGGACATTACTGCTTTGGACTAACAATGGAGAGCGGGGTCTTGAGGCTGTGGGCCAGATCGGCGAGGCTGTGGCGGACCCGGGCCTGGCGTCGATGCGACTGTTCGAGCAGGGTGTTGATGACATCGACGAGTGGTCGGGTCTCGACAGGCAGGTCCTGTGACAGTGCGTCGCGCTCGCCCTGTTCGATTCTCCGGATATCACGGGCGATATCACCGAGCGGCTTCAGGCCCCAGTGCACGGCGACCAGTTGGACACCCAGCAGCAGGACGCCGAGCGCCCCCAGCCACAACCGCAGGGTGTACCGGAAATCCCGTTGCTGGGCCTCCAGTGCCGAGGTGTCCAGCGCCACCCGCAAACGATAGGGAACGGGCTGGCCTTCGTAGTCGTCCCAGGTGATCGCCTGATCCACCACTAGCAGGTGCCCCATCCTGCTATGCCGGGTACTGCCGCTCGCGAGTGGTCCGGGTGCGGGCAACTGCCGCCCCAGCAGCGATCCGGACCGCCAGTGGTAATCGCCATGCTCTCCCTCGATGAGGGCATAGGTGCCGGAGTCCGGCTGGTTGAACAGCGGGTCGGCCAGCACCCGCGGCATGCGCAGGCGTCCCTGTGCATCCTCCTGGGCGCTCGCGAGCAGTGTGTAGATATGCGTCTGGGCCCGCTCGCGCAGCGCCGATTCTGCCTGCTCCTCGAAGGCGGCGCTGAGCGACCAGGCGGCGACAGCGGTAAACCCCAGCACCAAAAGTGAGCTGGCCAGCAGCAGGCGACGTTTGATGGAGGGCGAGTTCACTTGTTCTCCGTGCGAAACCGGTAACCTCGGCCACGCAGGGTCTCGATGGGTTTGATCCTGCCCTGTGGATCAAGTTTCCTGCGCAGGCGACCGACGAACACCTTGATCACGTTGCTGTCGCGGTCGAAATTCTGGTCGTAGATGTGTTCGGTCAGTTCTGTCTTGGATATCACTTTGCCGGCGTGCAGCATGAGGTATTCGAGTACCCGGTATTCGTGGCCTGTCAGTTCCACGGGCCGGCCCCCGACCTGCACCTGCTGGCGGCGGTATCGATGGCAACGCCAAGCAGCGATAGCGCGGGACTGGCATGGCCGCTGGCACGGCGCAGCAGGGCATTGATGCGGGCAGCCAGCTCCTCGATATGGAAGGGTTTGGTCAGGTAGTCATCGGCGCCGCTTTCCAGCCCTTCCACCTTGTCCTGCCAGCTGTCCCGGGCGGTGAGGATCAGGATGGGGAAGCGCTTTTCCAGTTTTCGCAAGGCCCGGATGAGCGCGATTCCCGACAGCCCTGGCAGGCCCAGGTCGATAACGCCCAGATCGATGGGGTACTCGCGCCCAAGGAACAGGCCCTCCTCGCCATCCGGCGCGGCGTCCACCGAATAGCCGCGCCGTTCGAGTTGCCGTTTCAATTGCTCGCGCAGTGTCGATTCGTCCTCGACCAGAAGGATTCGCATGTCACCGATGGCGGGGCGGTGGTATCCGGCGCCCCGATTCAGGATCGATCTGGTAGCGGCGTACCCGTCCCTCGGGGGTCAGGATACGGATATTGTAGGTGTCGCGCCCGTCATCCCGGCGGCGGGTCTCCGCCGAGATGATGCGCCCGTCATACTGCTCCCGTGCCTCGGAGACCGCCTCATCGAGGCTGATGGGTCCGGAACGGTGGCTGGCGCCCGCCTGCACGGTCAGGCAGAGCAGGGTCAGCCCAAGGAACAGTGTACGCATGGCAGCAGGCCTCCGCGGATCAATCGATGGGCCTTATGGTAACCCGGATCCTGATGGTGCTGCCGGGATCGCGGTCCATCCGGGTACGGTATATATGCCCTTTGTAGCGATATTTCACACGGTAGGCGACGATTTCCTCATGGGTTTCATACCTGTCCACGGTCTCACAACGGCGGTAATGGACCGGTCGGTAAGCGATGCTGCGGGGCCCGTTATCCAGGTCGTTGGCGATCGAGGCCCCCAGCAGGGTGCCTGCTACCGTCATCGCCGTTTTGCCGCCGCCCTCGCCGAAGCGGTTGCCGACGACGCCTCCGACGATGGCGCCAACCAGTGGCCCGGTGTAGGACTCACGCTGGCGGTAGCTGGACTCATAGCGCCGTTCGCGCCAGCAGCGTTGTTCGGGTACGGAGACCTTCACCGTTTCGAATATCGGTTTTGCCCTGATCACATGTGCCGTGTCTTCGAAACTCTGGCGGTTCCGGTAATAGTCGTCCCAACGGGGACTGGCGCTGGCGCAACCGGACAACCCGACCGCCAGTGCGGCAGCAGAGGCCACAATCAGCTTGTTCATCTTCGTTCTCCTTCATGTTCAGGTTCCCAGGGAGTGTCCCTGTACCCTGAACAATAGGGAGGGCAAGCTGAACGGCCGCTGAACGCGGCTCAGTCGAACAGGTGCGCGTTGACCCAGAAATGCGTGGCGATGCTCGCGGCGTAGCCGAGGGCGATCACCGGCGTCCATTTGAGGTGGCCGAAAAAGGTATAGATTCCGCGTGCCTGTCCCATCAGGCCCACGCCGGCCGCAGAGCCAATAGACAGAAGCGATCCGCCGACACCGGCGGTCATGGTGACCAGCATCCATTGCCCTTCGGTCATTTCGGGTTGCATGGTCAGAACAGCGAACATTACCGGGATATTGTCCACGATGGCAGAGAGCAGGCCGACGGCGATATTGGCCTCGGTGGCCCCCCAGCCGGTGTACATGGTTTGTGACGCGAGTGCGAGATAGCCGATGAAGCCCAGGCCGCCGACACACAACACCACGCCGTAGAAGAACAGCAGCGTGTCCCATTCGGCGCGGGATATGCTCTTGAAGATATCGAAGGCCACCGGTGAACCGAAATCCTGGCCGTTGCCGGTATCGCGATAGCAGCGGTGCTTGGTGATCTTGAGGTAGTAGCTGAAGAACTGCAGGTAGGCGAGGCCGGTCAGCATGCCCACCACGGGCGGCAGTTCGAGCAGGCTGTGGAAACTGACTGCGGTCGTGATCGTGGCCAGGAACAACAGGACGATCGTTATTGCACCGCGTTTCAAACTGGCCGGGTCCGTGTCGGCGGCGGGCTTGGCATTGCCGATGGTGAACGACATCAGCACCGCAGGGACCAGCCAGTTGACCAACGCCGGGACGAACAGGGTGAAAAAGGCCCAGAAATCGATGAGCCCTTCCGGGGTGCGAATACCCTTCTGCCACACCATCAGGGTGGTGATGTCGCCGAATGGACTGAAGGCGCCGCCGGCGTTGGCGGCGACCACGATGTTGATGCAGGCGACCACGACAAAATGACGGTTGTCGCCGCCGACCGCGAGCACCACGGCACACATGAGGAGCGCGGTGGTGAGATTGTCCGCGATCGGTGAAATGAAGAAGGCCAGTGTCCCCGTGATCCAGAACAGGCTGCGCAGGTTGAATTGCTTCTTGATCAGCCAGGAGCGCAGTGCGGAGAACACATTGCGTTCTTCCATGGCGTTTATGTAGGTCATGGCGACCAGCAGGAACAGCATCAGTTCCGCGTATTCCAGCAGGTTGTGCCGAACCGCCTGTTCCACCTCATGGCTCAGGCCGTACTGCTTGTAGGCGATGGCTATCAGTGCCCAGATAATGCCAGCGGCCAGGATGACGGGCTTGGACTTGCGCAGGTGGGTGAACTCCTCGGCCATGACGAACAAATAGGCCAGGAGGAAGATCACCAGGGCGCTCCTTCCGACCCATGCGCCGATCATGTCCGGCACTCCTTCAGCGGTGGTGGAGGCGATGCCGAGGGAGGGCAGCACCAGTAGCATAGGGAGGAAAAGAATAGGCAAGTACTTCATTTTTGTTTTGTTCCTGGGCTCCTCAGATCAGTTCATCATCGTCGACCAGTACCTGGCCATGATCGGCCAGATGTGCGCGCAGATTTTTGCGTAGTACCAACTTCTTCTGGGCCTCTGGCGGAAGATCGGTGAGGCGTATCACGTTCTGTTCGACCAGCAGGGTGATCAGGTCCTCGATGACCCGGGACAACTGGCGGTCACTTTCGGCAAGCAGTTCGTGGGTGACGGTCGAGTCCGGGTGGGGGTGCAGAAAGGCCAGAACCTCCGGGTGGTCCAGGTCCAGCTCTTCCTCGGCGCCGGCCTGGCTGAAGGCGTACAGTGCAATGATGTTCCCCTGTTCGTCTCGGCGAATGAATGGCATGCGGAATCCTGTCGGCGGAGGTTAACTAGGACCCAACGCTACCGTGTCGGCCCGATTGGTTCAACAGGCCAGGAAAAAAACGATTATCATTAGGCCCCGACAGGCCGGCCGCACCTCCCTGGATCTTTGCGCCGCCGGTACGGACACCTATTCGCCGGGACTGGCGATTTGCGGCATGGAACCAGACTTGGGGTTCGCGACCGAGGGCTCTTTCAAGTTTGTGGCGAAACCGCCGATAAGCCTATGACTACTTGGTTTCCGATTCGCACGGAGGGGTTCACGGCGCGTGGCTGAAAACAATCAACGAACAATGAGTACAGCACGCGACTGGGGTGCTGCCGAGGCCGCTGCGCCGGTCTTCGACCCCTTGCTGGAGTCGCTGGTGGTATTGGCCCGCATGGAAGGCAGGCCGGTGACGGGGGATGCACTGGCTGCGGGGTTGCCGCTGGACGATGGTTATCTGACCCCTGAGCTGTTCCCGCGCGCGGCACATCGCGCGGGTCTTTCGGCGCGCCTGCTGAAACGATCGCTGGACCGGATATCTCCCCTGGTGCTGCCGGTGGTCCTACTCTGCGAAGGGCGCCAGGCCTGCATCCTGACCGCCTTAGACAGGGATCGGGGCAAGGCCCGTATCGTGCTTCCCGAGACCGGCACGGGCGAGGAGGAACTGGATCTGTCGGATGTCGAGGCGCGTTATGCCGGTTACGTCTTCTATGTCAAGCCCGAGCACCGTTTCGATGAGAGAGCCCCGGATACAGCGGGCGGCTCGAGCGGGCACTGGTTCTGGAGTACGCTGAGGAAGTCGTGGCGCATCTACCGTGACGTGCTGGTCGCATCGCTGCTGATCAACCTGTTCGCGCTGGCCAGCCCCCTGTTCGTCAAGAACGTGTACGACAGGGTCGTGCCAAACAATGCCATCGAGACGCTGTGGGTTCTGGCCGTTGGCATATCGGTGGTGGTGTTGTTCGATCTGCTGATGAAGATGCTGCGTGGCTACTTCATCGACCTTGCCGGGAAAAAATCCGATGTGCTCCTCTCGGCCAAAATATTCGAACAGGTCATGGGACTGCGGATGGAGGCGCGACCGCCCTCAGTGGGTGCGTTCGCCAATAATCTGCGTGAATTCGAAAGCATTCGGGAATTCATCACCTCCGCCACCATCGCCACTCTGATCGACCTGCCGTTCGTGGCCCTGTTCCTGCTGGTGGTATGGCTGATCGGCGGCCCGGTGGTGTGGGTCGGCGTGTCGGTCATTCTTCTGGTCGTGTTGTACGGGGTGCTGGTACAGCGGCCGTTGCGCGAGTCGGTCGAGAAGACCTATCGCGCCTCGGCGCAGAAGGGGGCCATGCTGATCGAGACGCTGACAGGATTGGAGTCGATCAAGTTCCTGGGAGCGGAGAGCGCCCTGCAGCGGAAGTGGGAACAACTGACCGGGCATATCGCTGACTGGTCGGTTCGTTCGAAAATCCTGTCATCGTCTGCGGTGAATGTCGCCGCGATGCTGCAACAGCTGTCGCAGGCGGGGGTGGTCGTGGTGGGAGTCTACCTGATCACTGACGGTGAACTCAGCATGGGCGGCCTGATCGCCTGCACCATGCTGACCGGCCGCGCGGTAGCGCCCATGGGGCAGTTGGCCAACCTCGCGGTACGCTATTTTCATGCCCGAACCGCGCTAGGCACACTCGATAACGTGATGAAGATGCCGGTCGATCGCCCGGAGGACAAGAGCTTCATCAGCCGTCCGGCACTCGAGGGTGAAATCGAGTTCGATCATGTCAGTTTCAACTACCCGGGCAGCGAGGTCGCGGCCCTCAGCGATGTCAGTTTCCGGATAAGGCCGGGTGAGCGGGTGGCCCTGATCGGCCGTATCGGCTCGGGCAAGAGCACGATTGCGAAACTGATACTCGGCCTCTATGAACCCAGCGGCGGTTCAGTGAGGATCGACGGCATCGATGTGCGCCAGCTGAATCCTGCCGATCTGCGCCGCAATATCGGTTATGTGGCACAGGAACCGGTGCTGTTTTTCGGATCGGTGCGCGAGAACATCACCATGGGCGCCCTGCATGTGGATGATGACGAGATGCTGCGTGCGGCCAATACGGCTGAAGTCACCGCTTTCGTGCAGCGCCATCCCCAGGGTTTCGATATGCCAGTGGGCGAGCGGGGGGAGAACCTCTCCGGTGGCCAGAGGCAAAGCATCGCACTGGCGCGCGCCCTGATCAATTCGCCCACGATGTTCGTCATGGATGAACCGACCAACTCCATGGACAACACCACGGAGTCGATACTCAACAGGAATCTGGCCTCGGTGGTACAGGGCAAGACGCTCCTGGTAGCTACCCACCGCTCCTCCATGTTGTCCCTGGTCGACCGCATCATTGTGCTGGACAAGGACCGGGTGGTCGCGGATGGCGAGAAGGACATGGTCGTGCAACTGCTCAAGGAGGGCCGTCTGAAGACGGGTTGATTCTGGCATGAGTGAGCAGTCGATTACCCATCCGGGGGATATCCCGGCAATGCAACAGGCGCCGCGAACGCCACGGGCGGGTGCCCATGAACTGGAATTCATGTCGGACGCCTCCGCCGCCATGATGCTGCGGGCGCCGGTCGGTGGTCGCCTGATCCTTTGGGCGGCTTTCGCATTCTTTGTCGGGGCCATCGTCTGGGCCAACTGGGCGCAGCTCGATGAGGTCACCTCGGGCATAGGGCGGGTTATCCCCTCCAGCCAGATTCAGGTGGTGCAGAACCTCGAGGGTGGAATTGTTTCGGACATCCTGGTCCACGACGGGGATCATGTGGAGAAGGGGCAGGTGCTTCTGCGTATCGATGACACGCGGTTTACTTCCTCGCTGCGCGAAGCAAAACAGAAAG
The DNA here is from genome assembly GCA_024712425.1 of Chromatiales bacterium. Classification (GTDB taxonomy): domain Bacteria; phylum Pseudomonadota; class Gammaproteobacteria; order Chromatiales; family Chromatiaceae; genus MONJU. The sequence goes on from JAKRWE010000124.1 coordinate 7,147, forward strand.
GCAATGCATTGAGGCTGCAAAAGGCCCGCCTGCAGGCAGAGGCCAATGGCTCGGACATGGTTGTTCCGGAGGCGCTTCAGCGGGATGTGCCGGATATGGTCCGGGACGAGCAGAAGCTGTACCAGGCCCATCTGCAGCAGCTGGAGAACAACAAGAAGATACTGCTGGCGCAACTCCGGCAACGGGAACAGGAGCTGAACGAGGCAAAGGCAAAGAAGAAGCACCTGCAGCGCAGCCTGAGTCTGCTTTCCAAGGAACTCAAGATGACCGAGCCTCTGGTAAAGGCGGGGGCTATCTCCGAGGTGGATGTGCTGCGCCTGCGCCGTCAGGTGAACGACCAGCGAGGTGAGCTGGATTCGGTCCGTCTCTCCATTCCGCGCCTGCAGTCACAGCTGGAAGAGGCAAGAAAAAAAGCGGAGGAGGTGGAGCTGAGTTTCCGTTCCAAGGCGCGCGAGGAGTTGTCTGATGTAGTGGCGGAACTGTCGCAGATGCAGGAGTCCAATGTCGCCTTGAAGGATAGGGTCGAGCGGACCGAGGTGCGCTCGCCGGTGCGCGGAACCGTCAAGCAGGTGCTGGTAACCACTGTGGGTGGTGTGGTGCAACCCGGGATGGACCTGGTCGAGATCGTGCCGCTGGACGATTCACTCCTGGTCGAGGCCAAGGTGTCGCCCCGCGATATCGGTTTCATTGGCGCCGGCCAGGAGGCGGTTGTGAAGATCACCGCCTACGACTTTTCCATCTATGGCGGACTCAAGGGCAAGGTGGAGCAGATCAGCGCCGACGCCATCCAGGACAAGGAAGGAAAGAGTTATTACCTGGTGCGTGTTCGAACCGAGGAGAACCACCTTGGATTGGCCGCCCATCCCCTGCCGATCATCCCGGGCATGCAGGCCGAGGTCGATATCCTGACCGGCAAGAAGACGGTCATGCAGTATCTCCTCAAACCGGTGCTCAAGGCGCGCCAGCGCGCGTTGCGTGAACGGTGAGTGGCCATGCTGATATTGTGCAGCCCGGACCCGGAGCAGCGTGAGCGTTGGCAGAAGGCGCTACAGGGCCGGCCGGGGCGTTACAGGCTGTGTGAAAGCCTGGAGGAACTGAACAGCGCGTTACCCGGTGATACTGTATTGCTGGATATTGTCAAAGCCGGGCGTTCGCTGGATAGCCTGCTTGCGTTGATCGAGGCCCACCCTGCACTGCGTTTCATGGTGTTCTCTCTCATCCGTCCATGAACCGGAGGAAGGGGTTCGCTTTATCAAGGCGGGCACACGTGGCTATGCCAACCGCTATATGCACCCTGATCTCCTGCCCCAGGCCCTGGGCCTGATCGAGGCAGGGGAGATCTGGCTGGGCTCTGAGCTGGTGCTGCACCTGATCCGGGAGAATGCCCCGGTCAATGGCCATGCGTCAGCGGCAGCGGCAGCGGAAAAACTGTCCACGAACAGCCTGGGCGACTTGGCCGCCCGGGAACGTGATACCGCCACCCGGGTTGCGCAGGGCAAGAGCAACAAGGTCATCGCCAGTGAACCGGGTGTCACGGAAAGGACGGTAAAGGCGCACCTGAGTTCCATTTACCGTAAGACCGGTGCCCGGGATCGCCTGCAACTGGCGATGCTGATCAGGGAACAGGCATAACGCTGTCCCGTACGGCTGCGTGGTACCGGCCTGGCTTCCCGGTTTGGGCATCTGCTTCCTGGGAACGGGGTGACTGGATCGGTATTTCTAGTACCAAGGTCCAATGGGGCTGCTTCCCCAGGCTGACTATTCTCTTTCGTTATACGAACTAAGGTATTGAACGACTAAAGAATTTCCTTCTTGGGTCGAATGCCTGCTGGTAACCACCATAACGAGGATTTTCCAATGGCAACCATTCCGACCAGTATCACTCCTGATTCCATCGGCTATGTCCGGATGGTCAAAGGGGATGTGGTTGCGAGAGCAACGGATGGCAGTGAACGCGTGCTGAGTGTCGGTGATCTCGTCTATCCAAACGAGGTGATTGTCACGGGCGCCGCCGGAGCCGTGTTGATCGAGTTGCGCGACGGCAACGAATTGACCGTCGGCCTCGATTCTCAGGTGGTGTTGGATGTTAATGCCCATCTATTCTGACCCACCTATGGCCAACAATTTTGACCCACCCATCGGGGCATTCCGGGCCATGTGGCCGTACCCTTTCCGTCGTTTTTTGACACGGGCGACGGGAGG
>JAKRWE010000125.1 GCA_024712425.1 Chromatiales bacterium
GCCTGCACCGGACCATCCCTGGAGATGAGGCGCCCCCTCGTCCCCTCATGACCCCGGACTCACCAAGGGGACATTTCAGCTTGGGAGAAAAGGGGACATTTTAGAATTGGGTTGACAGTGGAAGTGATAAACATATTTCAATTTAAGGGGTTAGCGTTTTTTTATGGTGCGCCAGCCTGGGAAGCAGAGGAATGTTTCATTGCATTGAAGCGCCTGCTGGGGGATAATCCGCGCGCAATTTCAGCGGCCCTGAGCGGTACCGGGGTCCGGCGTGCAACAACTGTTCAGGGGTCGGAACAACCATGCGAAGATATTTAGCCGTGGCGTTCGTCGGGATGCTTGGATTGGCGGGCGTCGGGCAGGCAGTCACCGAGGGCAGCTCAGGCGATATCTTCGTGGTAAAGGCCTCCAAGGAACAGCCCACGGTCGCGATCGGTGGCAGCGTGGTCCCTTACCGCGAGGTCACCCTGGCCGCGCAGCTGCCAGGACGTGTGAGATACGTGGCCGGGGTCGAGGGGGGCGCCTTCAAGGAAGGGGATCTGCTTATTGCGCTGGACGAGGATGAGCTGCTCGCCAAGCGCACGGCCGCCTATGCGCAGTACACCGCTGCCGAGGCGCAGTTGCGGAATGCAGGTGTGCAGTACTCGCGCGAGCTCTGGTCCCCACGGACCAAGTCGGCCCCCGGCGGCATGGGCATTCCCAACTTGTTCGACCAGATGTTCACCCGGCCGGCCGAGGATTTCTTCGGCGAGCGGGACCGGGACGCCGAGCGCAGCGCGGACCTGTACGCCTCCAGCACCCAGATCGAACAGGCGCGCAGCGCCATGCTGCGGGCGCAGTCCGAGATCAAGGCCATCGATGCGAAACTGCGCGATACCAAGAGCCTGGCGCCCTTCGACGGGGTGATCATGCAGAAAATGGTGGAGGAGGGTGACACGGTTCAGCCGGGCCGGCCGCTCCTGAAATATGCGGACGTCTCCTGGCTGCAGATAGAGGTCAATGTGCCGGCCCGGCTGGCGCAGGGGCTGCAGCCGATGCAGGTGCTCCCGGCAGCCGCGACTTTCGACGACCATCCCGAGGCGGTGGACGTGCGCGTGGCCCAGGTCTACCCGATGGCAGACGTGCAGCGCCATACCATCAAGGTCAAGTTCGATATTCCCCAGGGTGTCTCCAAGCCCGGGATGTACGCCAAGGTCATGATTCCCGATACCTCGATCGCGGGTGGCCTGGCGCGCATGCCGGCCATTCCCAGCACGGCTATCCGCTACCGCGGGAGTCTGCCGATCGTGTTCGTGCAGAACGACCAGGGGCAACCGGAACTGCGGATGATCCGTGAAGGCAAGCGGCTGCCGGGTGGCATGACAACCGTGCTGTCGGGTATCGCGGAGGGTGATCGTGTCTATGCCAACCCTGGACCGGACATCCTGAAGCAGTCTTCGGTTACCGAGTCAGAGCCGGCCGAATAATAAAACCGGGTGTGGAATGCCCCGGGACCTTGTCAATGCGTAGGATCGATTCAGACGTATGAGCGACCTTGATACAAAACCCTCTACACCCTGGGAATCGGGGATCATTGACGAGGCGAACAGTCTGGGCATAGCGGGCAGCATCGCCCGCTTCTTTATCAACTCGCCGCTCTCCCCATTGCTCTATATCGCGATGCTCGGCCTGGGCATCCTCGGGATCATGATGACGCCGCGGGAGGAAGACCCGCAGATCTCGGTGCCCATGGTGGACCTGTTCGTGCAGTACCCGGGCGCGGACGTCGACCAGGTCGCCTCGCTCGCGGTGCAGCCCCTGGAGCGTCTCATGTACGAGATCGCCGGGGTCAAGCACGTCTATTCCGCGAGCCACCGCGGGCAGGGCGTGGTGACAGTCCAGTTCAAGGTCGGTGAAGAGATGGGGCCGTCCCTGGTGAAGGTCAACGACAAACTGGCCTCCAACCTCGACCGGATCCCCCCGGGGGTCAAGCCGCCCCTGGTCAAGGCCAAGGGTATCGACGACGTGCCGGTGGTGACCATCACCCTGTGGTCGGAGAAGGATTACAACAACGACGGCATACCGGACGTGGATGACTCGCAACTGCGCCGGCTGGGGCAGTCGGTGCTCCAGATCATCAACGAGATTCCAGATACGGGTAACAGTTTCGTGGTCGGCGGACGCCCGGAGCAGGTAATCATCGAGGTCTTCCCCGAGCGCCTGGCCGGCTTCGGCCTGAGCCTGGGGCAGGTGGCGCAGGCGATCCGCGGTGCCAACCTGGAACAGCAGATGGGTAACGTCGAATCCAGCGGATCCCACCTCAAGATCGTGTCGGGTGCCTTTCTGAAGACGGTTGACGATGTGAAGGCCCTGCAGGTGGGTATCCACAATGGCGTACCGGTCTACGTGCACGATGTGGCGGATGTCCACCAAGGTCCCGCGGATGCGCACCAGATGGTGGCCTATTACACGGGCGCGGCCAGCCCGGACCCGGACCGCGCGGTGGCGGTGCCGGCGGTGACCCTCGCGGTCGCCAAGAAAAAGGGCACCAACGGGGTCAAGGTCGTCAAAGAGGTAGTTGAGCGGGTCAATGCGCTCAAGGGGCGGCTGATCCCCAACGATGTGAACGTCAGCATCACCCGTGACTACGGGAAGACGGCCGAGGACAAGTTCGATGAGCTGGTCTTCAAGCTGTTCGTGGCGACCGGCTTCGTGGTCATCCTGGTCGGACTGGCCTTCAAGGCGATCAAGCCGGCGGCGGTGGTCATGCTGGTCATACCGGTGGTGTTGCTGTTTACCATCACCTGTGGCTGGTTGCTCGGGTTCAGCATCAACCGCGTCTCCCTGTTCGCGCTGATCTTTGCCATCGGCATCCTGGTGGACGACGCCATCGTGGTGGTGGAGAACATCTACCGGCGCTGGCTGGCGGCGGGCACCACCGACATGGCCACCGCGGTGGATGCGGTGCGGGAGGTGGGTAACCCCACGATCCTGGCCACCGGCACGGTCATCGGCGCACTGCTTCCGATGGGCTTCGTCTCCGGGATGATGGGGCCCTACATGCTGCCCATTCCGGTGCTGGGCTCGATGGCCATGGCCATATCGCTGTTTGCCGCGTTCGTGTTCACGCCGTGGCTGGCGATTCACGGGAAGTTGCGTCCCACTATGCACTACCTCGAGAGCGCGGAGAAGCGCGAGGTACGGGAGGCCGAGTGGCTGGACGGCCTATTCCGGCGCATTCTGCTGCCCATGGTCAGGGACAGGCGCCGTGCACGTCTGTTCAAGCTGGCCATGTGGGGCACCTTCCTGCTGATGTGCTCCTTCTTCTATTTCAAGTGGGTGGCGGTGAAGATGCTGCCGCTGGACAACAAGCCCGAGTTCTCGATCGTTCTGGACATGCCCGAGGGTACCGCGCTGGCCGTTACCGGGAACATGGCACACCGGGTTGCGGACCGCCTGCGGCGCATGCCCGAGGTGGTGGATGCGCAGATCTACGTGGGCACCGCCAAGCCCTTCGACTTCAACGGGATGGTTCGCCATTACTACCTGCGTCACGAGCCCTGGCAGGCCGAGGTGCAGCTGGAGCTGCTGGACAAGGAGGACCGCGAACGCACCAGCCATGAGATCGCGGTGGAGGCGCGTGAACTGGTCAGCGAGATCGTGGGCGAGAGCGGTGTCTCCTTTACCGTCGTGGAGATGCCACCGGGTCCGCCCGTGCTGCAGTCGGTGGCGGCGGAGGTGCATGGGCCGGACCCAGATACCCGCCGCAAGGTGGCCGGGATGCTCACCGATATCTTCCGCGAGACCGAGAGCCTGGTGGATGTCGACAATTTCATGCGCGAACCCTACGACTACTGGCACTTCGAGATCGACTACGAGAAGGCGCAGCGCCGGGGTATCACGGTCGAGGCGATCAACCGTGAGCTGTCGATGGCGCTCGGCGGCTTCGTGCTGGGGGATGTGAAGCAGCGTGCCGGTCACGAGCCGATCAATATCGTCATTCAGATACCGCTTTCCGAGCGATCCAATGTCTCCCGCCTGGGCGACATACTGGTCACGGCGTCCGATGGGGCCGGGGTTCCGTTACGCGAACTGGGGCGCTTCGAGCGCCGGGTGGAGGACTTTACCGCCCTCCACAAGGACCTGCGGCCGGTGGAGTTCGTGGTGGCGGATGTGGGTGGCAAACTGGCCGCACCGATCTACGGGATGTTCCAGATGCAGGACGAGCTCAGGGAACTGGGCTGCGAGACGCCCGACGGCGTGCGCCTGTGTGACAATATCTTCTGGACCGGCCCGCCACCGGATGACAGCCATTCGGGTTTCGAATGGGCCGGGGAGTGGACAGTCACCTATGAGACCTTCCGTGACATGGGGCTGGCGTTCATTGCGGCACTCGGCCTGATCTACATCCTGGTGGTATGGGAGTTCGGCAACTTCCGGGTGCCGGCGTTGATCATGGCGCCCATCCCGCTGACCCTGCTCGGTATCATCCCGGCGCACGCCCTGTTTTTCCAGATGGGCTGGGGTGGTGAGTTCACCGCCACCTCGATGATCGGCTGGATCGCGCTGGCGGGGATCATCGTGCGTAACTCCATCCTGCTGGTGGATTTCTCGGTGCACGCGATCCAGGACGGACAGACCGTGGTGGAGGCAGTGATCGGCGCATGCAAGACGCGGACGCGGCCGATCCTGATCACCGCGCTGGCGCTGGTGTGCGGATCATCGGTCATCTTCTTCGATCCGATCTTCCAGGGTATGGCGATTTCCCTGGCCTCCGGTGTTCTGGTATCAACCATCCTTACCTTGGTGGTAATCCCGCTGGGTTGTGTCAATGCGGCGGAATCCCTGTGTGAAGTGGCCGGAGTCGATTGCGAGAAGGCGAACCTGCTGCCGGCGCAGTCGGAGGCCGGCCACACCAGCCCCAGGGAGGCTTCGCAGCCGCTATGGGTACGTCTGTGGGGCGGCATCGCTTCGGTTATCTTTGGCCTGATGGCAGTGGGGCAGATGGTTGCCGGATGGTTTGGCCGTCGGGCTGGGGATAAAGAAACCACGCGCTTTGCAGTGCCGCCGACACCACCGGCCCCACCGGCACAGACGCCCCCGACTCCGGTGACGGAGGCCAAAGAAACACCAGCGCCCTCGTCTGCAGGCGCTGAGAACGAGGCCAAAGCTGCGGCGGGCGAGGTGGCCGGGGAGGCAGCGGAGCAACCCGTCCCGGCCAACAAGAAGATCGTGGTGCGCAAGGCATCGACCAGAAAGACGCCCAGGAAGAAGGCGGCAGCGAAAAAGGCGTCCGGCAAGGAAGCGGCGGCCCGGAAGGTGTCGGCCCGTAAGGCGGTGTCCAAGAAGGCGCCGAAGAAGAAGGTCGAGGCGAAACAGACTCCCGAGCCAAAAAAACCACCCCAGGCCCGTCAGGACGAGGCCGAGGACAACACCAACGGGCGTTCGCGCCGGGGCATCCGGCTCAAGGCGCCCGACAATATCAGCGACGACGGACTGGCCTGACGCGGTTACGCATTGGCCATAAGGCGTTTTGACTGCTAGTCTTATTAAGAATTAAGCACTTAGCCGGCATAGTGATGTTATTGCTTTAGCTTCGCCTGTCGGTGCGTCAAGACGGTGGTTGGTGACTTGAGTGGTAACCTGATCGTACGTGCGTTGGTTTGTCTGCTGTTTCTGACGGCTGGCGCTCATGTGCCAGGTGGGTATGCCTTTGCTTCCCAAACCGGCCTGCACCAGCCGCTGGACAGCGAGTTGGTGGTTTTCCGTCCGGATAAGCGCGCAGGTGCCGAGGAGAATGCAGCGACGTCCGCATCCTCCGGCCAATCGCCCCAGGCACGGTTCAGACCGCTGCAGAGAAACCACCTGAGCGAGCCCGAGCCGGACACGTCGACGCCTGTAGCACCTTATGGTCAGCAGGTTCCGGGCTATGCCTATCCGCCTTACTGGGGGGGCGGGGCATGGACGGGTGGTCCCTCTTATCCCTACCTGCCGGGCCCCGTGCTGCCGCCGTACCCGCCGGTGCCTTACACGCCGCCACCGCCAATGATCCCGCCGTACTGGCCGGGATACTGGTAAAAGACGCTCTCTTCTTCCCGCAACCCGCTTGCCTTCAGATAGGAATCCGTTTCCCGCCACGTCACCACGGGTGAGGTGACGGGTCAGGACGGAATCAGGCGGTGATTTAAGATCGACTTGTAACATATTGATTTAAAATATGATTTTCAAGTTTATCCAGGTTTTTCACAGTTAATGAACATTTTTCCACAGCTTTTATACACAACATATTGTGGTTGACAGGTCGAATTAAGCGTATATATTGCGTTTATCGGGATTCCGTGCCGCATTCATGCACAGGCCGCGCAAGATGGCCGTGCCGTAGCGTCCCAATCACATAAGCAAATATCAGAGAACAATCGATGAAAATTGACCGTTGGATCAGACTTGGCGTGTTTTCACTGGCGTTGGCTGGAGGTACTGCTGTGGGGGCCGAGTTCCAGCAATGGCGCCCTGCACCCCAGAATATGCCAACCGGCGCTATGCCCATGCCGATGGCCCAAGCCATGCCGCGTGGAATGAACGATCCGCGATTCCGGCCGGTGCCTCCGGGCCACTTTATGATGCCGCCGCGCCCGCCAGCGCCCTATCCAGGCCCGCCCTTCGTATCGGTTCAGGGCCAATATGCCCCGCAACCTGCATTTATCCGACAGTACGCCTGGCGACCGGCGGATCAGCCGACGCGCAGTTACCGGCCGCAACGGGTAGCCGACAATTACCCGGTACCGGCTGCCGCCTACCCCATGCCGCGGGTTCCCATGGCGCCGCCGGCCCCCATGAGCCCCTATGGGCCGTTTGCAGGCGGTATGTACCCACCGGCGCCAGTTGGCATGCTGCCTCCGCCACCCATGCCCTATCCGCCGGTGCCGGGTATGGTTCCAGGACCCTATCCGGCCACGCCCTTTGCCACCGTCCCGGGTGTGGGTTTCAATCCTTTCGTGCCGCCGCTGTACCCGGTATGGGGCGGGCAGCCCTACGTCGGTGGCATGCCGATGGGATACCCGCCGCTCCCGGTTCCGCCGCCTTGGGGTATGGCATGGAGCGCGCCTTCGCAGCCGGGCTGGTATGGCTCCCGCCCCGGGTATGGGCAGCGTGATCGCTATTTCGACCGTGGTCCGCTCGGTGCAGGTTTTCCGATCGCGGGGCTGTATTGATCGCATGAACCCGGGCTGGGAGCGCAGCGTATGATCACCATGATCGGCAGTCTCAAGGGGGGCTCGGGAAAGAGTACCGTGACCTTCAATCTGGCGATCTGGCTGGCCTTGGCGGGCACGGACGTGGTCGTAATCGATGCCGACCCACAGGCGACCCTGAGCGATGTGCTTCAGGTCAGGGACGAGGAGGGCTACAAGCCCACCGTTCGGCAGGAAAGGGCGGCGATGTTGCACGATCACCCGGATGCCCTGCGCAAACACGACCAGGAACTGATCGATGTCGGGACGGCCTCCATGGACAACCTCAGGCGAAGCATCGCGATAGCCGACCGTATCCTGGTGCCGGTCCCGCCCAGCCAGGCCGATATCTGGTCGACCCAGCGCTTCCTGCGTTTCGTGGCCGCCAACGCCGGCGAGCGTGACGTTGAGGTGCTCGGCTTTATCAATCGTGCCGACACCCATCACGCCATCCGCGAATCCGATGAAGCGGCCGCTGCCCTGATCAGTCTGCCGGGGATCGAATATCTCAAGCCGCGCCTGGCTCAGCGGACCGCTTATCGACGCTCTTTCAGCGAGGGGCTGGCTGTATTCGAGCAACAACCCCGCAGCAAGGGGGCGGCCGAGTGGAATGCGCTTGCGGCGGCGCTTTATCCGCAGTTACTCTCTTGAGCCTGAGCGCTGTCCGTGATCGTGTGGCCACGCCACCGGAAGGGGGATGAAAGGTGAAAGAGAGCCCGTTGGGCCGGTTACTTGGATGGTTTCTGAACCATCTTGTCGTGTTGGGTTTCCTCGCCTTTGCCGTCGTGGCTGTCCTGTACAGGGGGCCATTGTTCGGTGTTGGTGCGGATGCGGAGGAGAGTGCTATCGCACCAGCGCTGGCTGAGGCGACAAGCGGGGAGCACAGTCAAAGCGCAGGCGAGGCCGCACCCGTGCAATCGGCATCCGATGACCAACACGATGCGGATTCATCTCACCGGTTGTCGTCCCGGGACGGTATGACAGACCCTTCGGGTGATGTTTCGTCACCTGCCGGCGCCGCGCATACCATTGAACATCCGGTGGCAGCGGAACAGGCCGATGCCGGCACGGTGTTCAGGCCCCTGCGGGGACAGGCCGCGGTTACGGAGCGGCCATCGCCCCGTGATCTCGCGGCATCGCCACCGCAAGCGGCTGGTACGGTGGTCGCCGCGCCACGTTTCCGTACGCCCGATGGCCAGCACCCCGCGCCCGATAGACAGGCGAGTGCGCAGCGTTTGTTGAAGCAGGCGCGTGAGGCGGCCTGGGCGGGAAATACCGGAGAGGCCGAGCGTCTGTATCTGCGCTACCTGGCTGACCGGCCCGAAGATGCATCGGTATTTGCGGAATTGGGGCAGCTCTACCAGTCCATGGGCAGGACAGCGGATGCGCAGGATGCCTATTACGAGGCCGGAATACGGTTTCGCGACAGCGGCCAACGGGAACAGTTGCGACAGATTCGCAACATGCTGCTCGAGGCAGCGGATCCGCGCGCCGGGGCATTGCGTGTCAACTGAGCCGCTATCGGTTCCTGGCAATCCCGAATTACGTCGCAGAAAATTACCGGGTTTTATAACAGATTGTATACAAAGCCTTTTTAGCCCCTTTATGTCGCATGGTTTATTTGGGTTAGTGTTGAAAAGAGGGCTTTGTGCTATTTTAAGGGCTCTTCCCCTGATCGAGTGGGTAGTTTAGCGTAGGGGAGCATGAGAGACGTTGATCTATACACCCAGATACTGGGTATCCAGGCACCTTGGCAGGTCACCGATGTGGAGGTGGA
>JAKRWE010000126.1 GCA_024712425.1 Chromatiales bacterium
TGTGCCTGCAGCCTAGAAAATAGCCCTTCACGAGCCTTTCCACGTCCCGTTCGAGGCACCACATCTTCCATCCACTGACCGCCCGGAAAAGCGAGAAGCGGATGAAATATCCGGGCTAACCCCCCTGCCGCACCTCCACACCCGGATGATCTGGGACGATCCGCTCATGATCATGGTCGGCCGCGATCATCCCCTGGCCGGAAGGCGCCAGCTCGACCTGAAGCAGTTGCTCGAGCATCCGGCCGTGCTGCCCAGCAGCAACACCTACACCCGGGGCATCCTGGAGCGCGCGGTAGGCGAGGCGGGACTCAGGCTGAACATCAGCATGGAGACCAACTATCTCGAGACCCTGCGCATGCTGGCCGAGGCCGGCCTTGGCTGGAGCCTGCTGCCGGCCACCCAGCTGACATCACAACTGGTTGGCCTGCGCGTACCGGGGTTGAAGCTCTCCCGACAGCTGGGCGTGGTGACCCATGAAAAGCGCAGTCTGAGCAACGCCGCGCAGGCGATGATGGCAAGCTGCCAAACCCACCCGCACCGAACGTAGCCCGGGTGCAGCGTAGCGAAACCCGGGAAATTGTCATGAATGGTCCCTTTCCCGGATTCCACTTCGTTCCATCCAGGCTACTTGGTCGGCCAGATCCACCCTTGAGGCGATACGCTCCCGCAACTGCTCCATGGCGGAAAGCAGGGCCGGCACCAGGAACAGCACCAGGAAGGTGGTGAAGGCCAGGCCGAAGGAGATCGAGGCCGCCATGGGGATCAGGAACTGCGCCTGCAGGGAGGTCTCGAACAGCAGCGGCAACAGCCCGGCGATGGTGGTCAGAGAGGTCAGCAGCACCGCCCGCAGACGCTGACAGGAGGCCTCCACCAGCGCCTCGCGCAGACCCATGCCCTGCGCACGCAGCTGCTTGTAGAAGACCACCAGGATGATGGAATCGTTGACCGCGATACCCGACAGGGCGAACAAGCCAAACATGGACAGGATGGTCGGCGTGATGCCCATCGCCCAATGACCGAGCAACGCCCCCACGATGCCGAACGGAATGATCGCCATCACCACCAGCGGCCAGCTGTAGGATCCAAACACCCAGGCCAGCACCACGTAGATCATGGCCAGGGCAAACAGGGCACCGCGTTTCATGTCGGTCATCGTTTCCGCCCGGTCCTCGGCGCGGCCGGTGAACTCCCAGTGGATGTCATAGCGTTTGACCAGGGCCGGCAGTACCGAGTCCGCCAGGCGTGCCCTGACCGCATTGTTATTGGTGACCTTCTTGTCCACATCGGCGAATACGCTGACCGCGAGCCGCCCATCGGCGTGGCGCAGGGCCTTGAAGCCGCGCCGTTCCTTGAACTGCACTACAGAGTCCAGCGGCACGCTGTGGCCGTTGGGCAGGAACAGGCGGAACTCGTCCAGCGCGGCCAAGCGGTGCCGCTCCCTGTCCGGCAACATCACCCGCACCTCGATCTCCTCGTCACCCTCGTTGAAGATCTGCGCCAGGTAACCGTCGAAGGCTGCACGCAGCTGGCGCGCCACCTCGTCGACGCTGAGCCCGAGCGCCTCGCCCAGGGGCTTGAGCCGGAACACCATCTGCTGCTGACCGAACGGCATGTCGTCCTCGATGCTGCCGGTGCCCGGGATGGCGCGAATCGCCTCGGCCAGGTCCAGTGCCACCTGCTTCAGGCGTTCCGGATCCGCGCCACTGAGTCGTACCTCGAGATCACGCCCCGGATGTCCGCCCATGCGCACCGTGGTGGTCAGATACTCCAGCCCAGGCGGCAGTTCGAGCCGCTTGCGCCAGTGCTCGATGAACACCTCGTTGCTCACCGCCCGCTGGTCATTGGGGACCAGCTCCACCACCACCGAGGCAAACTGGTCTCCTCTCTGGGTCTGGCGTGCCGCCGAGAAATAGCCCAGCCCGTAGGAGACCTGCGCCACACGCACCAGCTCGCCGCCGAACTCGTCGTTGGTCTGGTACAGCGCCTTCTCCACCTGGTCGATGAAACGATGCACCCGTTGCGGCGGAGTCCCGGCGACGAAAGAAGTGGTGGCAACGATAAAACTCCCGGGCACGCTGGGGAAGAAGGAGAAACCCATGCGTCCCCCAGCCATCAGTCCCACCAGCAACACGATAGTGGAGAAGGCCAGCGCCAGGGTGCCCAGGCGGTGATGCACAGACCATGCGACCGCACGCCGGAAGGGGCTGTCGCGAAAACGCGCAAAGCCGGCGTCCCAGCGCTGGCGAAAGGCACCGGGTGCCGCATGTTGCATACGATGAAAACTGTGACGCAAATGCCCCGGCAGGACCAGGAAGCTTTCCACCAGCGAGGCCAGTATCACGCAAACGATGACGAAAGGGATATCGCCGAGGAACTTGCCGATGATACCGCTGACCGAGAACAGCGGAATAAAGGCGGCAATGGTGGTGAGCGAGGACGACATAACCGGCCCCGCCATGCGCCTTGCCCCGCCCTCGGCGGCTTCCAGCGAGTGTTCTCCGGTCTGGTAATGGGTCAGCGCGTCCTCCCCAACCACGATCGCGTCGTCCACGATGATGCCCAGCGCCATGATCAGCGCAAACAGCGAGATCATGTTGATGCTGCCACCAGCCAGGTAGATGATCGCCAGGGTTGCCATGAAGGACACCGGGATGCCCAGGGCCACCCAGAAGGCGACCCGCCCGTTCAGGAACAGAAACAGGATCCCGACCACCAGCAGCAATCCGCCGGCCCCGTTTCTGAGCAACAGGTTGATGCGTTCCTTGATCAGATGCCAGGTCTCGTCATAGACGGTGATCTCGATGCCCGGCGGCAAGGAGGGACGGGTGGCCGCCAGCCACGTCTGCAGGGTGCGTGCGGATTCGAGCGAATCCGCTGTCGCGGAGCGCTGAAGCACCATGGCCACGGCGGGTCCGCCCTGGTAGGCGACCTCCACCTGGTTGGGACGCGGACGCCGCTCTATCCGGGCCACGTCACCCAGACGGATCAGCTCCCCCTTGCTGTCCGCCACCAGCGGCAGCTGCGCGAACGCCGCCTCGGTCCGACCCTGGCTGATGGTACGCAGTTCCCGCCCGACATCGTCGCGGCCTGCCGTACCCGCCGGCGCGTCGCGGGACAGACTGTCGATGCGCTGACCGATGCGGGCCAGCGACAGTCCCAGGTTCTCCTGGGCCGCTCGCGGCACCTCGATCGCCATCTCTTCGTCCGGCAGCCCCTGGATATCGATCTTGGCGATCCCCCGATCGAGCAGTTCGCGCTCGATCCGCCGCACCAGGTGCCGCAGCCCGGAGCGGTCCGCCGGCCCGTGAATGAGCAGGCGCGCCACCGGCTCGTAACGCAGCACATGGATCACCTCCCGGTCCTGGGCATCGGTGGGCAGGTTGCGCACCCCGCGCACCTCCTGGTCGACCCGGTTGGTCGCTGCCCCCATGTCGGTGCCCTCCGGAAACTCCAGGCTGATCACGCTGACCCCCTGGCTGGAGGTGGAGGTCATCTTGTCCAGCCCGTCCACGTTGCGCAGGGCGTGTTCCAGCGGCAGGGTCAGGGAACGCTCCACGTCCTCTGCATTGGCGCCGCTCCAGATGGTACGCACCACGACCACCTCGACCTCGAAGTTGGGGAAGAACTGGACATTGAGGCGGCTCAGGCCCCAGACCCCGGCCAACAGGATGATCAGCATCAGCAGATTCGCGGCAACCGGATGCCGGGCGAAAATGCCGACGATGTCATTGCGGTGAGTGAAGCTCACTGCGCGCGACCCCCGCTCACCCGCACCAGCAGGCCGTCGATCGCGTTGGGCAGTTGGGTGGTCACGACCTGCATGCCAGGCTTCAGACGCCCGGAGCGTACCAGCAGACGGGTCTCGCCGTTCTTTCCACGGACCTCTCCAAGCCGTTCGACCCGCAGCGGACGCATGCGGCTGTCCCCGTCCACCACGTAGATCCTGTCGCGGCCATACACCGCTTCATGCGGCAGGGACAGCACGTTCGGCTGTGGCGGGAGCGACAGGTCGACCTGCAGGAGTCGCCCCTGCTGCAGCAATTGTGCTTCGCCGTGCACATCGAACAGGGCGAACACGCCACCGGTATTGGCATCCACCTCGCCCACCAGTCCGCGCAGCTCGCCCGTGACCGGCCGGCCATCGAGCTGGCCGGTAATCGACAGCGGGTGGCCGGCGTTCATCGCCGCCCGGACCGCGCTCAGGTAGCGGTCCGGGATCAGTGCCCGCAACACCATCGCATGGTTGTCATACAGGGTCAGCAGGGCGTCCCCTACCCTGACCCGGTGTCCGACCGCCACCGGGCGACTCGCCACGCGCCCGGAAAACGGCGCCCTCACCGTACAGCGCGCCAGGTCCAGTCTGGCCTGGTCACGCAGCGCATGCGCGCGCTTCAACGCGGCCTCGGCCTGGGCCAGGCGTGCCGGGTGCTCCGCGATCGAACGCTGCCGCGCCGCCACCGCGACCGCCTGCCGCTCGACCGCCTGGCGCGCTGCATCCAGGGTGGACTGGGAACTCACCTTCTTGCGCATCAGGTCCTGCAGCCGCCTGACCTCGTCGCGCGTCAGCTTGAGCAGTTGCTGTTCGCGCTGCAGGGACTTCCGGTCGGATTCGAAACGCGCCTTCTCGCTCTCGATGCGCGCCTCGGCGTCGATGACATCGGCCTCACGCTGTTCGAACCGCAGTCGCGCCTCGCACTCGTCGAGCCGCACCAGCAGGTCGCCGGCAGCCACCTGGCCCCCTTCGACCACGCGCACCTCCTGTACATCGGCCGCCACTGCCGCGTTGAGGCGGGCCGATGCGAGGGATTCCAGGCGCCCGTACAGCGGGACGTGCGGTGACAGGGTCTGCAACTGTACCGTCCTGGCACCCACCAGCCAGGCCCGCTCCGCCGCCACCACCGGCGCCGGCCTCGGACGGGTCGCGATCAGCATCGCCGCAACCAGGATAGCCAGTGCCAGGACCAGCAACGGCAGGCGATGGCGCCATTTCTTGTTCGTTTTATCCATGGGTCAGACAGGTTGTTTGTCGATGAACAGGCAGGCCACCAGCATACCAGCCAGGGCCACGCCACTGGCGATGGCAAAGCTGGCCGGCGCTCCGAGGCCGTCCCAGGCAAAACCGCTACCCAGGCTGCCCACGGCACCGCCCGCCCCAAAGCTTAGACTGGCATACAGGGCCTGACCCCTGCCCTGCAGTTTACCGGGGAAATAACGGTGCACCATGTCGATGGCCGATGCATGGAAGGTGCCGAAGGTGGCCGCGTGCAGCAGTTGCGCGAACAACAACACCGCCATCACCTCCGGGAAGTAACCGATCAACAGCCAGCGCACCGCCGCCAGCGCGAGACTGCCGATCAGTACCCGGCGCGCGCCCCAGCGTTGCAGCAGACGATGCATGACCAGGAACACCCCGACCTCCGCCAACACCCCGAGCGCCCACAGTTGGCCGATCAGGGTCTTGCTGTAGCCATGATCCTCCATGTAGATGGAGTAGAAGGCGTAGTAGGGGCCGTGGCTCATCTGCATCAGGAACACCGCGCCGAAAAAGGCCAGGATGGCCGGCCGGCGCAGGATGCTGAACAGCGAGGGCTGATCCTGCAGATGCGGCTGGGGATCGGGATCACGCACACTCAGCGAGCTGAGCCAGATCCCGACAAAGATCAGGGGCAGCGCATACAAAAGGGTCTCGGTCCCGAGCCGGTCGACAAGCGCCCCCAGGACCACCACCGTCACGATGAACCCGACCGACCCCCACAGGCGGATTCGCGCATAACGCGCTGCCTGCCTGCCGAGATAATTGAAGGTAACCGCCTCGAACTGCGGCAGCGAGGCATTCCAGAAGAAGCTGTACAGGGTCATGACCAGGGCGATGGCCCAGAATCCCTGTGCGCCGAACATCCCCAGGAACACCAGCAGGGACACCAGCGAGGCCAGGCGCACGATGACCATGCGGTGCCCGAGGTGGTCACCCAGCCAGCCCCAGACGTTCGGCGCCACGATCTTGGTGGCCATCAGGATGGCCATCAGCTGGCCGATGGCCACCGCATCGAAGCCACGACGCTGCAGGAAAAGTCCCCAGTAAGGGACCAGTGCCCCGAGCAGCGCAAAATAGAAGAAGTAGAAGGTCGACAGGCGCCAGTACGGCATCGATGCGTCTCCGCCGGGCCAGCGGGGCGATCAGCAGCCGGCCAGCGGCGGGATGACCGGCGTGTCGGGATGTACGTCCGCGTTCTGGGCGCGATGACGCAGGGCATGGTCGAGCAGCACGATCGCAAGCATGGCCTCCACGATCGGCACCGCGCGAATGCCCACGCAGGGGTCGTGACGCCCCTTGGTGATGACATCCGTCGAATCACCCTGCACATCCACGGTCTGCCCGCCCAGGCGGATACTGGAGGTCGGCTTGAAGGCCACCCTGGCCACGATGTCCTGCCCGCTGGAGATGCCACCGAGGATGCCGCCAGCGTTGTTGGACAGAAAGCCCTCCGGGGTCATCTCGTCCCGGTGCTCGGTACCCTTCTGCGCCACCGACTCGAATCCGGCACCGATCTCGACGCCCTTGGCCGCGTTGATGCTCATCAGGGCATGCGCCACATCGGCATCCAGACGGTCGAATACCGGCTCGCCCCACCCCGGCTGCGCCCCGTTGGCCACGACCGTGACCTCGGCACCGACCGAGTTACCTTCCTTGCGCAATTCATCCATGTAAGCCTCGAGCTGCGCCGCCTGCCCCGCATCCGGCCAGAAGAAGGGATTGCTCTCGACCGGCTCCCAGTCGAAGCCCTGCGGCCGGATCGGCCCCAGCGCCGACAGGTAGGCGCGGACACGCATGCCGTAGCGTTCCTTGAGGTACTTCTTGGCCACCGCGCCGGCGGCGACCCGCATCGCGGTCTCACGCGCGGAGGAACGTCCCCCGCCCCGGTAATCGCGGATGCCGTATTTCTGGATATAGGTGTAATCGGCATGCCCGGGACGGAACTTCTGCGCGATGTCGCCGTAGTCCTTGGAGCGCTGATCCGTGTTGTGGATGATCAGGCCTATGGGGGTGCCGGTGGTCCGACCCTCGAACACGCCGGACAGGATCTGCACCTCGTCCGGCTCCCGGCGCTGGGTGGTATGACGGGTCTTGCCGGGGCGACGGCGATCCAGGTCGGGTTGGAGATCCGCCTCCGACAGCATCATTCCCGGCGGGCAGCCGTCGATGATGCAACCGATGGCTGGCCCGTGGCTCTCGCCGAAGGATGTGACTGTGAAAAGTTTTCCGATGGTATTTCCTGACATGGGCGGTATTGTACCAGCGCTCTCCACCCAGGGGCGATTTCGTAAGCGCCAGCTGCAGGAACTGGCTACCAATAAAGATCCCGGCGCCAGCCGGGATCTTTAAGATTGCTTTACAACGGTAGCCCGGGTGGAGTGCAGCGCAACCCGGGAGGATCATGCCGCGTTCCCAGGTTACTCCAGCCAGGCATTCACGCGTGTGACGTCATCAGCCGACAGGGTGCCGGCGGCCTGCAGCAGGCTCAGCGTATTCACCACGTAGTCGTAGCGGGCCTGCGCATAATCGCGCCGCGCCTTGAACAGCGCGCTCTGGCCGTTGAGCACATCGACCAGGGTACGGGTTCCGGCCTCGAAACCGGCCTCGGTGGCCTCCAGTGCGCTCATCGCCGAACGGACCGTTGCATTCAATGCCTCGACACGGCTGATGCTCGCCTGGATCCCGCGGTAGGCATCACGGACCTGGCGGGCGACGGCCCGGCGCTTCTGCTCCAGCCCGTCCTGAGCCGCCTCGAACTGGTACCTGGCCTGGCGGGTACCCGACTCGACCCCGCCCCCGGTGTAGAGCGGCAGGCTCAGCTGCAGGCCGATGGTTCCCGAATTCACATCGGTGCCCGAGGTGGCGTTGGAGCGGGCCCGGCTCAGTGAGCCGACGAGATCGAGACTGGGATAGTTGCCCGCGCGCTTGGCCTCGATGTTCTGACGGGCGATCTCGGCCGCCAGACCGGCCGACACCACCTCCGGATTGTGCTGCTGTGCGGTACGGGTCCATTCATCGATATCCGCCGGTTGCGGCGGAATCATCGGCAACTTCACCTTCAGGTCATCGAGCGTGCCCGGTGCCGTCGAGACGATCTCGCGCAACACCTCCCAGGCATTGTCCACCGCGTTGCGCGCCGATATCTCGTTCGCCTTCGACTGGTCGTAACGCGCCTGGGCCTCGTGCACATCGGTGATGGCCACCAGTCCCACCTCGAAGCGCTCCTTGGCCTGGTCGAGCTGGCGCGAGATGGCCTTCTTCTCCGCCTGCGCAAAGGTCAGGTTCTCGCGTGCCGAAAGCACCCCGAAATAGGCCTTGGCCAGGCGCAGGATCAACCCCTGCTCGGCAGCCGCGTAATCGGAATCCGCCTGCTTGACCTGCTGTTTCGACTGCTCCAGCGCCACCAGGCGATCCTTGCGGAACAGGGGCTGCACCAGGTTGAGGGTGAGACTGTTGCTCAGAAACCGGTCGGAACCGGCCGCTGTGGGTGGCTTCTTCACATCCTGGTTGATGTAATTGAGATTGCCGGCCAGGGACACGTTCGGCAGGAGATTGGCCTGCGCCAGTGGCTCGGCCTCCTTGCCCGCTTCACGGTTCGCACGTGCCGCGAGGATCTGCGGATCGTGCTGCGCGGCCTGCTCGTAGAGTTCCAACAGGTCCGCGGCAGGGGCACTCAAGGGCAACACCAGCAGCCCCAGCGCAATTAACGACTTTTTCATCCCAAACAATTTATAGCTACATAATTCGGCTCATGTTACGCCCTTTGAGGCCATGGGCTCAAGGTGTTACATGGCACTGTTAGTCCAAAGCAGTAATGTCCCCTTTGTCCAATTCTAAAATGTCCCCTTTTGATTTCGGGAGGGGTGGTGACAGAGGAGACCATTGCGATGACACAGAAGACGGTGGACCGGC
>JAKRWE010000127.1 GCA_024712425.1 Chromatiales bacterium
TCAAAGCTTTCTTGGGTACATTTTGTCACGGGCAAAACCTTGTTCGGATCCAGTGTAACCAACTGAATTTTAACGAACTACACGGGTTTTGCCCTTTTTATTTGTGAAATATTCGGGCTAGGGAAGAACCAAAACGACATAAGCTCCGGAGTCCGGATTCCATGCTCACCATCGACGGTAACGAGGCAGCCGCGCGTATCGCCTACCAGACCAACGAGGTCATCGCCATCCACCCTATCACCCCCGCCTCACCAATGGGTGAATGGGCCGACGAATGGGCGTCGCGCGGGCAACACAATCTGTTGGGCGTGGTACCGGAGGTGGTCGAGATGCAGAGCGAGGGAGGCGCCGCCGGGGCCACCCATGGCGCGCTGCAGGGGGTGCGCTGGCCAGCGGCTTCACCGCCCCCCAGGGGCTGCTGCTGATGATCCCGCACATGCACAAGATCGCGGGCGAGCTGACCCCGACGGTGCTGCACGTCGCGGCGCGCTCGATCGCGGCCCAGGCCCTGTCCATCTTCGGCGACCACACGGACGTGATGTCCGCGCGCATGACCGGCTATGCCATGCTGTGCTCGGCCAGCGTGCAGGAGGCGCTGGACTTCGCCCTGGTCGCACAGATGGCCACCCTGCGCTCGCGCGTGCCCTTCCTGCATTTCTTCGACGGTTTCCGCACCTCGCACGAGATCAACAAAATCGCGGACATCCCGGCCGACACCATCCGCGAACTGATCGACGAGAAACTGATCATCGCGCACAGGCAACGCGCACTCAGCCCGGACCACCCGGTGCTGCGCGGCAGCTCGCAGAACCCGGACGTGTGCTTCCAGGGCCGCGAAACGGTCAACCCCTATTACGCGGCCACCCCGGATATCGTGGAACAGTGCATGCAGGCATTCGGCGAGGCCACCGGACGCCGCTACCGCCTGTTCGAGTATCACGGGCACCCGCAGCCGGAGCGGCTGGTGATGCTCATGGGCTCGGGTATAGGCGCCGCACGCGAGGCAGTCGACACCCTGGTCGCACGCGGGGAGCAGGTGGGACTGATCCGGGTCCGCCTGTACCGTCCCTTCTCGCCAGAACACCTTCTGAAGGCCATCCCCTCGAGCGTGCAAAAGATCGCCGTGCTCGACCGCACCAAGGAACCGGGCGCCGACGGCGAACCGCTGTACAAGGATGTCGCCACCGCCATCATGCAGGCATGGGCGGACGGCCGCATCGAGCGCGCGCCACGGGTGACCGGTGGCCGTTATGGCCTGTCGTCCAAGGAGTTCACCCCGGCATGGTCGCCGGCATCTTCGACGAACTGAACAGCGAATCCCCCAGGAACCACTTCACCGTAGGCATCCATGACGATGTCAGCCACACCAGCCTGCCCTGGGATCCTTCGTTCCGCTCGGATGCCTCCACGAAGATGACCCAGTGCGTGTTCTTCGGCCTCGGCTCGGACGGCACCGTATCGGCCAACAAGAACTCCATCAAGATCATCGGCGAGACCACCGACTACCATGTGCAGGGCTATTTCCAGTACGACTCCAAGAAGGCCGGCGCGGTCACGGTGTCGCACCTGCGCTTCGGACCGGAGCCGATCGAATCGACCTACCTGATCGAGCCCGGCAGCGCGCAGTTCGTGGCCTGCCACCAGCCCAACTTCATCGAGCGCTACCCGATGCTGGAGAAGGCCGCAGCGGGTGCCACCTTCCTGCTCAACAGCCCGCATCCCCCGGAGCAGGTCTGGGACAGTCTGCCACGCGAGGTGCAACAGGAGATCCTCGACAAGAAGATCCGGCTGTATGCCATCGACGCCTACGGTATTGCGCAGAAGACCGGCATGGGACGCCGCATCAACACCATCATGCAGACCGCCTTCTTCGCCATCAGCGGCATCCTCGATGCGGACGCCGCGATCACCCGAATCAAAACCATGGTGGAAAAGACCTACGGCCGCAAGGGGCGCCGCCTGCTGGAGCGCAACTACGCCGCCATCGACGCCTCGCTGTCCGAGTTGCACCGCATCGAGATACCGGGCGAGGTCACCAGCCGCGTGACCATACCGCCAATCATCCAGGGCGATGCGCCGGCGTTCGTAAAGGAAGTTACCGCCACCCTGATCGCCGGGCGTGGCGACGAACTGCCAGTCAGCGCGATCCCCGCCGACGGCACCTGGCCGCTGGGTACCGCCGCCTACGAGAAACGCCGCCTGGCCCTGGAGATCCCGCACTGGGACCCCGAACTCTGCACCCATTGCGGCAAGTGCCCATTGGCCTGCCCACATGCCGCGATCCGCTCCAAGATGTTCCCGGCCGCCGAGGCCGAAGGCGCGCCCGAGGGATTCATGCACGTGCCGGTCAAGGGCGGCAAAAAGGACCTGCCACCGGAGACCCACATCAGCTACCAGGTGGCGCCGGACGACTGCACCGGCTGTGGCCTGTGCGTGGAGATCTGCCCGATCCGCGATCGCGAGCACCCCGAGCACAAGGCCATTAACATGGTGCCTGTGGAAGAGACACGGGCGGAGGAGGAAAAGAACTGGGACTTCTTCGTGAAGCTGCCCGAGTTCGACCGTCGCAGCCTCAAGGTCACCACGCTCAAGGGCGCCATGGCCATGCAGCCGCTGTTCGAGTTCTCCGGCGCCTGCGTGGGATGCGGCGAGACCCCGTACATCAAGTTGGCCACCCAGTTGTTCGGTGACCGCATGCTGATCGCCAATGCCACCGGTTGCTCCTCGATCTATGGCGGCAACCTGCCCACCACGCCCTATACCACCAACCCGGAGGGACGCGGCCCGGCCTGGAACAACTCGCTGTTCGAGGACAATGCCGAGTTCGGCCTGGGCATGCGCACCGCCGTGGATGCGCAGACCCGGCATGCAAGGGAACTGCAGGACGCCGGCGCGGACGCCCTGGAGCTGAACGTCTACTACATTGCGGGCACCCCCTGGGAGGAAGGCAGCGACGTCGAGCAACGCTATGTCGATCTGCTGAACGACCTGCGGGAAGAGATCACCATACCGATCAACATGAAGCTGTCCCCTTTCTTCAGCTCCATCGGGCACATGGTAAAGCGCATGGAGAATGCGGGCGCGCGGGGTGTCTCCCTGTTCAACCGCTTCTACCAGCCCGATATCAATATCGACAACCTGCAGTTGCAGAACAGCCTGCACCCCTCCACCTCGGCGGACAGCCTGCTGGCCATGCGCTGGATCGCCATGCTGTACAAACGGGTCGGCTGCTCACTGGGGGCCACCGAGGGCATACATACCAGCGAGGATGCCATCAAGCTGCTGCTGGCGGGCGCGGATGTCGTGCACCTGTGCACCACGCTGTTACAGCACGGCCCGGGCCACCTGGCCCGGATCATCGGCGATGTCCATGAATGGATGGAGCAGCAGAACTTCGAATCGATCGACGAGTTCCGTGGCCGGGTCAGCCAGTACACGGTGGTCGACACCTCCGCCTTCGAGCGGGTCAACTACCTGCGCATCCTCGACAGTTACAGTTTCAGGCCTGGCGTGTGGACCTGAACACACGCGTGCTCGGGTGGCGGGCCGGGAAGGTCAGTACCTGATCGTCAGGTATGCCCCTCCCCACCAGTGGGTCCGGTCGGCACCGCCCCGGTTCAATTCGCTTGTCTTCATGTTGGCCGACAGGGTCAGCTGCAGGCCTTGCCAGGCGGCCGTGGCGCCGGCCCCCGCATCGGCCACCAGACGATTCAGATCGCCATTTGCATAGCTGAGCCGGCTGTCCCGAAACTGCCCCTGCAGCAAGGCATCGTAACCCACGGCCCGGACGCGGCCCGCAACCCAAATATACAATTCGTCGTCACCAAAGGCCGGCACGAAATTCCCGCGGTTGATCGGATCGTAGGGCAGGCTCCAGAACGGGCTGCCGATCGCACCGGCGCGGGCAGCCAGCCCGAGACTGGCATTGGTCTGGTAGCCCAGGCTGAGATCGGCGCTGCCGGCCAGGTCCCAGCTGCCAGGGCTTTCCGTCAACAGGTCCGAGCGGGCGACACGCAGGCGCAAGGTGGGTTCACCTCCGGCGCTGATCTGGTTGCCCCAGCCCCTCGGTCTGACCGGGGACTCCGATCCGGTCGCCTCACGCCAGGCCCGGTGCAGCTTGCGCTGTACCTCGCGCGCCACATAGGTTCCCAGCAGGCCAAGCTGCGCCTCGACCCCGATCACCCTGTAACGATCACCAAACACGCGCTTGTTGGCGAGAAAAAGGACCGAGGCATAAGGGCGGTCATTGGGCAACGGCGCACTGGCGGAAAGGTCGTCCGGCGTGAAATTGACCGATCCCAGAAGGTAGCTGCGCCGCATGCGTGGTGAATCCGGACTGATGCCGATCAGCTTGCCGACCTCTTCGAGCACGTGTTCGAAGGGATAGAAACCCGCGTCCTCCTCGAAGAACTCGACACCGAGTCCCATGGTGTAGTCACGGTCCTCGTTCACCAGGGGGATGAACATGTCCTGATCGAAGTAGATCCCGATGCCCTGACGTGCGGCAGTGGCCGCAGGGGACAACAGATACAGCCCCGCAAGACATGCCCAGCAACACAAGTTCATCCCGGTATCCAGTCAGCCAACGGAGGAACCCGGTCTAGCGTCTGAATTCACTCCGAATAAGGGTTTTATTACCGGCCACGCGTCGGTTCAGATCTCACAAGCCCTGAGGGTCGCCTGCGCCTGGTCGAATTCATAGCGCTCGAGCAGGCTGCGTGCCTGCCGAAAGCGGGCCAGCCGCTCAGGATCGGATACCGCCGCCATCAGGGCAAGCAGCCTTCCCTCCGCAGCAGTGTCGTAGTTGGCGAGATCATCCAGTATCTCATCCAGCCGTCCGCGCAGCTCCTCTGCATCGAGGAAGTCCCCACCCTGCACTGGATCCTCCGCCTGCAACGACCCCAGTTCGTCCAGCACCAGCGACAGCTCGCTGTCGAAGGCGCTCAACAGCTTCTGTGGCAGCGGTTTGGTCTCTTCAGCTTCAGCGAGCCCCGTTTCCAGTTGTGCAGCGACTTCGCCAAGGCGGATCGCCCCAATGCTGCCGGCAATGCCCTTGATGGTATGCGCAATGCGCAACGCCGTCTCCGTGTCGCCCGCCCGTATCGCCTGATCAAGCTCCACCCCGGTCTGTGACTGGGCCATAGCAAACTTTCTCAACAGCCTCAGGTAGGCGATTTCGTCATTTCCGGTGAGATGCAACCCCACATCCTTGTCGATATGAGTGAAATCGGGCAGCCCGACCTGATTTGCATCGGCCCGACCGGCCCCGGGCAGCGCCGTCGTCGCCTGCGATGGCGTGACCCACCTGGCAAGGGTACGAAACATGTCGCGTACATTGATCGGTTTGCCGATATGGTCGTTCATGCCGACCTCCAGTGTCCTCTCGCGGTCACCGCTGAGGACGTTGGCGGTCATGGCGATAATCGGCAGGTCGCGGAAGCGTTCCTGCTGGCGTATCCTTCGGGTCGCGGTGTAGCCGTCCATCACGGGCATCTGGCAGTCCATGAGCACACCGTCAAAATGACGCTCATCGAGCAGATCCAGCGCCTCCTGACCGTTGCCCGCCACCTCGACGCTGATGCCATGAGCGCTCAGCAGGTCAAAGGCCAACTCCTGGTTGAATTCGTTGTCCTCCACCAGCAGCAGGCGCGCCCCACGCAACTGCTTGGCCGACGCTTCGATGGCACCGCGCGGATCGACCAGGTACGACGTGCCACCTCGATGCCGTCCATGCCGGGCATGCGCCAGTCCATGAGGACCAGGTCATAGGGTCTCTTCTGTCCAGCCCGTTGCAGCCGGGTGAGCGCCGTGGGGCCCGATTCCACGCTGTCGACCTGCACACCGATGGCGCCCAGCATCTCGCACAAGATCTGGCGCGAGGTTGCATTGTCGTCGACCACCAGCGCCCGCATGTCAGACAATTCCACATCAGCCGCCTCTCCCTTCACTGGTGCGGCCCCAGTCTGTCGCCCGAGGCGACAGGTGAAATGGAAGGTGCTGCCTCTGCCTGGTTCGCTCTCCGCCCATATCTCCCCGCCCATCAGCTCCACCAGGCGCCTCGAGATGGACAGCCCCAGCCCGGTGCCTCCATAGCGCCGGGTAGTGAAACTGTCAGCCTGGGAGAACGGCTTGAACAGGCTGTCCAGTTGCTCACGGGTCATGCCGATACCGGTATCCCTCACCGAGAACTGCAGCAGGACATCCTCCTCACCCGATTCGATGCAGGCCACTTCGATCAGGATATCCGTGCCGCTCTCGGTAAACTTGACCGCATTGCTCCCGAGGTTGGTCAGAATCTGTTCCAGACGCAGGGGATCACCAACCAGGGCGCGCGGCACCTCGTCCATGAAACGGAACAGCAATTCCAGCCCCTGCTCCTCCGCCCTGAGGCCCACCAGGTTGGCGATATTGTCCAACACCTCGTCGAGCTGGAAATCCGTCGATTCCAGTTCCAGCCGATTTGCCTCGATCTTGGAAAAATCGAGGATGTCATTGATGATCCCGAGCAGGGAATCGGCCGAGCGGTGCACCTTCTCGATGTAGTTGCGGCTGCGGGCATCCAGGTCGCATTCCAGTGCCAGGTGGGACATGCCGATGATGGCGTTCATGGGCGTCCGGATCTCGTGGCTCATGTTGGCCAGGAAGTCGCTCTTGGAGCGGTTGGCGCGCTCCGCCGCCTCGCGGGCCTCGACCAGGACTTCCTCCGCGCGCTTCTCCACGGTGATGTCACGCATCACCGTGCTGTAGAGCTGCTGACCCTCGAAACTGAATTTACCCACGTTGATGGATACCGGGATCTCGCGCCCATCACGATGCCGGGCGACCAGCGACCGTACATGCCCCAGCACGCCGGCATGGGTCTCGGGGTCGTGCAACATGCGCGACATGTGCTCCCGATGCCCCTGGCGCATGGACGCCGGCAGAAGCAGCTCCATCGGCTGGCCAACCAGCTCTTCGGCCGAGTACCCCAGGATAGTCTGCAGCGCCCTGTTAGCCGAAAGGATGGTGCCCTGGCGGTCGATGATCAGCAGGCCGTCACCCATGGTCTCCAGGATGGCCCGCTGGCGGGCCTCGCTGCTGCGAATGCGCTCCAGCGAGCCCCTGAGCTTGCCGCGCATCTGATCGAAGGCCAGCGTGAGTTCCCCCAGTTCATCGCTTCCGGCTGCCGGCAGCTCAGCCTCGAAATCACCTTTTGCCAGGCGGTTGGCGGCCTGCTTGAGACGTATCAGCGGGACATACAGCGGGCGCTGGATGCCCGCAACATTGACCAGGAACAGCACGGCCATGATGCCGATTACCATCCAGGTCAGTTGCAGTGTCGACTGCCTTGCCCGCGCCCGAGCCGCTGACCAGTCCACCAGGACCCCGATCCGGCCAAGGCGCGTGCCGCCGATCTCCACGTCCTGCTGGATGGGGATCATCTCCTGGTGCGAGTGCCCAGTCACCTCTTCTTCGAACAGGGGATAGATCCGTTTGCCATCCTCATCATAAAGGGACAGGTGCCGCCACTCGTCCTGATGGTCCTCCGCCATGGCATCCAGGCTGGCAAACAGGGCGGCGAAATCCTGCTCCAGCAACGAGCGGGTAAGATCCGGACGCCCCGCCTCGAGCAGTTCCCGGGTACGCTGCTCGTAACGCGCCTTGGCCTGTTCGACCTGGCCCGGGGCCCAGTAGAAATGCAAGAACCCCAGGAACACGAACATGCCGATCAGGGGCGGCAACAGCAGCTTGGTCTTTATGTTCACCTGTCAGTCCAGCTTGGCAGCAAAACGCTCCAGTCCCATGTTCTTCAACGGCTCATAGTCCGACAGGCTGGCCGGTCCGATCTCCTTCATGGGTATCCTTGCCAGCAGCTTCCGGCCGCTCTGGTCCCGGCCCATCTCGAGCAGGGCCTGTTTCACGGCATTTCTGACCTTTTCCGGCACCGAGGGCAGCGCGGCGAACGGGTGCGGTGCGACCCGGGTGGTGGCGTGGATAATGCGGAGTGCCTTGCGGTAGGCCGGTTTCTGCCGGTTGAGGGTCTTCTGCACACCGCCGCCGGCCACGGTCTTTCCCAGCAGCACGTTGAGATAGACCGAGTCGTGGGTCTTGACGTATTGCGGCCGGGTGGTGACGCCGAACCTGTCATGCAATTCCTGGCGCATCTGCAACGAGGCACCCAGGGCGTTGGGCGAGGGGAAGGCGACCGGCTTGCCCTGTAACTGGCGCGGATCGTCGATGCCGCTGTCCTTGCGCACCACCAGCACGCCGAACAGCTGTCGGCCATGGTCGCAAACCAATGGTATGTAGCCGGCCGTCTCGTTTGCCATCACCAGGTAATAGGGGTTCATGTAGGCAAATCGAACCTCCCCTCGATGAACTCACGTTCGAATTCGGGAATGCCCGGCGAACCACGCAGTTTGAAGCGGTAGCCTGTCTTCTGTTCGATGCGGTCCAGGATCGGCCGCCAGATCGCGTGCAGCCTGTTGGCCTCGAACTGGGGCACCACCCCCACCGTGTAGGTACGCCCTTCCCCCCCCGGCCAGGGCGGCCCGAGCGAACAGTATTGCCATACCCAGCAGTAAAATCTTTCTCATACTCACATCCCCGTTATTGAGTGTCCACCGAACCGGCGGCGACCAACCACTGCCTGCCAACCCGGTCCATCAACGACTCCAGGTCGCCCTGCTCGACGCCAAGAACCTTGCATACCGGCTCCCTGGCACGCGACCAGTCGATATTATCCGTTTTGCGCCGGTGCGCATCGACGACCTGCTCGGCCAACTTGAGCACCGCCAGCGCGACCCGCAGTTCAGCCGCAGGAAGGCCACCCCAGGCATCGGGTTCATGGTGCTGCAGGACGATCTCGCAAATACCCGGTGGTATGTTCCACGAGGTCGCCAACGCATATCCCACCTGGGCGTGACTGATCCGGTAACGCCGCAGCTCGGTCTCTGTCATCACCTGCTGGTAGTCCCGATTGGCCTGTTGAAGATAGTCGCGATAATCGGGAAAGCACATCGCCATCGGCGGAATGCCGCAGTCGTGAAACAGGCCGACCGCATACAGGTCTTCCAGGGGCACCCGGGCATCGAGTTCGTGCGCGATCAGGGTGCACACCCTGGCGGTATCGCAGGAGGTGTCCCAGAAACGCTCCATGGATATACAGGCCTTGCCGGACAGCGCCTTGCGCATCTCGTAGGCGGTAACCAGGTGGATGATCTTGTCCAGGCCCAGCAACACCGCCGCCTGCTGGATGTCCGAGACCTTGCGGCGCATGCCGAAGAAAGCGGAATTCACCTGTTTCAACACCACACCGGAGAGTCCGACGTCCTGGCTGATCAGGCGGGCCACCCCCATGATATCCGGTGCATCGTCCGCGGCGATCGGCTGCAGGGCGGAGACCACCACCGGCTTGGGGGGGTATACTTGCGGCCACACAGGGCCACCACGTCGGTGGTATTGGGCTCAAGCATCCGCCGCCTCCCGGCGGTCCCACTCGGCCTTGATCGCCAGAATCTCATCACGGATGGAGAGAAAGGCCTCGACCAGGTGCGGATCGAAGTGACTTCCGGCATCCTGTTCGATAGTCTCGAAGGCCTTTTCCACGGGCCAGGGTTCCTTGTAGGGGCGGCGCGTGGTCAGGGCGTCGAAGACATCGGCGATAGCCACAATGCGCGCGCACTCAGGGATATTCTCACCGCTCAGGCCGTGCGGATAACCCGATCCATCCCAACGTTCATGATGCGACAACGCCACGCTGGCCGCCAGCTGGAACAGGTCGGTCCTGCTCTTGCTCAGGATACGGTGTCCGATCTCGGTGTGGGTCTGCATCACCGTCCACTCGTCCGGTTACAGCTTGCGCGGCGCCTTGAGGATGCTGTCGGGGATACCGATCTTGCCGGTGTCGTGCATGGGCGCAGCCAGCTCCAGCATGGTCGCCCTTTCAACCGGCCAGTGAGCGGCTCGGGCCAGGGCCGCTGCATAGGCCGCCATACGCCAGATATGCACCCCTGTGTCGGTGTCATTGAAATGGCCGGCATCCCCCAGCATGTGGATGGCCGCCTTCTGCGCCTCTTCGAGGTCATGGGTGCGCTCGACGACCTGCTGGCGACAGGCTCGCTGCTGGTCGGCCAGCGCCAGGTGGGTGCTGACCCGGGCCTTTACGATGGCCGGGTTGACCGGCTTGGTGATGTAGTCCACCGCGCCCAGATCGAAGCCCTCCTTTTCATCCTCGGTCTCGGTCTTGGCGGTCACGAAGATGACCGGGATGTGCGCAGTGGCCTCCCTGGACTTGAGCCGGCGGCATACCTCGTGGCCGTCCATTTCCGGCATCATCACATCGAGCAGGATCAGGTCAGGTGCCTGCCGTTCGATGACCTTCAACGCAAGTTCGCCACTGGTCGCTGCCCGGATCGCGTATCGGTCCTGCAAGATCCCCCGCAGCACATCGATGTTCTCCGGGGTATCGTCCACCACCAGGATGGCCTGGCTTGTCGTCTCATCCGTCATTGTTCACTCCTTCCGCATCATCCGCTGCATCCGGTAGTCCTGCCCGCCGGGCGTAACTCAGCCGGAGCAGCGTGATATCGTCCAGCTCGGTACCGGGATCCGCGCAGTCCAGCACCTCCCCGACGACCGCTTCCGGTCGCATGGCATGTCGCTCCAGCGCCTGCTTGAGCCGCTCCTGTCCGAACATCTCACCATTCGGACACATCGTCTCCAGCACGCCATCGCTCATCACGAACAGGGTCTCGCCCTGTTCCAGGGTCTGTATTCCGGCCTCGTAACGTCCCTGATGGGGCACGACGCCCATCGGCAGTTCCGTAGAATGCAGGGCATGCCAGGTGCCGTCCTGTCGATGCAGCAAGACATCCGGCGCGGCGAAACTCCACCATCGGACCACCCGCCTTTCGGGGGACAGGGCAAGCGCCACAGCCACCATGAAGACGTTTGCCGGTAACCGGCGAACCAATTCATTGTTGATGGTCACCAGTATCTCGTGCAACGGCGTGCCCTGTGCAGTCAGGCTGTAGAACAGGTAAGAGACCAGGGGGCTCCGATGGCCGCTGGCAGGCCGTGTCCGGTAAAGTCCCCGACCAGCACATGCTGTTCGCCACCTGGCGGGCGGGCGGAGAACACCACGTCCCCGCTGGCCTCATCGGCCGACCGGCTGACATATTCCAGGTGCTGCCCATAGAACGGGTAGGCCTCGCGCATGTTGCGGATGGTACCGGCGATCAGTTCCCTTTCGTTTGCCAGCCGCTGGTTGATCCGGGTCAGCGCCTTGCGGGTACAGGCAAGCTCTGCCTGGGCCTGGACGCGCGCCCGCAGAACCACCGGTTCGATCGGTTTGCTCACATAGTCTACCGCGCCCACCGCGAAGCCGCTGACCTCCTCGGTGTGCGAGTCGAGGCCGGTGACGAATATCACGGGTATATCCCGTGTCGCGGCATCCGCCTTGAGCCGGCGGCATACCTCGTAGCCATCCATGCCCGACATCAGGACATCCAGCAGGATCAGGTCCGGGTGGTGCTCGTGCGCCACACGCAGCCCGGCATTGCCACTAACCCGAATATTTCACAAATAAAAAGGGCAAAACCCGTGTAGTTCGTTAAAATTCAGTTGGTTATACTGGATCCGAACAAGGTTTTGCCCGTGACAAAATGTACCCAAGAAAGCTTTGA
>JAKRWE010000128.1 GCA_024712425.1 Chromatiales bacterium
TCGAGGCCTCGGATACTCTTCGGTATTGGCGAAGAGGGCGGGAAGCCGATCTACTTACAGGCTCTGGGCCTCAGGAGCGGACGGCTTTCCCGGTGAGTACAACCTCTTCATAACACTTGTTTATGGCCAGCCTTTTGACTGGCCATGCAGGTAAACATACAAGGAGCGGGCTTGCCCGCGAAGATTCGCTCACTCCATCTCCAGCACAACGTCATTCAGCTCTACCCGGTGCGCGGCCCGGTACGCCTCCCACAGTTCCGCATAGCTGCGGCGAAGTTCAGGATGACACTCGCTGCCCGCCACGTCCGCCAGCGGCTTGAGCACAAAGGCATAGCGGGTGATCTCGTCACGTGGCAGATGCTTGCCACCGGCATCGGCAACCTGGTCCCCATAGGTCAGCGCATCGATATCCAGGGTGCGTGAGCTGAATTTCTCCGCGCCGCGCTGGCGACCGTTCGCATCCTCGATCTGCCGCAGCAACGCGTGCAGGCGTGCCGGCGGCACATCGGTATCGAACCCCACGACCAGGTTGTAGAAGGGATCGCCCTCGAAGCCCTCGGCCGGCGTCTCGTAGACCGGTGAGACCGTCAGTTCGCCGAACCGGTCGCGCAGCGCCCGCAGGGCGGCGCGCACGTGCTTCTCGCGCTCGATATTGCTGCCGACGCTCACCCATACCCAGACCATCAGCAACGCTCACCCCGTTCGATGATCACCCCGACATCGGTGGCACCCCTGACCGCACCCTTCTTGTTCAGGGTCAGGCGCACCCAGGGGACATCGAACTCGTCCAGGATGATCTGCGCACAGCGCTCGGCCAAGGTCTCGACCAGCTGAAAGTCGCTCTCCCCGACGAAGCGGATCAGGCGCTTGGCTACGTCCTTGTAGTTCAGGGCGTCCTCCATGCGCTCGGTGGCCGCCGCACGCGCCACGTCAGCACCCATCTCCAGGTCGAGAATAATGGTCTGGCGGGTACGCCGCTCCCAGTCGTAGATCCCAATGATGGTATCGATGCGCAGATCGCGCAGGTAAACAATGTCCATGGCTCGGTATTGTTGTTCAGAAGGTGTCATCCTACCAGCTTGCGGGGAAGGGCCGGGGAGAGGGACAATGCCGCCCCCGATAGTCCGGAGCCGCAAATGCCCGACCTGCTGATAATCCTTGCCGCCTATCTGCTGGGATCGGTATCCAGCGCCATCATCGTGTGCCGCCTCATGGGGCTGCCCGATCCGCGTACCCAGGGATCGAACAACCCCGGCGCCACCAATGTGCTGCGCATCGGCGGCAAAAAAGCCGCCGCCATCACCCTGCTCGGCGACAGCCTGAAGGGCTTTGTGCCGGTACTGGCCTGTTATTTCCTCGATGCGACGCCACTGATCTTCGCCCTGACCGCGATGGCGGCCTTCCTCGGCCACCTCTACCCGGTGTTCTTCGGGTTCCAGGGCGGCAAGGGCGTGGCCACCGCGCTGGGCACCCAGTTCGGCCTGCACTGGATGATTGGCGGTGCCGTGGCCCTGGTGTGGCTGTTCATAGCCAAGGTGCTCAGGATCTCCTCCCTGGCGGCACTGGTCTCGATGGCGCTGGCCCCGCTGTTCGTGTGGCTGGTCTGGCCGGCACCGGAGCTGGTGGCCATGCAAACAGCCATGACCCTGCTCCTGATCTGGCGCCACCGCAGCAACATCCGCAAGCTGCTCTCCGGGGCGGAGAGCAGCATCGGGAACTGAGCCCAGCGGGCCCCATCAGGCAACCGGCTCGAGTGTGGTCATGTCCCAGCGCGGGCGGATATCGAAGGCCAGCGCCTCGTGCTGACCGGCCTTCAGGCGCTGCCATCCCGCATAGGCGATCATCGCGCCATTGTCGGTGCAGAACTCGGGACGCGGATAGAAGGCACGCCCCCCCTGCCTGTCCATCATCAGCTCGACCGCCTCCCGCAGGCGCCGGTTGGCGCTGACGCCTCCAGCCAGCACCAGCGAGGTGGCGCCGGTCTGCTCGAGGGCACGCCGACACTTGATCAGCAGGGTGTCCACCACGGCATCCTCGAAGGCGCGGCAGATATCAGCCTTGAGCCGGTCGAGATCCTGCGCGAGCGCGGCCTCCCGCTGCCAGGTCGTCAGGGCGAAGGTCTTGAGCCCGGAGAAGCTGAAATCCAGCTCGGGCCGGTCTGTCATCGGACGCGGGAAACGGAAACGCCCGGGCTCGCCCTGCTCGGCGAGCCTGGCCAGTACCGGACCGCCCGGATAACCCAGCTGCAGCAGCTTGGCGGTCTTGTCGAAGGCCTCGCCCGCCGCATCATCGACCGACTCGCCGAGCAGACGGTAGCGCCCGACCCCCTCGACCAGTACCAGCTGGGTGTGCCCGCCGGAGACCAGCAGCGCCACGAACGGAAAGACCGGCCGCTCGGACTCCAGCATCGGCGCCAGCAGATGCCCCTCCATATGGTGTACGCCGACCGCCGGCACTCCCCAGCCCCAGGCCAGGGAGCGCCCGAAGGCCGCCCCAACCAGCAGCGCACCCGCCAGCCCGGGGCCCGCCGTATAGGCGACCCCGTCGATCCGTTCCCCGTTCAGCCCCGCGTCCGCGAGCATCTGCCTGACCATGGGCACGAGCTTGCGCACATGGTCCCGCGAGGCCAGCTCCGGCACCACGCCCCCGTATTCGGCGTGCAGGGCGATCTGGCTGTAGACCGCGTGCTCCAGCAGGCCGCCCCCTCCGCTGTAGATCGCCACCCCGGTCTCGTCGCAGGAGGTTTCTATCCCCAGTACCAGCAAAGCCCGATTTCCTTTTGCAATTATCCGAATCAGGCAGTAGAATTCTGCGCCTTTCCGCCCCGGCCGAAATTTCGGCGTGACGGGTCGGACAGTTTAACGCCAAAAGGGCCCAGGCCCAGAGGAAGCAATGCCGAACGTCCGTGTAAAAGAGAACGAACCGTTTGAAGTCGCCATGCGCCGCTTCAAGCGCTCCTGCGAAAAGGCCGGTGTCCTGGCCGAGGTGCGTCGTCGCGAGTTCTACGAGAAGCCGACCTGGGAGCGCAAGCGCAAGGCCGCTGCCGCCGTCAAACGCTGGCAGAAGAAGCTGAGCCGCGAAAACCGCCGCTTCGACCGCCCCTACTGAGTCGAGCGATAGCACCGTGCTCAAGGCGCGTATCCAGGATGACATGAAGGCCGCCATGAAAGGCGGCGACAAGCCGCGCCTGGCGGTCATCCGCCTGATCATGGCTGCGATCAAGCAGCGCGAGGTCGATGAACGCATCGAACTCGACGACGAGCAGGTCCTGGTCGTGCTCGACAAGATGGTCAAGCAGCGCCGCGACTCGATCAAGCAGTACAGCGACGCCGGTCGCGACGACCTGGCCGACGTGGAGAAGGCCGAGGTCGAAATCATCCAGGAATACCTGCCCGAGGCGCTCTCCGAGGACGAGATCGGCGCCATCATCGACCAGGCCATCGCCGACACCGGCGCCAGCTCCATGAAGGACATGGGCAAGGTCATGGGCAAGGTCAAACCGCAGGTACAGGGCCGCGGCGACATGGGCGCGGTCTCCGCGCTGGTCAAACAGAAACTCGCCTGAGTTTTCCTCGCGGCCCCCGCCGCTCTCCTGCTAATCTTCCGCCATGGCCGGCAAGATCCCGCAGAACTTCATCGACGACCTGCTCAACCGCACCGACATCGTCGATGTGATCAACCAGCGTGTGCCACTGAAGAAGGCCGGTCGCGAATACCAGGCCTGCTGTCCCTTCCACACCGAAAAGACCCCGTCCTTCACGGTCAGCCCGGCCAAGCAGTTCTACCACTGCTTCGGCTGCGGCGCGCACGGTACCGCCATCGGCTTCCTCATGGACTACGACCGCCTCAGCTTTCCCGAGGCGATCGAAGAACTGGCCGCGATGCAGGGGCTGGAGATCCCGAGCGAGATCGCTTTCGAACAGGGTCCCGACCATCGGCCCATCTACGAGATGCTGGAAAAGGTCGCCGCCTGGTACCGGCAACAGCTGCGCGAGCACCCCGAGGCAAAACGCGCCACCGACTATCTGCAACAGCGCGGCCTCAGCGCCGAGATCGCCGCCACCTTCCAGCTCGGCTTCGCCCCGCCCGGCTGGGACAACGTGCTCAGGCGCTTCGGCCCCGACCAGCGTTCCCGGAAGATCCTGAGCGACGCCGGCCTGATCAACCAGACCGACGACAGGACCTACGACCGCCTGCGCGACCGCATCATCTTCCCCATCCGGGACGGCCGGGGCCGGGTCATCGGCTTCGGCGGGCGCCTGCTCGGTGAGGGCAATCCCGCACAAGGCAGTGCGAGTGCTGCGACCGGCAGAAAGCAGGGTACGGCCCCCAAATACCTCAACTCGCCCGAGACACCGGTATTCCACAAGGGACGCGAGCTCTACGGTCTGTACGAGGCCCGCCAGGCGCATCGCCAGTTCGAGCAGATCCTGGTCGTCGAAGGCTACATGGACGTGGTGGCGCTGGCGCAGTTCGATATCCGCAACGCGGTGGCCACCCTGGGCACAGCCACCACCGCGGAGCACCTGAACAAGCTCTATCGCGCCAGCAACGAGGTGGTCTTCTGTTTCGACGGCGACCGCGCCGGACGCGCCGCTGCCTGGAAGGCCCTGCAGACCGCCCTGCCGCTGATGAAGGACGGCCGCCAGGCACGTTTTCTGTTTCTGCCGGAGGGCGAGGACCCCGATACCCTGGTGCGCAAGATCGGCACCCAGGCCTTTCTGGAGGAGATCCGACACGCCCAGCCGCTGTCGGAGTTCCTGTTTGCGCGCCTGGAATCGGAGACCGACATGGACAGTATCGACGGCCGGGCGCGCCTGGCGGAACTGGCCCGCCCCCTGCTGGGCCAACTGCCGCAAGGAACCTTCCGGGCCATGATGGAGCAGGCACTGGAACAACGCATCGGCGTGGCCGTGGACATCCCGCCTCCGGCATCACCCGAAGCGCCGCCGCGCCCCGCGCGCAAGGCACAGGCCCAAACGCCGGGCACCATGCCGCCCATGCGACGCGCGGTTGCGCTGCTGCTGCAGTATCCCGAGATGGCGACCACTCCCCTGCCGGAAGGCTGGGATGAAATTCGGCTGCCCGGCACCGATGTCCTGCATGACCTGCACCAGCGCATCTGCGCCCAGCCACAGACCAACAGCGCTGCACTGGTGGAGGCCACCGAGGACCCCCGGTTGCGGGGACACCTGGCCCGCCTGGCTGTCGCGGACCTGGCCGTCCAGGACGATGCCGCTGAGCAGTTCTGCGGCATCCTGCAACGCCTGATCGAGCAACAGCGCGCAGAAAAGCGCCGGGAACTCTTGAAAAACGCCTCCCCTTCCTCCATGTCGGAAGAAGAAAAACAACGACTTAGGGAACTCTACAGGGGCTCCTGATGCCCAATAGACCGAACACGGCGGACTGGCAGAAAGCAGCATAAAACGCTATAATGCCTGATTCTGTTCGCCCCGCGTGCAATACACGCAGGTTGATCCATACATCCTGAGGACACCATGAACCAGGAACAGCGGCAACAAAACAGTATTCGGGACCTGATTGCCAAAGGTAAGGAGCAGGGCTTCCTGACCTATGCCGAGGTCAACGACCATCTGCCCGACAGCGTCGTCGACCCGGAACAGATCGAGGATATCGTCCGGATCATCAACGACATGGGGATCAAGGTCTACGAGACCCCCCCCGAGGCCGATGATGCCACCCTGAGCGACAATGCGGTCTCCACCGACGACGACGCAGCGGAAGCGGCCGCGGCCGCGCTCGCCTCGGTCGACAGCGAATTCGGGCGCACCACCGACCCCGTGCGCATGTACATGCGCGAGATGGGCACCGTGGAACTGCTCACCCGCGAAGGCGAGCTGCGCATCGCCAAACGTATCGAGGACGGCCTCAACCAGGTCGGATACGCCATCGCCACCTTTCCGCCGGCCGTCGAGCACCTGCTCTCGCGCTTCAAGGACGTCAAGAACGAGGAGGCCAAGCTGGCCGACGTGATCGCCGGCTTCAAGCTGCCGGACGTGGGTGACGAACCCCCGGTGCCGCAGGTCAAGAGCGACGACGAGCCCGAAGACACCGGCATCGACCTGGAAGAGGTCGAGCAAAAGCGCAAGGCCCTGGAAAAGGCCTACAAGGCGTGGGTGCGCATCCTGAACAAGGAAGGCAACACTGACAAGGCACGCAAAGCCGCCGAGAAATGCTCGCATGCACTCATGGAGTTCCGCCTGGCTCCCGCCCTGTTCAACGAGCTGACCGGCATGCTGCGCAGCATCGTCAACCAGGTGCGTGAACACGAGCGCACCGTTCTGGACCTGTGCGTGAACGAGGTCGGCATGCCGCGCAAGCAGTTCATCACCTCCTTCCCCAAGAACGAGACCAATCTCGACTGGCTCAAGGAACAGTGTCAGAGCAAGGAGTCCTGGTCCGAACGACTGGCCCAGCACTGCGACGATATCCAGCGCGCGCAGCGCAAGCTGTCCGAGATCGTTGAAAACTGCATGCTCGAGATCAGCGACATCAAGGAGACCAATCGCCGCCTCTCCATCGGCGAGGCCAAGGCACGCCGCGCCAAAAAGGAAATGGTCGAGGCCAACCTGCGCCTGGTTATCTCCATCGCCAAGAAATACACCAACCGCGGCCTGCAGTTCCTGGATCTGATCCAGGAAGGCAACATCGGCCTGATGAAGGCCGTGGACAAGTTCGAATACCGACGCGGCTACAAGTTCTCGACCTACGCCACCTGGTGGATCCGCCAGGCCATCACCCGCTCCATCGCGGACCAGGCGCGCACCATCCGCATCCCGGTGCACATGATCGAGACCATCAACAAGCTGAACCGGATCTCGCGCCAGATGATTCAGGAAATGGGCCGCGAGCCCACCCCGGAGGAACTGGCCGAGCGCATGGAAATGCCGGAAGACAAGGTGCGCAAGGTGCTCAAGATCGCCAAGGAGCCAATCTCCATGGAGACACCGATCGGCGACGACGAGGATTCGCACCTGGGCGACTTCATCGAGGATCAGGGCGCCGTGTCCCCGGTCGAATCGGCCACCATGGAAGGCCTGCGCGAGTCCACCCAGAACATGCTGGCCGGACTGACCGCACGCGAAGCCAAGGTGCTGCGCATGCGTTTCGGCATCGACATGAATACCGACCACACCCTGGAGGAGGTCGGCAAGCAGTTCGATGTCACGCGTGAGCGTATCCGCCAGATCGAGGCCAAGGCCCTGCGCAAGCTGCGTCATCCGACCCGCTCGGAGAAACTGCGCTCCTTCCTCGACAACGACTGATACGGGGTTGAAAAATCCCGTTGCAAAAGGGCCGGAATACCGGCCTTTTTGCTATCATCTCAGCCTCTTTTATCAGGGCCTATAGCTCAGTTGGGTCAAGGCCGACCGTCATGCCAGTGGCATGACGCAGCGGACTGAACGACCGGTCAGGGATGACCGGGCTGGTCCCAACCGCCAGGGAGGGCATCAAACCGCGTTAACAATTTAGGGCCTATAGCTCAGTTGGTTAGAGCAGGGGACTCATAATCCCTTGGTCCCAGGTTCGAGTCCTGGTGGGCCCACCATTTATAAACAAATGGTTATGGTATTTTTATCCTCGGAAGCGCCGGGGCTTTTTCTTACTTAGGATGCGCTCAGGAAGCGCCAGCGGTCGATTTCGATCATTCTGGATCGCTGTTCTTGATCGGGATCAACCCCGCCATAGGGCAATCAGGAGGAGTTCTACTGTTTGAGGGTCACCAGTTCGGACACGGCCTGACCCACCACCTTCTTCGTTTGGCGATAAACACCCCCGCTGGTGCGAGGTGCCTTCTTCATGGATCAGCCAGCTTCAGCCGGTGGGTTCGCTTGAATGTCCGGCGATGATCCGCTCGGCCTCATCAATACGGCGTATTGGAATGTCCTTCGGTGCCTCGATACCCAGGTGCAGCTGGTTACCCCTGACGCTGAATACAGTCACGGCGATGTCGTCGCCGATGCGAATAGATTTGCCTTCGCGGCGGGTGAGAATAAGCATGTCCGTTGCTCCTGTTCAGTCCGTTTGTGGGGCCAGCAGGATAGCACTAGGCAAGGCGGAACGCGGGCAATTTTCAGATTCGTCCTACAGACAGCGCCAGGGGATGCCGCCAGCGCCGATGCACGGAAGCACGTAACCGTCCATTCCAGACCGCTATTGCCCCAACCTGGATTATCTGAGTCGCTTTTTCTTCTTGCCGGTCGGTCGTTGCGGCTCGGCGGTGCCGGCATCCTTCACCGGAGACAGCAGGTG
>JAKRWE010000129.1 GCA_024712425.1 Chromatiales bacterium
GGTCAGCATTTTCCAGTGCATTGGGCCTCTTGGGTCAACTCAACTCGCAACAATGGCCGTCGATCCCCTCCGTCTGGTGAAAACAGGGCAGAATCGGCACGGTTTTCAACAGCCTGCTAATAGCTTCCTTAAAGAAAGCGTGAAGCCCGTCGATAGTATTCTGGCAGTTTCACTGCTAGTCTCAGAGACGCTGGCTGTGTGATAACTGCAAATCAAACACTTGCGTTGCTTTCTTAAGGGTGGTCATGGGTTTCGAGCGTCTTCTGCCGGTGGTTGTGCTGACATGCCTCCTGGGCATGGCGGGCAGTGTGCTCGCGGATGTGTACAAGTACCGTGACTACGAGGGTAGGGTTTATCTCACCGACAAGCCGATGAAAGGCGGTTACCGGCTGGTCAGGAAGTACCGTTTCGGTTCACATCGGCCGGCGTCCCGCACCACCGATTCGCTGGCGGCCATGCAGCGGCGTCGCCAACAGCTGGCGCCCCTGATCGAGGCAGCCGCCAGGGACAGTCGCTTGCGGCCGGAGCTTGTGCATGCGGTTATTCGTGCCGAATCGGCCTATCGTGCGGATGCTGTTTCGGACAAGGGTGCGCGCGGTCTGATGCAGCTGATGCCGGCGACCGCGAAGCGCTTCGGGGTCAGGGATCCGCACGATCCCCGCCAGAACCTGCGCGGCGGCACCCGTTATCTGCACGAGTTGCTGGTCCGCTTCGACCATGATCTGCGACTTGCCGTTGCGGCATACAATGCCGGGGAGAACGCCGTCATCGATTACGGCAACCGGGTGCCTCCCTACCCCGAGACGCAGCGCTATGTGCGGAAGGTGCTGGGTTTCTACGAGCAGAACCTGGCCGCCAACCAGCTCGCGCAACGCTGAGCGCCGTCCCCGTACATGCTGTTCTCCCGTCCCCGTTCCTGGTGGTTACGCTGGCTGCGCGACATCCTGATCGCCGTGGCAGTTTTCTGGGCCGCACAGTGGTGGATGGCCAGGGGCTTGTTCGAGGGCCGGCCGCCGCCGCTGGCGGGTTTTGACCTCGATGGACGCCAGCTATCCTTGGCGGACTACCGCGGAGCGCCGGTACCGGTGCACTTCTGGGCGACCTGGTGCTCGATCTGTCGCCTGGAACAGGGCAGTATCGACAGCCTGGCGGAGGATTACCCGGTACTGACGGTGGCCATGACCTCCGGCAATGCGGAAACATTGCGTGACTACCTGCGCGAGAACGATCTGGATTTCCCGGTCATCGTGGACGAGACCGGCGAACTGGCACAGCGTTGGAAGGTGAAAGGGGTGCCGGTCAGCTATGTGACCGATGGGCGAGGTCAGGTCACCTGGGCCGGGGCGGGCTATTCCAGTGAATTTGGCCTGCGCGCCCGGCTGTGGTTTGCCGATTAGTCTTCGCCGATCACTCGCTCTTCACGTGGTGCGCTCAGGAGCTTTTCCGCCTCCACATCGTTCTTGGCAAAGATCATGCGGCACTCCCGGTTTGGATTGCTGCGGTCCATCGCGGCGCGGGTCTCTCGGGCCAGGGCGCGGGCTTCCTTGTAGCTGTCCCGGGTGTCGATATGTTCCAGCGTCTTGGTGTTGGTGGCCGGATTGACGGTGACGTAATAGACGAAGTAAGGCATGGCGGTGTCGATCTGAATTCAGTAATCCCCAAAGCCTACCATGAGCCCCGGGACACGAAAACCGTGTGAGGCGTCAGGTATCGCGCCAGCGGTTTGCCCTATGTTGATGTTCACTGTGGCGCGTCAGGGGTATATTCCGCTTGCTCAGAAAAACAACGGTACTGGCGAACGGAGGAGGTTGAGATGAGAACCAGGATTGAGCGGATGGGCGACCGGATGGTGAATGTGTTCCACCTCATCGGTTTGTTCGTGATCGGAGCGGCGATCGTATGGGCCTCCTGGGCCGAGGTGTTTGCCATCATCAGCCATGGGGGACCCAGCATCAAGGACATCCTGCTGCTGTTTATCTACCTGGAGCTTGGCGCGATGGTCGGAATCTACTTCAAGACCAAGCGCCTGCCGGTACGGTTCCTGATCTATATTGCCGTCACGGCGCTTACGCGCCTTTTGGCCATCGATGCCAAGGAGATGGGGGGGAGTCCCACATGCTGGTGGTTACCGGCTCCATCCTGATGCTGTGTGTGTCGGTGTTGATACTGCGCTACAGCAGCACTCGCTTTGCCAGCGTTACCGACGTCGAGGACAGCGAGACATCCTGACTTACTTGATCCGCCAGGGCTCGTCCTTGCGCAGATAGGCCTCTTCCTCCGGATCCAGGTCCACCTCGTCGAAGCCGGTGATCATGGGTTTCAGGTGATCGATGAAGGAGTGGCCGGTGGTCAGCAGGTAGATGTGGATGATGATGAAAGCCGCCATCACGAAGGCTGCACCGGTATGCACCAAGGCCACCCATTCCAGGGTGCTGTTGGTCAGGGGGCCGTTCTGCCACAGGCCGTAGCTGAGGTGGGCAAGGCCGGACAGCCACAGCAGGGG
Source organism: Chromatiales bacterium (assembly GCA_024712425.1). Lineage (GTDB taxonomy): Bacteria > Pseudomonadota > Gammaproteobacteria > Chromatiales > Chromatiaceae > MONJU. The sequence continues at coordinate 2,504 of JAKRWE010000129.1, forward strand.
GAACAGGAACACCTTCAGGCCCAGATAGCTGATCGCCTGCAGGGGGTTGTGCTTGCGCCAGAAGTGCTTGCGGTAGGGGTGGTCCTCGCCCTTGAAGATGTCCCAGGCGTAGTAGCGCGCGACCCGGAACAGGCCGTTGGTGGTGGGCATGTAGTGACGCCAGTTACCGGTGGTCAGGTGCCAGAAGATGGCGAACACCCACAACACCATCAGGCCGATCGCGGCGATGACGTGGGTCCACACCAGCTGCTCGAAGTCGAGCAGGTGGTGGAAGCCGTGCACCCCGGTGCCGCTGAACAGCAGGATGAAGATCAGGGCCGCCTGGGTCCAGTGCCAGAACCGCTCGAACCCGTTGAATATCTTGACTTCATGGATGGCCATCAGTGTGTCCTCCGCGAACGGCTGCTCAGGATCCGGATCAGGCCATGCAGGAGCACGCCGCCCAGGGTTGCCAGCACCAGCAGGATGCCGCCGATGTCGAGCCACTTGTTGCTGTCACGCCCGGGCATGTAGAAGCCCTTCAGGTCGGCCAGACGACCATTCTTGGCATGGCATTCCTGGCACTGCAGTGCCTGCTCCTTGGGTGCGACCATGTGATTCTGCGGCCAGTAAGAATAGGTCTCGACAAAGCCATATTCGCCGCTATAAGGCAGCTTAGCCTCGGCCATGCCTCGCTTGATGGCCCGGGCAAAGTCGTAATTGCCCCAGAAGGCGTCCTCGTCGTCGCCCCACAGGTGCATGTACACCAGGGTATTGTTGCCCTTGTCGTAGGGTTGCCAGGTGTGCATGCGCTTGAACGGCCAGATGCGCGAGTCCGGGTCGTTGGGCGAGCCCTCGAGGTGGTTGATCTCCACCGGCTTGCCGGGATCGAAGTGGTCGGTGACCTCGGTGTAACGCACGGTGCCGTTGAACCAGCGGTATATGGGCTTCAGGTTCTCGGCATACTTGAAGCTGCCCTTGATGGACTTGTAAGTGTGGCGCGCCTCGCCGTTTCCCTGGATATAGCCTTCCTCGCGGTAGCCTTCACCGTTTCGGGTGCGGCCGGCGGTGCGCCAGTCCCAGTCCACCTTGGTGGCCACGCCGCCGCGTGCCATGGCTGGGATGTGGCAGGTCTCGCAGGCCACGCGGTCGGTGTGGTCGTTGAGCTTGACGCCCATCAGGTTGTTGGGGTGCGGGGTGTTGCCGTGGCAGCTCTCGCAGGTGGCTGTCTGGCGCGGCATGCCGCCGGGCTTGCCGGTGCCTTTCTCGTCCTTGGCCAACATATTGTAGCGGCTGCCGGCCCATTCATGACCTTCGCCCACGTGACACACGACGCAGGCGAAGTTCTCGCCGTCCTCGGACATGTGCACGTCCACGTCCCGGCTGGGGTGGAACAGTGCCGAGGACAGGTCGCCGTGCTTGACGTTGTCGCCACCACCGCCGAAGAAGTGGCAGGCGCCGCAGTTGTTGCGGCCGGGCAGGGTGACACTCTGCGCCGACGCGGTGAAGTCGATCGGCGGCTGCCCCTCGAACAGCACGGCACAGGCCTTGTTGCCGCGGGTCGGGGGCAGCTTGTAGTACTTGCCGGTGGAGTCGTGGCACACCAGGCAGTCGATGTTTTCCTGGTTGTTGAAGTCGTAGCTGTCGTAGTCCTTCATGCCGTAGCCGGCGTGGCATTGGGCGCACATGCCGGTATTGCCGCGGGCATTGGTGCAGAAGTTGTTCACCAATACGCTCTTGCCCAGGTGCTGGCCGGTCTTGGGGTTGGTGTAGCTCCAGGTCCAGTGCTTGTTATGGATGAACTGGTCGCCGGCCTTGTTGTGACAGCCAAGGCAGGCCTTGGTGACCTCCGGGCCGCTCTTGAACGGACCCTGCAGTTCCTTGAGTTTGGAGTGATCGGTGGTGGACTTGTCCTTGTGCGGATCGAGGCTGGTGACCGACTTGTCCACCGGACGTTCCCTGGACAGTTCGGTATACTCCTTGATCCCGGTTTCGATCTTCCCATCGATGGATGGAAGCTCGGCGCCGTTGACCAGTCCGGCCAGTAGCAGGCCAATCAGCGGGGCTGCCGATCCAAAGGAAAGGGGCCATCGTGACACGAAGCGGAAAGATTTTCGTGACATATCCTGTCTCCCTGGGCATCGATACGGCCCAATGGGCTATTCTTTACACAACCCCCCTCAAAACGCATTGATATCGCGCAATTGGGGAGGACTTACCTGAAAAGGGAGGCCGGCAAATGGCTGACCAGGACAAGACCGGAAGCAACTCGATGCTGGCGATAGCGGTCGCTGTCGTGGCGCTGATCGGGGTGTTGATCGCGCTGCTGCCGCCCGGGCTGGTCGAGCGTCTGCTGGAATCGCATGCCGGGCCGGTGGCGGAGAAGCCGGATGTCCAGGCGTCGCCCCCTGTTATCGAATCCGCGCCGGTAAAGGCGCTGCCGGATCCCGTGATGCCGGGGGATGCGGTGATGGCGGCACCCGTGAAGCAAGCGAGCGAGATGGCGAAGGTGATGAAAAGTCCCGTTGCGGAGGCCATGCCTGCTGCCGGGTCGGACGTGGAACAGCCGGATCCGCCCGGGCCGGCAGAGCGTGGTCCCCTCGCAGATGACGGGCATGAGGAAACGTCGCCCTATGGTGACCCGCGCCGGGAAAGCGCCGGCTATCCGCCGGCTTATCCCGCGCCGGCCTATCCAGGCTATCCACCGCCACCCGCCTGGATAGCCTATCCGCCGTCCCCACCGCCCGCACTGCCGATCTATCCGCCTGCACCGATGCCTGTGTATCCGCCCTGGGAAAGGCCTTATTACTGGCCACCTTACTGATACAAACTACTCAGGCGGGCCCGGCCGATTTCTCCTGGCGGCGGTACAACCGGGCATGCAGGCCGTCACCCCGGATGAGCTCATCGTGACTGCCGCTTTCGGCGATCTGGCCGTTTTCGAACACCAGCGCGCGGTCCGCCTGGCGCACGGCGCTCAGGCGGTGCGCCACGATCAGGGTGGTGCGTCCTTCCAGGAAGGTCTGCAGGGCATGGTGGAGCTTGCGCTCGGTGGTCACGTCCAGTGCCGAGGTGGCCTCGTCCAGGATCACGATCTTCGGATCCTGCAGTACCATGCGGGCCACCGCCAGGCGCTGGCGCTGGCCGCCGGAGAGGCGGATGCCGTTGCGCCCGATCAGGGTGTCAAGCTGGTGATCCAGCTGCCGGACGGTCTCGGTCAGCTGGGCGATGTCGAGCGCCTGCCACAGTGCGTCCTCCGACAGGTCCCGCCCGAGCGTGAGGTTGGCACGCACGGTGTCATTGAACAGCGCCGGGTGCTGCAGCACGGTGGCGACATTGTCGCGCACCACGTCCAGGCCGATCTGTTCCACCGGCACGTCATCGAAACAGACCCGCCCCTGTTGCGGGAGGTACAGTCCGAGCAGGATCTGCACCAGGGTCGTCTTGCCGCCACCACTGGCCCCGACCAGGGCCACCTTTTCGCCCGGAGCAATCGCCAGGTTGACCCCGTTGAGCACCGGCGTCTCGCCGTCGTAACTGAAATGAACGTCCTCGACGCGCAGGCCGATGGTGACCTTGCCCTCGAAGGGATTCGCTTGGTGCGGGTACTGGGGCTCGAGGTCCACATCCATGAGGCGGTTGATGCGTCCCAGCGCGGCGCGTGCGGCATGCGATGCATACTGGATGTGCAGGATCTCCTGCACCGGCCCCATCATGAACCACAGGTAGGCGAACACCGCCATCATCTCGCCGATGCTCAGGCCGGAATAGAGCACCATGATCATGGACAGGGCGCGAAAGGAATCGAAACCGAACAGGAAGACCATGAAGGACAGGCGGTTGGCGGCATCGCTGCGCCAGGTGAAACTGGCGGAGCGGTCGCGGATGCCGCTGGCCGCATCGACCACGCGCTGGATGTAGTGGCGTTCCCGGTTGGCCGCGCGCACCTCCTGGATCGCGTCCAGGGTCTCGGCCAGGGTCTCCTGGAAGGCCTGGTAGGCGCGGTTCTCGCGTTGCTTGAGCTGCTTGACCTTGCGTCCGAACAGGGTGGTGACATAGATCACCAGCGGATTCAGGAAGATGATGAACAACGCCAGCTTCCAGTGCATCCACAGCAGTACCCCGGCGGTGCCGACCACGCTCAGTACCGCGACGATGAACTTGCTGGTGGTCTGGCTGACGAAGTTGTCGATGGCGTCGAGGTCGGTCACCAGGTGGGAGGCCACGGTGCTGCTGCCGAGCAGCTCGTACTCCGACATCGAGAAGCGTTGCAGGCGGTGCAGCAGCTCGCGCCGCATGCGGTAGATTACATCCTTGGATATGATGGTGAACTCGCGCGTCTGCCAGACATTGAAGACCAGGGTCAGCATGCGCAGAAACAGCGTCAGTGCGAGGATGGCGCTGATGTAGAGTACCGGCCCCTGCCAGGCGGCGGGGAACAGTTGTTGCATCAGGTGCACCGCAGCGCCGGGCTTGTGCAGCAGCACCTCGTCGACCAGCAGCGGGATCAGCAGGGGGACCGGCACCGACACGATCGCGCCGAGTATGGCGATCAGGTTGGCCAGGATCAGTTCGCGGCGATGCCGCGATACCATGTGAACCAGCTCCGACCAGGTATAGACATCGGAGCGCACCTTGGGGACAGCAGGAGAAGACATGCGGGCAGTATCAGAGGGAGACGCGGACAGTTCAAGCGCTTTTGCCGGCGGCTGGCTGGCATGGTTGTTCGGATTGATATTGAGTGCCGGCGCTATGGCCGCGCCTCAGCTCGACGGCCACTTTGTCCAGGGCGGGATGGTGATCGGCAAGGTGCCGGACGGTTCGCGGGTATGGCTGGATGAACAGCAGGTGGACATCGCGCCGGACGGCGCCTTCGTTCTGGGCTTCGGGCGGGATGCCGCGCCACACAGTACCCTGAAGGTGCGCTACCCGGATGGCCATATCGAGCAGCAGGTTCTGGATATCGCCCCGCGTGAGTTTCGCGTGCAACGCATCGACGGCCTGCCGCAGCGCAAGGTGACACCGCGCTCCAGGGAGGACCTGGCGCGGATCCGTCGGGATGCGGCGGCGGTGCGCAAGGCGCGATCCCTGAAGCGCTTCGCCAGCGATTTCGAACAGCGCTTCATCTGGCCGGTCACCGGTCCGATCTCAGGTGTCTATGGCAGTCAGCGCATCCTCAACGGCAAGCCGCGACGCCCGCACATGGGCGTGGATGTCGCCCGGCCCCGGGGAACGGTCGTGGTGGCACCGGCGGACGGGGTGGTGATCTTTGCCGAACCGGACCTGTTCTACTCCGGTGGCACGCTCATCATCGACCATGGCATGCAGATGAATACCTCCTACCTGCACCTGAGCAGGATCCTGGTGCACAAGGGGCAGCGGGTGAAGCAGGGGCAGCCGATTGCCGAGATCGGGTCCACCGGACGGGCGACCGGACCGCACCTGCACTGGGGCGCGAACGTGCGCAAGGTGCGCATCGATCCCCAGCTGCTGGTGCCGCCCATGCCCAAAGGGAAGTAGTGGTGCCCCGCCCCGGGTTGCGCTGCGCTTCACCCGGGCTAGCCCGAATATTTCACAAATAAAAAGGGCAAAACCCGTGTAGTTCGTTAAAATTCAGTTGGTTACACTGGATCCGAACAAGGTTTTGCCCGTGACAAAATGTACCCAAGAAAGCTTT
>JAKRWE010000012.1 GCA_024712425.1 Chromatiales bacterium
AACCATCACATCCCCCAGCGTGCCTTGGGCCATGTCACGCCCATTCAGGCGCTCAAGCAATGGCAACAAAAACGCCCTGAGATTTTTGTAAAGAAGGTTTATAACCATGCGGGACTTGACACATAAGCTAATGTTATCGATAGGAAGTAAGGCTCACCATCGGGGAGCTCGCAATGCCTCTCTTCACCAAGATCAAAAAAAATACCTACGAGAAACTGGGATGCGGGTTCTACAATCTTCGCTATTTGCCGCTCAACTGTTTTTCTGCGTCCAACGCTTTGCCGAAGCCGATTTTCAAATGCATTAGGGAACGCAGGCCGACCGTACCGGGCGGCCAGCCATTGCTTCAAAGCTCTCTTCTCATCTTCTGGCAGGGTAAATTTGACATCTCTCCCTTGCAATCTAGCTAACTCTGCTTTGCGCATCTTCCTCTTTCCTGCGTGATTAAGATCCACACAGAGCCTATTCCTCTCTGCATCAATAAAGCATATGTGTAACCTGCGCGGGTTTCTTGCATTCGCAAACATTGGATTTTGGCGATCAATCACGTCTCCAATTATAACTTCGACAAACTCCTCTGCATCATTGGGTATGTCGCAATCATGAGAAATCACTATTATTCGTTTGCCTGGATCTTCAGGGTCAACCAAGCCTAACGAATGCGTGTCCTCCTCGACAAGAAGGGATCCTTGTCGCCATTCGGTATCGCGTCCAAGCATCCATACCCCCAACTTTAAGACTGCTCGGGAGATCCCGGAATCGAAATGGAAGACCGCCAGTCATCGGTAGGTTTTGACTTGGATGTAAGCAAGCCTGACTGCTTGTATGATTCCTCCATGGCCCTGGCCTCACTAATCAAAGCTGCCACATGATCGCTACTGTTTTCGCACGACTTAATAAGATCCATCAACGAGCGACCATTGAATGCCTTCATCTTTAGCAGCGATCCGGCATGAGAAATTCCTGCCTCAGAGAAAGCATCTGCGATGCTGCTAAGCTGAACAATGCGATCAAGCTTTTCTGGCTCGGGCTCAGATTTTCCAGACAGCCATTTGTAAATCGCTTGCCGGCTTACGTCCAAGATGTCTGCAAGGCCGGCAATCGGCACATTGAGAACGTTTCTGATATTCTCAAGATGTTCTATAGGGGTTCGGATATCCGGTCGGCCAACCTTATCTAGGCCATCATCAACCTTATCAAGAATGAACTGTACTCTAGGCTGGAGGTAATGCCGCCAGTCTGCCGCACGGTCAACACCATAGACGCTTCCGGTGCCAATCAGCATCGTACTGATGACAGCAAAAGCCACCTTCGTCGTTTGGCCAGCTGGCTGAGCAGATTGAACAGACGTAGAAGCTAAATGCATTTTATCCCTCTAAGCTATCCTTCTTATCCCATTGATCTCGGGCATAGTTTGTTGTTATAGCCTTGAACGCATCTTTAATTGTTCCATGCAGTGCTTTTAGCTGACTCTCGATCCCATCAAAATCCAGGGGCATACGCCCTTCTACATAGTGATCAGTATCGATTACAGCGTGTGATAAAGGGTTCTTTACTTTAAATCGCTGCATTAATACTAATCCATGCGGAACCATGTCAGGGGGGAACTCCAATGCAGCGGTTGCTCGATAGACTTTGGATATCAATATTCCTTTACTTACTAAAGGGCTACTCTCGGTTTCAAAAACAGACTCATTCAGAGCATATTTCTGCTCAGCACCAAATTTGACTCCATGCAATCCATCGGCGAGGTACTGATCAACTACTTCTCCTTCCTGAGGTAAGACCGCATCGAGATAGCGCAACCCAAGCCGGCCAACATGGTCAAGTTTCACCACATCATGAACTGCTCTAAGACCACGCAGTAATTCCGGAATAAACTCCTCGTTTGTCTCATAATGTGTTGTGTGAAATGTAATTGACGACGGCCTCAATATAAAACCGGACGTTCGATCACTTTTGATAATCAACCACGAAGTGGTGTGAGCAACTTGCGGTTCACTTGGTGGTTGAGCTGGAGACGTTGCGAGCTGCAAATGCGTCTCTTGCATAGGCTCAAAGAGAGTGTATCCCTCCTGACGAAGTCGATCCTGTACTTCATCAACATACTTGGCCATGGCCGCGACGGGATTAAATTGGGCCTGAGCCAAGGCGTAGTAGACGGGGGCATTGGACAACTTCTCGCTCATGACTCCTTCCAGAGTTTGTTTTGTGATGCAGGATATGGTGCCTTGTTGACACCGAAGTTAACAGTTTACAGTCTAGTTGACACTCTGCGCAAAATCAAGTTCCCTAGAAACTTCAGATCCAGGGAAATCCCGCTTATTGTGTTCATTTTTCACTATTTTTGCCGTATACTTGCCAGAATTACCACCATTGACCACGTCAACGCCAGAGTCGGGGCGAGAACCCTATGACAAAGCAAACTGCCGAGATTTTCACCCTCGATGAGGTAGCTGCCTATTTGAAGGTGGGTAAGCGCACCGTCTACCGATTGGCTGCTGCCAAGAAGATTCCTGCCTTCAAGGTTGGCGGGGCGTGGCGCTTTTCCCGGGCAGACATCGACAGCTGGATCAAGCAGCAGTCTATGGAGGCGCTGGAAGGCAACCAGAAGGCGATGGGGGCACCGGGCCGCCGAGGCAATAAGGAGAAGCAGAAATAATGCTTGGGTTAACGTTACGAGAAGAATTCAGGGGCAAGCGCCTCAAGGGTACAGCGATTGAGCTGTCCAATGCCCACAAGACTGGCGCAACCCAGATTGCTGCCCAGCAGTTCCTCGAGATCACCTATCCGACCCATGACCTCCTCAAGGGCATAGAAGCCATCGGCCCTAATCAGGGAAGGCCCATCGTCATAATAGGTGAACGGGGTCTGGGTAAGTCGCACCTCATGGCCGCGCTCTACCACGCCGTGAATGACCCCGCATCGACCCGGGCATGGTTGGATTCCTGGGCGTCGACCCTGGGCCAGCCGGAAATCGCACAGATTGCCCTCCGTGACCAGCAAATGCTAGTTATCGGTGAGAGTCTGCATCGGCAGCGCTACAAGTTCCTCTGGGATCTCTTGTTCGAGCGTCACCCCCACGGCACTTACATTAAAGGCAAGTGGGAGGGCATGGGGACAGCAAAGACCGATATCCCCTCTGATGAGCTAATCCTGGAATTACTGCAGCACACCCCCACCATGCTGCTGCTGGATGAATTCCAAACGTGGTACGACGGGCTCACGAACACCAAGCAATACCCGTGGAAGAACTGGGCTTTCAACTTCATTCAGATTCTCTCTGAGATCGCCAAGGAACACCCGGATTTGCTTGTCCTGGCAGTATCGGTACGCAATGGTGATACCGATGCCTACCAGCAGATCCACCGTGTCAACCCCATCCAAATCGATTTCAAGGCTGGCGGCAGCCCGGAAAAAATCCAGCAGGACCGGCGTCGTATGCTGCTGCACCGCCTGTTCGAAAACCGCCTGCAACTCAACGATCAGGATATCGAGAACCTGATAACCATTCACATCTCGGAATATTTCCGGCTCTTGGATATTCCCCCAGCCGATCAGGAGCGCAGGCGCAAGGATTTCCTTGAAGCCTGGCCCTACGCGCCGCACCTGCTGCAGTTGCTAGAGGATCAGGTGCTTGTCGCGACGGACGCCCAGGAAACGCGCGATCTGATCCGAATCCTGGCGAATCTCTACAAGGCCCGTGGTAAAGACAATCCTATTCTCACGACCGCTGATTTCCGACTGGATGACGATGCCGCCGGTATCGGCGCGCTGCTTGATTCGGTGGCCAACCAGCAACACCGCACACTCCGAGAAAAGGCGCTGCGCAACATCACCTCCGTAATGGAGGCGGTCCCGGACTTTGCATCCACGGTTCCCCATCTGCATGAAATCGTCGGTGCCCTGTGGTTGCGTTCCATCGCTGTCGCTAACATGGCTGGAGCCGAGCCCCCTGTCCTGCAGGTGGATATCACCCGCGACAAAGCCATCGATGACAATGCCTTTCAGGTGGAGCTATCCACCATCATCGAGAACAGTTTCAATATCCACCAAGACGGCGCACGTCTGGTCTTCAGGGAGGAGGAAAATCCGCAGGCCAAGCTGATGGCCAGTGCGCGGAATGACAAGCTGTTTACTGATGGCTCAGACCTCGAACAACTCGCCAGGGAGATCCGTTATGTCATCGGTGGTTCGGAAGAGGTTGCAAAGACCTTCCGTGTTATTGCCCTGCCGAAATCCTGGGCAACCGATCCCTGGTCCACCTTGGACGAATCCGAACGGCCGGAGCAATGGGACAGCAGGCTACCGATCCTGGTGCTGCCCGAGGAACCCGCAAACCTGAATGCGGACCTTGGTAAATGGCTCAAGGAACATCTGCAAAAACGCCGCAACACGGTTCGCTTTCTGGTGCCCAGATCGGGCTCCACCAACGCCTTCCAGGATCGTGATCTGCTGATCCTTGCACGGGCCATCCTCAAGGCGCAGGAATGGAGTGGACAGAACCCCGAGTATCGAAAGCTACACCACAAGTATGAAAAGGAGCTCCGTGACATCCTGAAGAGCCGTTACGACCGCTTCGCCGTCCTCTATCGCTGGGATTTCAGCGACCCAAGCCAGTGTGAATTCAGTGTCGAGCATCTGAAGAAACAAGGTGCCCAGATTCCCGAAGCCATCGAAGAGGCCCTGGCCAACGACCTGTTCGTGCCCGAGGACTTCGAAGAGCTGGTCCTGGAGGCTGCACGGGACAATGCCTCTTTGGGAAAGCTGCTGCGTGAGCTACAGGAGCCCCGTCCAGCCGGGCAGGAATGCATCCCCTGGCTGGGCGAAACCGCGATGAAAGAGAAAATCCTCCAGCTCTGCGCGAAGGGAAAGATCGCCATCAATAACCGCGGCCTGGAATACCTGCAGGCACAACCCGGAGAGGATGTAGAGAGCGCCTGGAAACGGCTGCGCCCCAAATTGCCTTATACAGGCCGGCAACTGGACGAAGTCTTCTTGCTGGAGCCCTCGGCCGTTCCGGCAACCGGAGGAACAACGCCACCTCCAATTCAGCCACCGATCCCGCCCGGCGGTATCGCAGAGCCCCCGATCCAACCGGGCACGCCCGCCGAGCCAGGCGAACCGGGCACACCACCGGGTGGTGATATTTTTGACGGCGGCGCTAGCGGAGGTAGACCGCGCGTCACATTGCACAACCCGCCCACTTCACCATTGAACCTCATCGGCAAACTGGAAAGCTGGGGCATTGGCCCGGCTACACCTGTCGCGGAGGTCACCGTCAAGGTGTCGGCCGCCACCGGCGCGCAGCTCAAAGAGCTGCTCAAGAGGCTGCCTGACGGCATGACATTCGAGCTGAGCCTCGAGAAGGAGGAAGAGTGATGGCGCTTACTGCCAGTCTCATCCACCAGCTCACGACATCCCCAGCCGTTGAAGCCTGGCAGGCCATCATCGATCAAGCGCTGGATATTGCTTCTGCACCCTTGGAAGCCAGCAAGGCCACCAGCACCGTCACCAAGAGAGACCGGGAAATCGGTAATCTGGACAATTTCCTGGCTTCCAGCGGGTGGGATCTCTGGGAAGACTTTACCAGCGCCGTCGAGCGCACCTCCGACTGCCTGATCCGCTGGTGGCAGGAGCCCTACAGCCAGAAGGCCGTTCTGATCCTCGATGGCCTCTCCCTGCGAGAGCTGCCCTGGCTGCTGCAGGGGGCCGAACAACACGGCTTCACCATTCACCAAGCCACCGCCACGGCCTCCGAAATCCCCGGGGAGACCAACGAGTTTGCCCAGGCCCTGGGGTTTTCTAGCCGAAGCCAGCTGCAAAACAACGGCGGCGGCAACTCGCACAAGCTTCAGCCCGCGCGCACCGAGTGCGTCGACATGCCATGGCAGGATTGCGCCAATCTGATCGACGCCTCTCCCAACTGGATATTCTGGCACCACTGGCCGGACAGTAAGGTGCATGATGCCGCGGGTGCTGGACAGGGCCTGGATGTCCTGGTCCGCGATGCCGCCGAGCAGCTCACCAGTGATGACTTCTGGGCATTCGTCAAACGCCTGGCCAAAGGCCGACGGCTGATTATCATCTCGGATCACGGCTACGCCGCAACCGGCTATTTTCCGGATGCCGATGGCGAGGTGGCACAGTTCCTCAAGCAGACCTTTGCCAGCGGTCGCGCCAAGCCGGGACCCGGGGATACCAGACCCTTTGTTCCCCCGGTTGTCCTGCAACTGGACACCCCGCACGGCACCTATCGGCTGGCGGTGGGGCGGCGCAAATGGAAAAGCCAGGGTGGCTACCCCACCCTGACACACGGTGGACTCTCCCTGCTCGAGGTGCTCTCACCCTTCGTGGAACTGACAATCAAACAATAAGGATCAAGCAGTCGATGGCTACCAAGAAAGAACTCCTCGCCCAGGAAGTCGCCAGGGCCGTAAAGGCCGGCAAGCCGGTAGTGCTGGAGACAGTCGATTTCAACGACCCCAACCGGCCCAAGACCTGCCTGGAGGTGGATTTCCCTATCTTGCCTATAAATCAGATAGCCTCTATTGAAGCCTCTTCGGGCGCTGCGAAAAAACCTATCTATCAAGCAACAAAGTGGTGGGCGCGCCGTCCATCCAGTGTCTTTCGCGCCATGCTAATTTCCGCAGCCACCAAGGCGCCAGAGGATGCCTCGCACGCCGCCAAGCTGGTGTGGGACAGCTACTACGCCAATCACCAGAAAAAAGGCGCCTTCAAGCACCTCAAGGTGGCGGACATCTTCATGGGCGGCGGCACCACCCTGATGGAGGGCTCCCGTCTCGGTATGCAGTTGACGGGCAACGACCTGAACCCTGTTGCCTGGTTTGTGGTCAAGCAGGAGCTGGCCGATGTGGATCTGGACGAGGTCAAGCGACTGCTGGCCGACATCGAGGCCGAGGTCAAGCCGCAGATCATGCCCTACTACTACTGCGACGGCCCTAATGGCGAGAAAGGCACCTGGACCGATACCCGTACCGGCAAGATCATGGGCCCGGACTTCGACCCACTGGCCATCCCCCGGGATGAGCGCAAACACTACCGTTACGAAGGCCCGGAGATCATCTACACCTTCTGGGCCAAGCACGGCCCTTGTGCCGTCACCGGCTGCGGTCATCGCACGCCTATCATGACCAGCCCGGTGATCGCGGTGAAAACCATCAGCGTCAAGCATTGGTCGCACACCTGCAGCCAGTGTGGCGAGTCCTTCGATGTGGAGGCCGCCGAGGCACGCATGGCGCCGGATGTGCCCCTTTATGTCGCCCCGGATGAAAAGCCCTACAGCATCCTCGACCCCAAGCGCGGTACCGTCTGCCCTCATTGCGGTCATGCCGAGGTGGTGAACCTGGGCAAGGGGAAAAACAAGAAGGTCAAACTCAGCCTGCTGGTGCACCCCGACTGGCTCAAGGGCGCGCCCAAGGTCGATGAACAGGGCCAGCCCTATGGCGGCTCAGCCCAGGACGACGCGGAATCCACCGCCCGCTGGAACCTGAAGCGGGCCTCGACCATCCGCCTGCTGGAGGTGAGAGGCGAACTGCCCGAGGAGGTCACCTGCCCGGAGACGAGTGTGACCTTCAAGACCGGCAAGGAAGGCGGCACGGTGCCCAAGAAATCCAACTACGCCTGCGCCGCCTGCGGCACCGTGCAGGACGTACTGGAGACGGTCAAGGCCAGTGGCAAAACCGGCCCCATGGCCGCCTATGCCATTCAGGGCTATGCGCCCCAGCGAGCTGAGCGCAAGGCGCCTTATGGCGGACGTTTTTTCGCACCCTTCGATGAGACCTTTGCCCGTCAATACAACGCCGCTCTCGAAGAATGGGAAGCACGCAAGGATGGCGATCTGGCGGACTACTGGCCGCGATCTGCGATCCCCTATGGCTTCATGACTGGAATTGCCAATGGTGATATCCGAGAAGGCCATGGCTTCACCCACTGGTGGACCATGTTCAATCCACGGCAGTTGTTGGTGCATGCGCAGCTTCTGAAAGCAATTGCCACGGTAGGCGACTATGACTGGAAGGTACGGGAGTATGTGCTGGGGGCCTTTCAGCAATACATAAGATTCAATTGTCAGTTCACGGTCTATCACCCACGAAATGATCAGGCAACCAAGCATTTCGCAAACAACAACTTTCACCCGCGTAGCACAATTTTGGAAACCCCTGTTTTTGCACCTCTAGGCGATGGGAGATGGAACTCAGCAGGAGATGCAATCATAGATAGCGCTTTATGGGCAAAATCACCCTGGGAATTGGTTTCCGCTGATCAACTAGAACCAATTGGAATAGAGATAACCGGTAAGAGCGAGAAAATTCATACAGGTGACATCGTAACCGAAGCAGATATATTTTGTGGGTCGTCTACAGAGCTTGCACAGCTGCATGACTCCAGCTTCGATCTTGTAGTAACAGATCCACCCTTTGGTGGATTGATTCACTACTCAGAGCTTTCTGACTTTTTCTATGTCTGGCTGCGGCTGGTGCTCAAGGACAAATACCCCGACTACTTCTCGGCCGAATACACGCCCAAATCCCTGGAGGCCGTCGCCAACCGGGCCCGCGAACCGGAAGACCCGGATGGCTTCTATCAACGCCTGCTGACCGAATGCTGGCGCGAGGCACGGCGCATCCTCAAGCCTGGTGGTCTGCTGGCCTTTACCTTCCACCACAGCGAGGACGAGCCCTGGGTCGCGGTGCTGGAATCCCTCTTCGATGCTGGGTTCTACTTGGAGGCGACTTATCCTATTCGGTCGGATTCATCCATGGACTCAGGACAGTTCGGCTCAAAAAAGGTTGAATACGACATCATCCATGTCTGCCGTAAACGCACCGAGGAACCCAAGCCGGTGAGCTGGGGTCGCATGCGCCGCGAGGTGCTCGCCGATGTGCGTCAGTTGCAGGAGATGCTGGAGAACCACGCGAAGGAAGGACTGCCGGCGGCGGACCTGCAGGTGATCCGCCGCGGCAAGGCGCTGGAATACTTCTCCCGCCACTACGGCAAGGTCTACGTGGACGAAGGGCGCGCCATCACCGTCAAGGATGCGTTGGTGGGCATCAACCAGCTCATCGACGAGGACGCCAACCGCACCCAGGAGCCACCACCGGTCAGCGCCGAGCCCATCACCCGCCAGTTCCTGCGCATCTTCGACGGCAAGACCGAGGTGGCGCGAGACCAGATGCAGAAATTCCTGCGCGGTTCCGGCATCGCGCCCGACGAGTTCGAGCAGCGCGGCTGGTGTAGTGAGAAGAAAAAGATCTTCACGCTGGTCTCGCCACTGGATTTCGCTCGTGACTGGCAAGGCCGTCACCGCCGCAAACTGACCGCCGACCTGGACCAAGCCCTGGTGCTCATCGGCGCCTGCTTCGACGGCAGCGGTATCAATGCCGCCGATACCCTCAAGAACCCGAACTTCAAGCCCCACCCGGCATTGAAGCCACTGCTGGAGTGGTTCCAGAAGAGGGGCGCCGATCAACCAACCCGCAACGCCGCCTCCCGTGCCCTGACCATCTACAACACCTGGGCCGCCAGCCATCAGCAACAGGTACAGCAAATGGCCCTGTTCCTGGATGAGGAGTAGCCATGAAGACCTTGCAGGGTGATGTTTGGAAGCGTCGTGGCGTCAGTCTGTTATGGAGCCCGGAAGCACTTTCAACTTTGGCGACGGCCAAAGAAGTCGTTTCCATCCGCCAGTTCTTTGCCCTGCTGGGAAACTGGCCGGACGACCTGCCCAGCAACGACGGCAATACCTTGGTGGTGGCTGGGCTAGAGGGGTGTATCGACCTGATGTCGCCCGAAGAAGCAGAGGAGTGGCTGAAATCGGACCTGTTGCCCGCCATTCTCGAGTTCCAGGACGAATATAGCCTGGAAGCGGCGCTGGTGTTCTGGTTGCCCGATGGCAAGCGACGCATCCGGATGAACCGTGCCACGGAAGCCTATTCATGGATCTGTGCAGCGCCCAACAGCGGCCAGACACTGGATCTGGGGCGAATTCTTTGGGCCGGCGCCGAAGCAGATGTGGGCCGTATCCTGGACGATTCCCAGCCGAACAAGGATCCGGACGGTCCCGCCTGGATTGGACTCCATCATCCGAGGCTGTCTTGATGCTGGCGGAAGACCTTGCACTGAAGCCCGGAGAACGTATCACCCACCCGGATTTTGGCCAGGGTGTGGTGCTGGACAGTCCCCATGACGGCTACCTGAGGGCCTTTTTTGGCATTGGCGAGCGGCGCGTGCCGGTCGATTCGATCCGTCGCGAGCTCTCCCGAACGGAACGCATCCTCCGTAATGTTGCCGCGGGAGAGGAGCGCAGCCGTAAGGCGTGGCTCAGTTACGAGGCCCACGCCCTGCCGATCCTCGAGAGCGCTTCGGCGCTCACCTCGGCGCGGATCGACCTGCTTCCTCACCAGGTGGTGCTGACCCATCGGGTAGCCACTGCCTCACCGCGCCGCTTCCTGATCGCCGACGAGGTCGGTCTGGGAAAGACCATTGAAACAGCACTGATCCTGCGGGAGTTGGCGAGCCGTGGCGAATTGAATCGGGCACTGATGGTGGTACCTGCCGGTTTGGTCAATAACTGGCACCGCGAGCTCAATGAAGTCTTCAATCTGGACTTCGAGGTATTCGGCTCAGAGGGCGATATTACAGACCGCAAGACCAATGCCTTCGCCAAGCACGATCGCCTGATCGCCAGCATTGATACGCTTAAACGTCCGGCACGCATCAAGCGCCTTCTTGAAGCCCCTCGCTGGGATCTGGTGGTTTTCGATGAGGCACATCACCTTACTGCCTACCGCACGGGAAACAAAGTCCGCAAGACTCAAAATTACAAGCTGGCAGAGGCCTTGAAGGACCATACCCGCGATCTTCTCCTGCTGTCAGCCACCCCTCACCAGGGCAACCATTTTCAGTTCTGGATGTTGATTCAGCTACTGAACCCCACGCTGTTCTCCAGTCCGGAGGACATGGTTGAGAACCGGCATCGCCTGAATACCGTCATGTTCCGACGTACCAAGGCTGATGCCTGCAAGCCCGACGGCTCTCCGCTCTTTGCACGTCGTTGGGTACATACCGAGTCGTTCGTCATGCGTGATGACGAACGCCGGTTCTATGAGAGCCTGCGGGAATACCTCCAGGATGGGTTTGATCTGGCGAAACGTCAGGGTGGCCAGGGGCGCGCGCTTGGCTTCCTGATGGCAATCTTCCAGAAAATCGCTGCCTCCAGCTTTGCTGCGGTGCGACGCACATTGAAGCGGCGCTTGCTCATGCTCACCCTCCATGAGGCATTACTGCGCGACCAGGATCTGGATATTGAAGGTCGAGAGCGATTGATGGAAGAAGCCCGTGAGCTCATCCATGAGGAATTCCAGCTCCCGCGCGACAGCATTGGTCGGAGCGAAGTGGATCGTGTACTCGCAGACCTGAAATATCGCCTGGTTAAAAAGCTGGATGAAGAGACGTTGGAGCTAGCCTCCGACCCCTATGCGAGCGAATACTCGGCCACGCATGCCGAAGAGGCCGCCTCGGCCGTTGTCGATCTACACCTGCCGGAAGAGCGGCTTCGCATAATGGATCTTCTCAGGGTTTTCCCTGCGCAACGTGAAACCAAGATTCAGAAGCTGCTCGATGGTCTGGGAACGCTGTGGCGCCAAAATCCCGATGAGAAGATCGTGGTCTTTGCCACCTATCTCGGAACAGTCGATTTGATCGCCCGTGAGATTGAACAGACCTTTCCTGGTCAAGGTGTAGTGGTGCTCCGCGGCGGAGATCACGGTGCAAAGCTTGCTGCGGAGCGTCGCTTCCGTGAGCAGAATGGTCCACGTGTTCTGATTACAACTGCTGCCGGAAGAGAGGGGATCAACCTTCAATTTGCCCGAATCCTTTTTAACTTCGACCTTCCCTGGAACCCGATGGATATCGAACAACGCATTGGGCGTATTCATCGCTATGGACAGAATCATACGGCACAGGTTTACAACCTTGTGCTTTCGGACACCATAGAGGGGCGCATCTTCCTTCTGCTGGACGAGAAGCTTACAGAGATCGCGCGGACAGTAGGAAAAGTCGATGATGAGGGCAATATTGCGGAAGACCTTCGGGCACAGATTCTCGGTCAGCTTTCAGAACGTCTCAATTACGACCGGTTATACCAGGAGGCTCTTTCCGATCCTGAGCTGAAGCGTACGCAGGTCGAGCTGGAAGCCGCGCTGGCCAACTCTCGGGAGGCTAGGCAAGTAGTGTTTGACCTCTTCCAAGACCTGGAAGGATTCAGTCTCGACGATTACAAGCCGTTTTCCGATATCTCCTCCAGCCTGGATCGTCTGGTTCGATTCTTTGAGGCTGCAATGAGGGAAAGAGATCGCAGATTGATTAGGCTGGATGACGGCACCTACGACCTTGCGGATGCTGATGGAAACCGGATCGCGAAATTCACTCTCAACCGTGACAGGGCTACCTCGGAAGAGCAACTAGATTTGATGGGGTTGGACCACCCGTTGGTGCAGGAGGAACTGGGGCGATGGCGCAGTTTATCGCCTGATGAGCTCGGCATTTCGGTTTCTGGTGACCAAGAGGACACAATCCTTCTTTCGCTCTGGATGGTTGAAGCATCTACCAGCAAAGGAGAACGCCACGTATTCATACAGCCCGTTGCCGTGAAACGAGATGGAACACGGGTGCCACCTGTGGAGCGTATGGCCGACAGCTTCTTCCATAAACTTCCCGCCAGACCACGACTTTCTACTGAAGACCGCTTAGCAATATTTTCCAGGGTGGTAGAACCTACACTGCAGCGCGAGCTGAAGCACAAGGGGACTGCTTCTGGAGACGGTAGCTACTCGGCTGAGCTGATTGGATACATCGAGCTGACGTGAGATTGATACAATGCCGAGGAAGAAAAGTATCAAAGCATCGGCACAGCGCTTCAATACAGAGGTTGATGGGATACTCGACTTCCTGTCCGCGACGTCAGAACTTGGCGATAAGCATGTGTCCTGGTGTCACGAGCTTGCCATTATCCGGCTATATCGCGCCTTCGAGACATTGATGCTAGACACCCTGGTTGGTGCGCTGAACAACGATACATCAACAATATCTGAGAAAACTGGTTTTTCCTTCCCGAAACATCTTACCGACGAAGTCTGTCGATACCTGATTATCGGTAATGGTTTCTTTGACTTCAAGGGACGTAGTGGACTTATCAAAAAGCTCAAACAGTATCTTCCGGATGACCACAAATTCTTGCAGGCGGTGTCAAAACGGGCCTATCGAGATGCATTAGACAAATTATCCTCGGCAAGAAACTATGCTGCTCATGAGAGCCAGCAATCGAAGGATGCGTTCCGAAAGGCTACGGCCCAGAAAAGGGTTGGCGCAGCAGGGTCATGGCTGAAATGTAGAGGTAGGTTTGACGAGATAGCCGAACGATTGAAAGAGCTGGCGATAGAGATTCACGATAACGCCCCGTATTAACGATCCAGGCTCTGGTTATTGTCGGATTGATATGCCCCTGCTTCCGCTCTCCTCCGTCTTTCCAACCCCTTCAAACGCTTTCCACCCGCCCACACCCACCGCATGAACTCCCGTGGTACCTTGTCATGCTCCTCCCGGTTCACCTTCCGCCGCAAGGTTGATCGCTGAAGGGCACCAGTCCCGAGGTTGAAGGTAAAGGAGACCAGTGCGTCGAACTGGCCATCTGTGAGCGGTATATCAATCAGGCGAAGCACACCTCCTTCAGCCCAACGGACATCTCGGCGGAGCAGGTTTTCACCTTCATCTTTATCAATGTCTTCAGCAAACCGCTGCTTTTCATCATCACGAACAACATGCCCATACCCGATGGTTGGATAACCCGCTGGGCAGATATAGATTGATGACGAGAAGCCTTCAAACCGTTTGATCAGTTCAATGCCTTCATCGGTGATGTGGCGCATATTATTTTCCCCGTATTTTATTAAGCGCCCGCTGGCCAAACCAGAAACTCATCACAGCAGCAAACAGCGCCTGGGTTTCCGGGTCCCAGACTTGTGGTATGGCAATCACAAAAGCGAGACCTTCCTCTGCCATCAACACATACAAGGTGCTCAATTTCACTGCGGTGAACAGTGTAAAGAAGGCATAGGTGATCACAGGACGCACAGAGGCTCGCAGACCATCCACCCATATCACACCGGAAGGCTGGCTATCATGCTTGTAAAGTGCCTGGCTTTCTGCGATATCTGCTTCAACCGAAATTTCCTCCAGTCGCTGGTTGTGGCCTAATTGTCAAGTCCCGCATGGTTATAAACCTTCTTTACAAAAATCTCAGGGCGTTTTTGTTGCCATTGCTTGAGCGCCTGAATGGGCGTGACATGGCCCAAGGCACGCTGGGGGATGTGATGGTTGTAGACCTCCCGGTAGTTGAGGAGGGTTTGTTTGAGATCCTTGGATGAGTCAAATCGGGTGGTCTGCAGAATCTCGGCGATACGCCCGTTGAATCGCTCGACCATGCCGTTGGTCTGCGGCCTTCTGGGCTTGATGAGGCGGTGCTCAATACCGTGGGCCTGGCAGAGGACATCAAAGGGATGAGTGCCCGTGGGTTTGCGTTCTCCAGCGGCCGAGAACCGGTCCGTGAAGGCCTTGTCGTTGTCGGTGAGGATCTTCTGGATCTTGAAGGGGGCGGCCTGGATGAGCTTGTTCAGAAAGGCGCGCGCGGAGCGGGCCGACTTGTCCTTGCGGATCTCCAGGTAGACCCACCGTGTCGCCCGGTCGATGGCGACAAACAGATAGCTCCGGGCGCTTTCGCCGGCCATCTGAGGCAAATACTTGATGTCCACATGCACAAAGCCCGGCTCGTAGTCCTTGAACGACTTGTAGGGCTTGTCAGAAGCCGCCTCGCCCTCCTGCTCGCGCAGCATCGCTTTCAGGTTGTTTACGCCGTGTCGCCGCAGGCAGCGGTCCAGCGCAGAGCGGCTCAGATTGGGGTTGAGGAACTCCCAGGCCACCACCAGCAGGTCATTGAGGGGCAACAGCAGCAGTTCACGAACCGCCACAACAACCGCTTCCTGCGCCTCGGTCAGGGTGGTATTCAACCGATGCGGACGATGCGAGCCATCATGCACCTGATCACGACGCCGCCACTTGGCAACGGTCGCCTTGGTGACGCCGAACCGTCTGGCGAGCGCCGCATTGCTCACGCTCGGTGGCGCCGCCTGGATCTCGGCGCGAATCTTAGGGGTGGTTCTGGCGTTGGCGTGGATGGTTGCAGCCATGGTCTCTATACTGCCTCCTCACAGGAAAGGAACACATCGATCAGCTCTCGAGCCAAGAATAACCGTTCCCGGCTTCGAGGGATATGATCACACGGGACCTGACAGGTAATGCACCCGTTATGGAATACGCTGCTCAAAAGCGAAGGGAATGGTTATTACTATCTCGATCAATAAAGCGGCAACGGTTATCATCTTACCCTGATCATAAATGAGGTTTAGATGGATTGGGATAAGGTTAAATCAGATGGCTACAAGCAGGTCGATGGATCAAAGCATGATTTGTCGCATCTGCAGGACCCCCCTGTGTCAGGATACATGTCGCCTCCCCGAGTTGGGGTAAATTAGAGAGCAAACAGGGGGCGGAAAAGAGGAACCAATGGCCCGTTATTCAGAAGAACGTAAGGCATCCGTGCTGAAGAAACTGCTACCGCCAAACAACCGCTCTGTAGCGGATGTGGCAAGAGAGGAAGGCATCTCGGAACCGACGCTATACAACTGACGCAAGCAGGCGAAGGAGAAGGGCATGCCGGTACCGGGAAGTGGCAAACAGACGGATGATTGGTCAGCCGAGGCCAAGTTTGCCGCCGTTATCGAAACGGCGCCCTGTCAACCCAATTCTAAAATGTCCCCTTTTCTCCCAAGCTGAAATGTCCCCTTGGTGAGTCCGGGGTCATGAGGGGACGAGGGGGCGCCTCATCTCCAGGGATGGTCCGGTGCAGGCCTGTGGGTCCTGCGGTTGAGTTGGATGGTCTTGGCCTTCTCGACGGTGGCGTGGATGCTTTGTCGAGGATCTCCTGCCGGAGCGCATCGGCGATCTGGTTGTTGGGGCGCCTGCCCCGGTGGCGGGAAACCAGTCCAGCCGCTCCCTCGGCCCGGTATCGGACCACCAGGCGCTTGATCTGCCGCACGCTCAAGTCCAACTGCCGTGCCGCCTCTTTCTGCCGCAACTGCCGGTCGACAACCTGCTGAACCACCCCCAGCCGGTCCACCGTCTTCTGTGTCATCGCAATGGTCTCCTCTGTCACCACCCCTCCCGAAATCAAAAGGGGACATTTTAGAGTCCCCGATAGGGGATCCGTAAACCCCCCCGCCTTTAGGCGGCGGATAGGTCCGGTGGTATAACCTCGGGGTATGGAATCGTACAAAAGTGGAAGTCATACGGTCTGGGAGTGCAAGTGCCACCTGGTGTGGACTACGAAGTACCGGTATCAGGTGTTGGGTGGAGATGTTGGGCTGCGTTGCTGGGAATTGCTGCGCGAGATAGCGCGCAGCAAGGAGATGGTGATCTATGCGGGTTCAATCAACCGGGATCATGTGCACGTCAAGTCCCGCATGGTTATAAACCTTCTTTACAAAAATCTCAGGGCGTTTTTGTTGCCATTGCTTGAGCGCCTGAATGGGCGTGACATGGCCCAAGGCACGCTGGGGGATGTGATGGTTGTAGACCTCCCGGTAGTTGAGGAGGGTTTGTTTGAGATCCTTGGATGAGTCAAATCGGGTGGTCTGCAGAATCTCGGCGATACGCCCGTTGAATCGCTCGACCATGCCGTTGGTCTGCGGCCTTCTGGGCTTGATGAGGCGGTGCTCAATACCGTGGGCCTGGCAGAGGACATCAAAGGGATGAGTGCCCGTGGGTTTGCGTTCTCCAGCGGCCGAGAACCGGTCCGTGAAGGCCTTGTCGTTGTCGGTGAGGATCTTCTGGATCTTGAAGGGGGCGGCCTGGATGAGCTTGTTCAGAAAGGCGCGCGCGGAGCGGGCCGACTTGTCCTTGCGGATCTCCAGGTAGACCCACCGTGTCGCCCGGTCGATGGCGACAAACAGATAGCTCCGGGCGCTTTCGCCGGCCATCTGAGGCAAATACTTGATGTCCACATGCACAAAGCCCGGCTCGTAGTCCTTGAACGACTTGTAGGGCTTGTCAGAAGCCGCCTCGCCCTCCTGCTCGCGCAGCATCGCTTTCAGGTTGTTTACGCCGTGTCGCCGCAGGCAGCGGTCCAGCGCAGAGCGGCTCAGATTGGGGTTGAGGAACTCCCAGGCCACCACCAGCAGGTCATCGAGGGGCAACAGCAGCAGTTCACGAACCGCCACAACAACCGCTTCCTGCGCCTCGGTCAGGGTGGTATTCAACCGATGCGGACGATGCGAGCCATCATGCACCTGATCACGACGCCGCCACTTGGCAACGGTCGCCTTGGTGACGCCGAACCGTCTGGCGAGCGCCGCATTGCTCACGCTCGGTGGCGCCGCCTGGATCTCGGCGCGAATCTTAGGGGTGGTTCTGGCGTTGGCGTGGATGGTTGCAGCCATGGTCTCTATACTGCCTCCTCACAGGAAAGGAACACATCGATCAGCTCTCGAGCCAAGAATAACCGTTCCCGGCTTCGAGGGATATGATCACACGGGACCTGACAGTTATATGTGGGTACGCGAGCCACTGCCCGGGAACGTCTTCGATACCGAAGGCAGCGAGCAGTTTGCCGACAAAGCTGAAAAAGCCGTCACCAGGTATCGCGCAGCCCGGTTCGATGCCGTCGTTGCTCCGGTTCTGGCAGTTCCGGGGTCAGGGGCTGGGGGCCTGGACTTTGCAGGTCACCTACAGGTTTGACCCGGATCCGCCTTATCAATCCGGCAATATGGTAATCCCCGGTGTCAATGGCCAATAATTTTGACCCCCCCCTCGGCCAATAAAATTGACCCGCCCGGGGCGACAAAAAAATCAGCTCTCGCGTTTGTGCTTCAGTCGATAGCTCTCACCTCCCAGCATGAAGATGTGTGAATGGTGGATCAGCCGGTCCACGATGGGCACGGCCACGTTGTCGTCGGCGAAGAACTCGCCCCAGGCGGTGAAGTCCTTGTTGGTGGTGATGATCACCGAGCGGTACTCGTACAGGGCATTGACCAGCTGGAACAGGTTGTAGCGGGCCTGGCGGTTCATGGGCAGGTAGCCCAGCTCGTCGATGATCAGCAAGTCGAACTTCTGCAGGGCGGTGATCTGCTTCTTCAGCTCGCCCTTGATCTCGGCCAGCTCCAGCTTCTCCACCAGGGCCAGGGCGGTGGTGAACAGCACCTTGTAGCCGGCCTCGATGGCCTCTTGGCCGATGCCGATGGCCAGGTGGGTCTTGCCCACCCCGGGCGGGCCGATGAACACCAGGTTGGCGCGCTCGTCGATGAAGCGGAAGTCCAGCAACTGGCTGACCTGGCGCTTGGTGATGGTAGTCTGGTGGCGGTAGTCGAACTCGGCCAGGCGCTTGTCCACCGGGAAGCCGGCCTTGCGTCGGTTCATGTCGATCCGCCGCTGGTTGCGCCGCTGCAGTTCTTCGGCCACCAGGGCCTCGGCGAAGGCCAGGTAGGAGACCTCGTTGGCCTCGGCCTGACGCAGCAGGTCGGCCAGGCCCTGGGCGATATGATTGCAGCGGATACCGCGGTACTGACGGGCGATCTGCTCAATGGAGGCCACAGGTCACCTCCTGCACCGACGGGAGCACCGCGGCATAGCCGCTCAGGCGGTCACTGCCGTCCGTAGGGGGCGGTGGGGTTGGTGAGGCCGGCGGGGCCGCCGGTGGATCGACAAAGCGCCCGGGGTCGGCGGCATAGGCCTCGAAGTACGCCCGGCATTGGCTGGTGGTCAGCGCCGGGCGCTCGATCAACTGATCCAGCAGCGTCTGCGGCAGGTCCGTATGCTGGCGCAGCAGCCCCCGGAGGGCAACCAGCTGGTCCTTGTGGATCCGGGGCTGGTGGCCTTCAACTGGGCGCACAGGCGCGCGCCGGTGGTGCCGTGCTGGCGGACGTTGGCGACCCCATCCAGCCACTGCCGTACATGCGCCTCAAGGTGGTCCCAGTCGTCGAAGACCTCGCCGGCCAGCGCGTTGCCCTTGACGTACTTGACCCCGGCCTCGACCTTGCCCTTGCCCTCGGGGTCGTAGCCCTCGCAGGCATAGATGCGGAACCCGGCGGCGGTGGCGTAGGCGGCAAAGGCCGGGTTCGGGTCCAGCTCCCGGTACTGCTCGTGCAGCACCACCAGCTTGGTCTGGTCATAGACGCACTCCTCGGGGCGACCGCCAAAGTAGCGGAAGGCGGCATCTATCTTGACAAATACCGCCATTTGAATCGCTTTGCCCTACGGATGTAGGTTTTTCCATCATCCTCAAAGAACCCAAAAGATGAGGGTATGTGGCGAAGAATACGGCGGTCGGTATAACGAGGAACTACTTGTGCCTGAAACCAACCCTCGCTGGTATCGTCCCTGCTGACATAGCATGCCTCCTCTAGGGGGATAAACAATTCTGGAGAGGATGTAAACGTGTGCCGAAAAGCTCGGTGCACGAAGGGTAAGTTCCAAAGTAGGTCTTTCAAGCTGTATTCTTGAGAGGAGGCAGTATCACCAAGATATGCGCACAATGCTGGCAGCACTCCACCAGACTGAAATTGAACTTTTTCATTTGCTAATGAGGCCTTAGCTGTTTCAGGCCTTTCACCGCTGACACCATGCCTGTTTCCATGCGGAGCCCCCCGTACTTCAAGGAGTGCCTTTGTGGCATTCAGAAATGCATAATACTGCGTAAGCGGCGCTGATTCGACGCTCATATTTGATGCGCCTTCCGCAAACCTTCGCGCTTGCAACCAGAATGCCAAGGCGTCTGTTTTCTTATTGCGCTTCAACCAGAGTTCAGCGAATAACCATGGGTCATTGCTGAGCACGCTTTCAGCTTCAAAGTTGGTATGACGGACTGATTTGTGCATCCAGACACGCCTGGTTCCAATTTTTATCTTCTTGCTAAGCACAAATCGCTCCTTGGTTTGTTTTTATGGCTCTTCACCAAATCAGGTGGGTAACATTCACCGGCAGATACCCTCCGGGTATAGATCGAGTCCACCAAGGTGGAAGTAGATGGCATTGGCAAAGCGCTCCTTGTTGCGGAAACCATGGCTCCGGACTTTGATCGCCTTGATGCGACTGTTGATGCCTTCGGCGGGTCCGTTGCCAACCTTCAGTACAATGGCGTTCAGGATGCCCCACAGGTGTTCCTTGATGGTCTTGGCAACCTTCTTCATCGGCTCCAGCCGACAGCGCACCGCCCAGGACAGCCACCTTTCCCAGTCTTTGTGCGCCCAGGTCTTACTGACGTAACCCCACAACGACATGGCAAACTCCTTGATGGCCCAGGCACGGGCAGTCTTCAGGGTGGAATCGCGTAGTGCCTTGAAGCGCTGTTTCTGCCTGCGTGTCATGTTCTGTGGGTTATACAGCCAGTCGTACTTCGTTCCCTTGAGGTCTGCCTTGCCTGCCTTCATCAGCTTCCTGTGCTCCTCTCGGCGCACTTTGTCGACGGCCTCGCCGAGGTACTTGGCCACATGGAACTTGTCGAAGGCGATCTTGCTCTCAGCCCCGGGTACCATTTCCAGCGTGGCGTTGATAAATGCTGGCCACATGTCCATTGAGACGCTCTCAATGGCCTCCAGGCAGGATCGAGGCAACGCTTCGAACCACCGCTTTAGGTCCACTTTCTTGCGGTCCTTGCCTACGTACAGGACGGTTCCGTTGTCCTGGTCAGAAACGATGCTGACATAGTCGTGCGCCTCCTGAATGCTGTCTCGTCCACCCCAGGATGGCGCGCACACGTCTTCTCTCGTCGCTCCAGGCCACGCTTGACTGCGCGTTGCATGATGCCGTCGATGGCATTCCAGCTCAGGCCCATCAGGCGAGCAACTGCCGAGGTCGAGGCTTCCTTCAGCCAGTCGATCACCAGTGCCTCGAACATCGCGGTGAAGCCTGAATTGGGCTCGGCCCACGGCACGGATGTCGTCACCACGCCATGCTCAGGGCATTTCACTCGCGGTACGTCGGCTTCCAGGATTGTCTTGTACTGACACGTATCCAGATGGCGCCAGCGGCGACGTCGCGAGTCGTAGCCCGGCGCTGGTTGACCACAGGTCGGGCAACACAGCTTTGCACCTGCCTCCCGCTCCACGTGGACGGTGACTTGCCCCTGGGGCATATCCACCTCCACATCGGTGACCTGCCAAGGTGCCTGGATACCCAGTATCTGGGTGTATAGATCAACGTCTCTCATGCTCCCCTACGCTAAACTACCCACTCGATCAGGGGAAGAGCCACTCAAATAGACAAGATCTCAACAACCAGATGGCAGGCCGCAAGCCACAATCGCGGTGGGACCAGCCGGCGGTGTCCCGGATCTTCCATGCCAAACAACACCGGCAGCACAGGCCACCAGGTAATATATCCTCCTTCCCGTGGTGACTGGGCAACCAAATACTCCTTCCCAAACAAAAAGGCGGCTTCGGCCGCCTTTTCTCTTGGTGCGCCCAGCATGGGGCACCCCTGCGGGTGAAAGTCCCGCCACGAGCTGGTCACGGCGAGTGAAGTAAAGCGCAACTGCGGAAGGGTGACCGACCGTGGGGAGGAAGCGTGGAGCGTAAACCGCGAGCCGACGACAAAATCGCCGGGAGCGATTTTGAACAGCCGCAGGCTGGCCCCGGAGGGGTGAGCCCCAGGGATGGGGCGAATAGCAGGAACCGGATACAAGGCACTGCCGAGCAGGGCGAGCGGGCCAATGACCGCGAAGCTCTCGTGACCAAGGCGAGGTGGTGTAGATCCGGCGGTTGTGCGGTGAAGGGGTGCGTACCTTACCTGGGGAGATCTCGCCTTGCGCCTGAAAGGGCGACGCCGGGAGGCGGCACGAGAAGTCAGCCGAGGCCGTAGTAGTGAAGAAGCCCGGGAAACCGGGGGGAGCGAA
Organism: Chromatiales bacterium; assembly: GCA_024712425.1. Lineage (GTDB taxonomy): Bacteria > Pseudomonadota > Gammaproteobacteria > Chromatiales > Chromatiaceae > MONJU. Next base: position 22,022 of record JAKRWE010000012.1, read on the forward strand.
GGGCCGAACGGGAAGGAGGGTTTGACGACTGTGACATTCGACACGGCAAGGCATCAGAAGCCCGGGCGACCGGGGCGAACCGAACCGAAGGCAGGTGAAGCCTGTCCGAGGGCGGGACGTGATGAAGCCGTGGCGGCATGCCATGGAGACGCAGACCCGGGGCAAGGCCTGCTGCGGCAGGTGTTTGCGAGAGAGAACCTGGTCCTGGCCTGGAAACGGGTCAAGGCCAATAAGGGCAGTGCGGGGGTGGATGGACTCTCGATCGAACAGACCGCCGAATACCTGCGCACGGCCTGGCCCCGGATACGGGAAGAGCTGCTATCGGGGCGCTACCGGCCCTCGCCGGTGCGCCGAGTGCAGATTCCCAAGCCCGGAGGTGGGGTGCGTGAGCTGGGGATCCCGACGGTGACCGACCGACTGATCCAGCAAGCCCTGCTGCAAGTGCTGCAACCGAGGATCGACCCGAGCTTCTCCGACCACAGCTACGGGTTCCGCCCGGGACGCCGGGCGCACGGCGCCGTGCTGAAGGCGCGGAGCTATGTGCAGGAAGGCTACCGGGTGGTCGTCGATGTGGACCTGGAGAAGTTCTTCGACCGGGTCAACCACGACGTGCTCATGGAGCGCCTGTCGCGGCGGGTGGCGGACAAGGCGGTCCTGCGCCTGATCCGCCGTTACCTGCAGGCGGGCATCCTGAGCGATGGCGTAAAGGTAGAGCGGCACGAGGGGACGCCGCAAGGTGGCCCCCTCTCGCCGCTGCTGGCCAACGTGCTGCTGGACGAAGTGGACCGGGAACTGGAGCGGCGCGGCCATCGCTTCGTGCGCTATGCCGACGACTGCAACGTGTACGTGCGCAGTCGGAAGGCGGGCGAACGGGTCATGGCCGGACTGCGCCGGCTCTACGACCGGTTGCACCTGAAGGTGAACGAGGCAAAGAGCGCGGTACGCAGCGCCTTCGGCAGCCGCTTTCTGGGGTTCGAGTTCTGGATGGCCCCGGGTGGCGAAGTCAAATGCGCGGTATCACGCAAGGCCCTCGCTGCCTACAAGCGACGCATTCGCCAGCTGACGCGCCGTACTCGAGGGCAAAGTCTGGAGGAAGTGGCCAAACGCCTGCGGCAATACGTGAGCGGCTGGAAGGGATACTTTCAGTTGGCACAGACACCGAAGGTGTTCCGCCGCTTGGATGAATGGCTGCGCCACCGACTGCGCGCCTTGCAGCTCAAGCATTGGAAACGGGGGAAGACCATGTATCGGGCACTGAAGGCGCTGGGCGCTACCGACGAGGTGGCTCGGCGGATCGCGGCCAACAGTCGGCGATGGTGGCGCAACAGCCGCTATCTGCTGAACGCGGTGATGCCGATCGCCTTCTTTGACCGACTGGGGGTGCCTCGGCTCTCATGACCTCAACTTCCCGAACCGCCCGGTGCGGACCCGCATGCCGGGTGGTGTGGGAGGGGCTCGGTCAGGTAACCTGACCGCCCCTATCCCGATCGTGGATTTTACCGGCGAGATCGCCGACGGCCTCGGTACTCAGCCTTGCTGCCTGGGCATGACCGCCAGATCGCGGCGCTGCTTGGGCGGGCGGACCAGGCGTGCTTTCTCCTTGAGCGCTTGCAAGTGCGACTTTCGGAATTCGCCCACCCCGTCATCGTCCCTGCTCCGGACAGGGATTCGACAGTTCGACGATTCGCGCTGACACGGCCACGGGGCAAGCCCCCTCGCCGCCAGAGGCGCGCACTTCCCCGGTTCCTCCGGGTGTCAGGCGCCCCGTTGCACTCCGCAGTCATTGCGGTCGTCGTGGCCGATGGCTCAAGTCGGCGGGGTCGGCGGCGTCCCTGCCTTCTCCGATGACTATGCGCAAGGAAAGCCCGGAGTTCTCGCTGGATTATGAAAAACAACAACACTTCCGTCGATTGCGCGAAGCACGTCCAGCGCCACACCCTCGCCCGTCACCACCTAAGCAGGGGGTGCTGGCACTTCGCTCTATCGTCCGAATAGAAATCATCCAGATCGCAGACCTGCCCCGATTCCATTACGAGATCTGGGCGGATTTCGATGAAGGTGAGGCTGAACTGTTGCGGCAGGACTACGTGCAGGGTCTGCATGCTGCTGTGAAATTGGCGACCGACACATGGGGACATCACCGCATCGAGTTAAGCCGATGGCATCCGCGCTGCCGAAAGTCGAAGTTGATTCTATCCGATCCGGCCGACCCGCCTGCATCCACCCGTTGAGGCAACAAAATAAAGCCGCTGGCAAACCGCTATTCCTAGCGGACGAACGTGCGTGGGCCTGCCAATTGCTTGCATATTGCCATGCCATGAGACCCTGGTCGTGTGTCCCAAAGGAGCACCGATCATGGCTCAACAGACCACCTTCGCATTTGCCGATGCGAGCGATTGCCAATCCGTCTTTGACCCCGAGGCCTTTTTCGAGTCGGCCATCGAGGTCATCACCGACCACTACGCCAATACCGACTTTGGAGCGGTGGCCGTGGCATCGAGTTTTGGAAAGGACTCGACCCTGGTTGTGATCCTGGCCCTGGAGGCGATGCGCCGTCTCCAACGGCAGGGCCGTGCCAGCAAACCGCTCGTCATTATGACTTCCAACACCCGAATCGAGAATCCACTCGTGGAACGCATGGTAGGCACGGAAATGGACAAGATCCGGTCCTACGTGGCACAGCACGACCTTCCAGTGCACATCGTGGTAGGCCGGTCCTCTCTGGCCAGCTCGTGGGCGGTCAAGCTGATCGCGGGGCAAGGCATCGCGCCGGTGCCAGGTGGACGCTCCTGGTGTACGGAAGACTGGAAGATCCGGCCGCTGCGAAAGGCGCTTGCCGCCTGGGCGAAAGCGCAGGGCATCGAGGGCGAGATCTTGAAGCTGACGGGGACCCGGTTCAGTGAGAGCCAAACGCGGGGTCGGAAGATGGCCGAGCGTGGCGAATCCGCCACCCGTTATACGCGAAACAAGCGGGATGAGGCGATTCTCAGCCCGATTGCGGATCTCTCCAGCGACGAGGTCTGGGAGATTCTCGGCCTGGTTCGGGGTGGACACCTGCCGGGCGCCTATTCGGATCTGGATGCGCTGTTCGAGGTCTATGCCAAGGCTGGCGGCACATCCTGCGCGGTCATCGCCGACGAACGGTTGAATGACCAGCAGCGCGGAGAGTGCTCAGCACGCACAGGGTGCATGTTCTGCACCAAAGTGTCAAAGGACGAGTCCCTGGCGAACATGCTGGCCGATCACCCGGAACTGGCCAGTGTGTATGCGATCCGCGAGTGGATTGCCGCCATAACATTCGACTATGACCGACGGAACTGGATGGGTCGCACGATCCGCGATGGATATATCCGTGTGCAACCGGACAGCTACTCTCCGGCGGTCATGCAGGATTTGCTGCGCTACTGCCTGACGGCCGATGTTGAGGAACAGGCCCGCGCTGCCCGCGCGGGCGAAAAACCATTATTCCAGATCATCGGCCTGGATGCGCTTATCGCCATCGACTTTTATTGGAGCGTGTACGGTGCGGCTCCGGCCTTCGAGGCCTGGCGCATTCACAACGCCATCGTCGACAAAGGAGAACGGTACCACCCACCGACGCTGGCCCCCGCACCGCGCTCTCCCCTACCTACGCCCCGCTATCTCCCTGTCGGCGACAACTGGATGCAAGGGGGATACGACCAGTGCGTCTACCGCTACAGTGGCTTGCGCGAGCCCTTGGCCGAGTCACTGGAAGCCGACACAGGCGCCGACCTTCCCCTTCGCACACTCGGCGATGGACGTGAGATCCTGGCCATCACCCAGGGCGATGCGATGACCGTCGATCTGGAGTCCCAGGACAGCTGGGACTTCCTGCAGTTCATGCTCGATGATGAGATCCGCAATGCCGAAGCCTGGAGGGTTAAACCATCGACGGCCGCACGGACCTACCTGCGCTTCGGGTTGGTGGCATATCACGACCATGGGTTGCTTGATTTATTGCTCAAGCGCGCCGCATTTCGCGAAGCGAATGGACTCTCCCGGGCGGAGGACGCTCAAATGCTCATGGAAAAAACGATCTCGGAAGCCGAACACCAGCGCGCCACTGATGCGACACCGTTCCCACCCCAAGGTATATTCGACTAGCAGGCCTGCCATGTATCTCTACACGATGGCCGACTACATGACCAAAGCGCACCGCGTCGATCTTATGCCCGACGGCATGGTGGTCTTCCCCGATGGAGATCGCTTCCCAATCGAGGACTATGGCGACTGCCTGATCAGTCCGGTGCCCGTAGACAACCCATTTGACGTATGGGCCAAAACGACTGAGGGAAGTCCCGACCCTTCGGTATAGCGATGCCGGGTTCCTATACGGATTGGGTCAAGATCGGCGTCTGGCTGGTTGCATTCTTCAGCGTCATGGCAAGATAGTTGCCAAAAGCAGGAGAGCATCAATGCAGGAGAGCGACATCACTTGGCCCAAGAATCCGGATCGCTGCCGCTGCGGCAGTACGACGTTGCGTGAAACCGATAAATGGCTGGTCTGCCAGAACTGTGGCCGCGTCGGCAGGGTGGTCCACGGCGTTTCCAACATGGACCACCTATCGCCCCATCCGCTCCTGGATCGCTATTTCCCTCGCTGACTTCTGGCGGCGCATTATGTCTGTGCCTGGCGTTAAACGAAGATTATTCCTCGCCTAGGATCGTGTCTCAAAACACCCTGGCCAATGGGCGGAATGTTGTCTGGTTCGACTTGACTCGTATGCAGGCTATCGTCACAGACGAGGCCGCCGCTGTACTCGATGTAAAAATCGCACAGGTACGCGGGCCGCAATGGCCAGAGCAACCCGCCCATGGGCAAGTGCCGATTGTGTTCAACGAGGACGATATCCCTGGGGATTTGTTGCGTGCGTGGGAAGCGTCCGGTGATCGACCGGCGTACTTCGATGCACATTGGGAAGCGCCGTGGCTGCGTGGCGAAATCGACTTTCTCGTACCGGCCGATTGTTCGAGCTGCCAACATCATTGGCATCCGGGTTGTTATCCAGGCGATCCAGAAATCGGTTCGTGTATCTATCCCTTCAGCCCAGGGGATTTTGTCCCCGAGTCGGAAAATACGATGCTGTATGATGCAGAGAACTGTGGATACAGATCCGCCTTTTTCGGCTCACGGTACGATGTCGTGCACCGTGAGTGGTTAAAAGAAGATCTCCTTCGGCGGCTCGACGGTGTTCTGTGGCGTCGCATCGGCAAGGATCGCGTGACACGGATCACCGATTGCACGTGGATCGAGACGACGCTCTGCCCCGCTTATGCGCCGAATCTGGCCGATGAGGACCTCTTCGTCGATATTCTCAATACCGGCATTTCAGTGGACGGCATCTTCGGCATCCGATCATTGGCCGAGGCGCAAAGGCAGGCAGAGTACCGTCGACTCGCGGAGCTCACCGAGATACTTCGCAATCGGTGGGAAGCGGCCATGTCCAACCACGATAGTGCGAAAGTCGTGGGCGCACGAATCACCAAACTCAATATCGACTCGCAGAAGTGCCACGCGTTCGTCGAACACGCCGCATCGCTCATCCGATCCGAAGAATGTCGCAACATCCCGCGTTTGCGCACTGCGCTCTCGGCATGTCTCGGGAGCAATATCTCGCGGGGCGCGAAGCCCGTTCTCATCGAGAAAATTATCGAGCGATGCCATCGCGACAAGACGCCTCCTCCGCCCTCTGAGGGGTCGTAGCGCGATGGGGCAAGAATGACTTGCATTTGTGTTGGAAAATTATCTTTAGAAATTGCGCTGTTGCTTGAGCAAGTCACGCCAGGACCCTGGGAGCCTAGTGTGCTCGGCAGCGCCCGCGCCGACAGAGCGCCGATTTTCATCGATGCCGATCGTCGGCGAATGTCGGTCATGGCCGGGCACAGCCCAGCGGGGCGTGAGGCCCAGGCCAATGTCCGGCTGGCTTCGATGGCGCCCGAGCTGGCGCGCACGGTGATCGAGCAGGCGGAGCAGTTGGCGCGTTTTCGGCAGTGGGCGCAATCGCTTTGCGAGGCCACCACCTGCGCCGAGACCTTGGCCCGGCATGGACGCCACGCGCCCAACTGCCCGGTGGCCGACTTGGGACTTGAGCAGACCAATCCAAGAGGTTGAGACGTTTTCGATGGCCAGGCGAAGGAAGCGAAAAACCAAGCGCAGAGAAGTCCGGGTCCAGGTTCCCGACGGCTGGCTGAGCGGCTGGTGCGACGGGGCTTGCGCCGGCAATCCGGGTCCCATGGGCATCGGCGGTGTGCTGAGAGACGGGCAGCAGGCGTTGGCGGAATTCAGCGAAACCGCCGGACCGGGAAGCAACAACGAGGCGGAATATCTGGCGATGATTCGGCTGCTCGAACTCGGCTTGGCGCATGGCGGAACCGCTCTGATGTGCCACAGCGACTCGGAGCTGGTGGTGAGGCAGTTAAACGGGGGCTATGCCGTACGCAAGCGTCACCTGTACCGGTTGTACCGCCAAGCTCTTCGCCTTGCCAATCAGTATCCCGGCGCTGTGCGGTTCGTCTGGATACCGCGCGACCAGAACACCGATGCCGATGCCCTGGCCAGCCGGGCCGTTGGCATGCCCCAGGCACCGATGCAAGAAGGACATGCCGAATCCTGGTGTCCTGACCCGGCATACCAGGCCGATCCGGAAGCCTTGGCGGCATTGCCGCAAACCGGCGCAGCGATCGCGCGATTCCTTTCGCTTTCCTCGCCGCGCTTTCGGGATTACCTCGGTCTGCGCACCGGCGGCATGGATGGCTATAGCCGTTTGCGAAGGGATCGACTGCGCGAAATCATCTCGTTGCGACATGGCCCTGGCGCCGTTGCATGGCTGGCCCGGGCGCTGGAGGATCTGGAAGACTCCGCCTACGGCAAGAACGCCCTGCGCTGGTGCGCACGTGGGCTCCTGCCGGATCTGGCGCTGAAGAAGGCCTCGGTCGATCTGGAAATGGCCAATCGCTTCGTGCGCAAAAAAACCGGTTAGTATGTGGTCCATTAAAAAGCCCGAAACCTAGGCGATGACCCGCCGGCTACGAAGCGAGCTGGTCGCCCTGGTGCTGCACACCAGCGAGGCCGATTGGGCAATCGTCTATCAGGCGCACCTCCCGTCTTTTGGAGGGGCGAGCCACTTGTACCTTTTCCATCGGCCACGAGGCGCGGCCAAGTACCACCCGCAGCATGAACACGAGCCGGCGGACGTCCGGAAGGCGCGTGGCTTGCGCCGCCTGATCCGGTATGTCTTGGGGCACGACATCGACTATCGCCAAGGCGATCCGAACACTTTTTCTTTGTCCTGGCTTCCGGTCACCGATCTCATCCAGCTCAATGGTGCGCGATACTTCGTCGATCGCTGTCTGGAACTCACGCGAGAGTCGTGGGAACCGGAAGAGTTAAAGGAGATCCTGGAATACCTCAACGATGTAGCCAATCAGCTGGCGCGAATGTTCTGGTACAGTGACCCCAGGGAGAATGACCTTTCCGCCATCGCTGAATTGCGCATAGAGATCGAGGCCCTTCGCACTCTCCTGGCAGACCAGTGATGCCTGGATCGGAAACACGCGCTTGCGGTTCGCAATCATCACAACCGGAGCCATTTCCATCGATAGCGTAGTTGCATTTTGACAAGCGTTGCGACAATGGAGACATCCACAACAAAGAGATGCGCCAATGTCAGCAACCTATTCTCTCCCGGCAGAATGGCTTGATCGCTCAATCAAGATCGCACTGGTCGGCGTCGGCGGCAACGGCTCAGAAATGCTCGATGCGCTGGGCCGGATGCACCTGAGCCTAACAGGCTGTTGAAATTCGCCGCCTGAAGTGGAAGATACCGGTAAGGAAGGAAGAAGGACGAGCAGTACGATGCGTGGCCCGGATATTCAACAAGATGCCCTGTTCAGCACGGTCAGCCCGGAATCCCGGGTGCCGAAGGATCACCCCTTGCGTCCGATACGCACGATGGTCGATACCGCATTGCGGAAACTGGATACGGACTTCAATGCGCTGTACTCGGAGTATGGCCGCGATTCGATCCCTCCGGAGAAACTGCTGCGTGCGCAGTTGCTGATGGCGTTCTACACGATCCGCAGCGAGCGGCAGTTGATGGAGCAGATCGATTACAACCTCTTGTTTCGCTGGTTCGTCGGCTTCTCAATGGATGACCGTGTGTGGGATCACTCGACCTTCACCAAGAACCGCGACCGCCTGCTGGAAGGGGATATCGCCCGCCGCTTCTTTGCGCAGGTTCTGAGCCAAGCAAAACAGGCAGACCTCCTATCCAAAGAACACTTCAGTGTCGATGGAACGATGATTGAGGCCCTGGCCTCGCTCAAGAGCTATCGACCCAAGGATGAAGACGGTCCACCCGGTGGCGGTGGTCGTAACCCCGATGTGGATTTCCATGGGGAGAAGCGCTGCCGGGATACCCATGAGTCGAAGACGGACAAGGATGCCCTGCTGTTCAGGAAGAGCAAAGGCACAGCGGCAAAGCTGGCTTATCTGGGACATTTGCTAATCGAGAACCGGAACGGTCTGGTCGTCGATGCCCAGGTCACCCAGGCGACAGGTACCGCTGAGCGGGAAGCCGCTGTCGATATGGTCGAAGCGCTCGGTGGCACGCATCGCATGACACTGGGCGCGGACAAAAACTACGACACCAAGGGTTGTGTGGACGCACTGCGTTGCGCCAACGTGACGCCGCACGTTGCACAGAACACGAGCAACCGTTCATCGGCCATCGATGGACGCACCACCCACCACGCCGGTTATGCAACCAGTCAACGCTTCCGCAAGCGTATCGAGGAATGCTTTGGCTGGGCGAAGACCATCGGTGGGCTGCGCAAGAGCCATTTTGTTGGCCGTGAGAAGCTGGACTTCCGGTTCGTGCTGACCATGACCGCCTACAACCTGGTTCGGATGCGCAATCTGGGGGTGGTGGCATGTTGATCGAGAGTGTGTCGAGGGGTTGGTCTGCCCGGGGTCAGCATTTTCCAGTGCATTGGGCCTCTTGGGTCAACTCAACTCGCAACAATGGCCGTCGATCCCCTCCGTCTGGTGAAAACAGGGCAGAATCGGCACGGTTTTCAACAGCCTGCTAAAGGCCGTCGGCCACCCTCACGGACTTCATGTGACGGCCTTCGACCCCGATGAGATCAGCGAATCCAACATCGTCCGACAGCGCTTCTATCCCGCCGAGATAGGCCAAAACAAGGCGGTCACCGCAATTCAGCGGATGAACGTCTACCTCGGAACCGATTGGGATGCGCATCCCGACCGGGTCGAACAGATCGGCAACAGCATCGTCACGCACTACGATCTGGTGATCGGCTGCGTCGATTCGGTATCCGCGCGAAATACGATTGCAGGCCATCGGGATAAAGCATCGTGGCGCACCACACTGTATCTCGATCTGGGCAATGGCTCACACACCGGACAAGTCGTACTCGGCCACCTTGGGATCAGGGATCAACCCTTTGTATTGCCCATCGTGCAAGACCTCTTTCCCGAGATCGCTGATGCGGAGGAAGAAGACGATGCCCCGAGTTGTTCCGCCGCCGAGTCGTTGATGCGGCAAAACTTCGGCGTGAACCGCACGATGGCGACGATGGCGGCAAACCTGCTCTGGAATCTCTTGACCACGCCGGGAATCGACCACCACGGTTATTTCATCGACACCCGGACCGGCCAGATCAATCCCCTTCGGATCGACCCGGCATTGTGGGCTTCATTGGCAGGCCGCTCGTTCGATGATTGGTTGGTTAAGGCCGCTTAACCGAGGTGCCACGATGACCGGCGAGCATAGCCCCACAAACTTGGCGGTAGGACAGCAAATCGAGATTTTGTCTCACCTCGACTTCGGCAAGGCCGTTTGGCGCCGTTATCTGGTACTGGACTGGGAGACACCTCGACCTGACGCCGAAGGACGCTGGCTTTTCACCGCCGCAACCCTCGATGGACAGCTGGGGCCGTGCCCGATGGTGGTACCACCGGACCGTGTAAAATGGGTCAGATGAACCCGCCAAAAACACCTATCGGCCACACGATCTTTGGCCGCCACGCCGCTATCCACATCACAGAGGACAGCAATCGGCATGGCCGCCACACCCTCGCCCTTGAGGGCGCGTTCAAGACCGGCGCTGACTACGACTGGCAGCAGAAACTCTCACTCCAGCTGACCCTGCGAGAGCTGCCGATCTTTGCCGGCACCTGTTTGGGCTGGCGAACCGGGTGCGTGTTCGATCAGCGCGGGGGATCCGGCAAGGGATTTTCGCTCGAATGGCAGAAAGATCGGATCTTCATCCGGCTGTGGCAAGGGACTGGACACCAGTACCAGGTCCAAGCGGAACCAGCGGACATCTTCCATTTGTCAGCCTTGGCACTGCGCCAGTGCCAGGCACTCTATGGGCTGGATGGGGCTGGCGTTCACATGGTGCTGAAGGCCTGCGTATTGCCTGCTCATGAGTGAGCAGGCATTCACGACTTAATCGTTGTTGGTTGGGGTGGCTTTACGACGACGGCGACGCTTTGGCTTGGTCAGGATATCGTACTGCTTGAGCAAGCCCTTCTGCTCGGTCGCAACGAAACGCGAGACCCGCTTCTCCATGGTGGCCAACGCCTTGAGCAGTGCTGCCACCTGGCGATCCTTCTGACGGCCCTCGGCCTTGAGTGTCCGGTTCTCTGCTTTCAGGTCCGCCACTTGCGTCCTCAGCTTCGCCAGGCGATCTGCATCACCGGCTGAACGTACTGCCGCCTTCTTCTTTGCGACACGTTTCTTTGCTACTTTCTTCTTAACTGCCATTAGAATTCCTCTATTGCTCAATCTGTGCGCAACACTATAGTACAAAATCCCCATTTTTCTGCTGGAGGTTGCACATGGAAAAAACCACGCCACAAGAAGTCACCGTCGTAGATATTCGGATGCCGTTCTGGTCGATCGTTGTACTGCTGGTCAAATGGGCCATCGCGGCCATACCCGCGATGTTCATCCTGTCCATCCCGATTTTCCTGATCGCTGCCTTCCTCGGTGGCGGTACGCGGGTTTGAGCAACCTTTCTATGCTGCCTGACACGCAGTGTCACCATCCGGCGTAAGACACCAGCAGATCTGCGATCACCTGGCGGTGCTCCGCATCCAAGGTGGCACTGAGATCCGCCAGGCCGTTGACCCCCTGTTCGCGTAGCAGGTAACCTCCCCACTGGGCATTGTAGAAACTGCACATGGCGGCCAGGAACTTGCGCTGACCGGATGACAGCACGCCGATCGTCTCGATAATGAATTCCGCATCCGGTGCAAGCTGGTCCCGGTCGGAGGCCTCGGCGACGCTCGATGCCGGTTTTAATGTCTCCCCAAATGGCGGCCGGCAGGTAAAATACTGCGCCCCCGCCAGCTCGACACCGCGCTTCCAGGCGTTTAAGAACAGACGGTTGTTGCGCACCGCACGTTCACGCGATGCTTCGAGGGCGGCCTGTGCGAGCTGCCTGCGTTCTTCACGTTCGGCAGTCGTCGGCTGCTGGATCATCCCAGCAGGTTTTTCGTCGTCCATCACTCCCCCGCACTTGCGTTTTTTGTATCCGCCATAGCATGGAAGAAAACCAACCAGGAGGCGTTCTTCCATGTCCCATGATGCATTCCAATTCTATCCCACGCCGGCAATGCTCGCGATCAAGGCCTGGCACATGTTCGACAAGGGTGCGATTCGGCGCGTGCTGGAGCCCTCTGCGGGCCGGGGCGATCTGCTCGAACCGCTGAAAGAGCGGACCCGCTATTCACGCGTGACCGTGGATACCATCGAGCTGAATATTGCTCACCATCCCACGCTGCGTGAAAAAGGCTATCGGGTGGTTGACACGGACTTTCTGAACTTCCAGTCGCCCGTTGGCTACTCCCACATCATCCTGAATCCCCCCTTCCACGCGGGTGTCGATCACGTCCTGCACGCCTGGGACATCCTGCGCGATGGCCAGATCGTGGCGATACTCAATGCCGAGACGATCAACAATCCCCACACGGAGAAACGTAAACAACTCGTTCGCCTGATCGAGCAGTTCGGTCGAGTGGAATATGTGGAATCGGCCTTCCAGGATCCCGACACCCTGCGCAAGACCGATGTCCGCGTCGCGCTGGTCCATCTGAAAAAAACCACCGCCATCGAGTTCGATGTGACCGCATTCCTTTCAAAAGACGACCGGGATGGCGATATGGCCATCAATCCACCACAAGAACTAGCGCTGCCCAACAGCACGATCAAGAATACGGTTCGGGCCTTCGGTGCGGCGGTGAAGGCCATGGAAAAGGCGGTTTATGCCGAAGCGGAAGCCACCTACTACGCGCGAATGATCGAGGTGAAACCAACAGAGAATGCGCCATCGGACGAAGATCGGCCGTCGCTGACCCAAGGCCGAATCAAATTTTCGGATGTGGCCGATACCATCGCGGAACGGTACGACGCGCTCAAGGAGCACGCCTGGCGCAAGGTGCTGGCCTCGGCTGATTTCACGAGTCGGTTTAGCCGCAAGGTGCGATCCGATATCCAACAGCAGATCGACCAGCTCATCCAGATGGAATTCACGGTAGAGAACATCTATGCCCTGCTCGGTGGACTTATCGAAAGCAAGACCGAATTGGACTACCAAATGTTGGAGGACATCTTCGACCAGATCACTCGCTACCATTCAGATAATGTTCACTTCTACCGGGGCTGGAAATCGAATGACGAACACAAGCTAGGCTGCAAGATACGGGCCAAACGTTTCATTCTCCCGCACATGAAAAACTACTCCGGCGATGGCATCGACTACCGAGCAAAGGAGACGCTGACCGACATCGATCGCGCCTTTGCGCTGATGGACGGAAAGACTGAGCCCGACTTCGGGATGGTTGATGTCATCGACCAGTATAAAAGTGACTTGCTGGCGGCAAAGCGGCTGCGATCTGACTATTTTGATATCCGATTCTACAAAGGTATCGGAACGGTGCATTTCTTCCCTCGCCGCAAGGACTTAGTCGAACGACTAAACCGTGTGGTGGGCCGCCGCCGGCAATGGATTCCGGATCGGCCATCGGACGCCTTCACGGCTCAGTACGAGCAGGCCGAGAAGGTGACAAGGGGAATGGACGACCATTTGCCGAAGCGCACCTGGGGTAGCCCAAGCGATATCGAACGCTACTCAGCCCACGCGAAGGCCTGCGCCGATCTCGGCATCGATCTCGCACTGCCGTTCCAGTCGAACGAGGAAATCGCCGGGGAACTGACGCTCGATGGCGGGAGGGACGTGGCTTAACAAGCGCTCTCTGCAACGCCACCTGTCTGTTATAATGCGCCATATGGCTACACACGGTTCTTCCTTCGCTGTTCCGTCTCCCGATGCTCATCGGGCGGTGTTGACGATCCGCGCCCTTGAGGTAGATGGAGAAACACCAGAAGAGTTGGCTGGCCGGATTCTACTCGGCGGGCGCTACCGTCCCACGACATTTATGCGTCGTCTACGGGAAGGGCTGCCTGTCTCAGCACTAGACCGGCTGGTGCGATTGATCGGAAACCGGGAAACCATCCTGGCGCTATCTGGCATATCGGCTCGAACCTATCTGCGCAGGAAGCATGACAAGGAACCGCTCAACTCTGTCACCTCGGATCGGCTGTACCGTGTCGCACATGTCGTGTCCGAAGCGGTGCGTGTATTCGAGGACGACACCACCGCGATCGATTGGCTCCAGTCGCCCAATCGATCGCTAGGGAGTCCGCCGATCACGCTGCTAGACACCGAGATCGGCGCGAACCAGGTGCTACGGACACTGGGCCGTATCGAGTACAGTGTCTACGAGTGATGCGTCTCTGGCGATTAACGGCGTTGCGCCATGCAGATACCGCATTGTCGGGAGTGGGCAATAGGCGTTTTGGCAGCCGGTGGGTATCTCCGGGCCACGCCGCAGTTTATGCCTCCGCGACCCTTTCACTCGCCGTATTGGAAATGCTGGTCCACATGGAACCTCGCCATTTTCGGCAGCGGTATGTTGCCTTGCCCATCGATCTGCCTAGGGGGTGTTCGGTGGAATCGGTCGATGTCGCCGCTTTACCGCCAAAATGGCCCACGCTGTTCGAATCCTCGGTATTGCGCCGCATCGGGGACGAGTGGGTTCGCCGCGGCGAGTCGCCTGTACTCCAGGTGCCATCGGCCGTGATCCCGATGGAATCCAACTACATCCTCAATCCCGAACACCCGGCATTCCCTCAAATCCGGGTCGGTGAACCCGTCCCCTTTGGATTTGATTCGCGGTTGTATCCAGACTAAACCGCCATTCTGCGGCCGGAAGCGGTCCGGGAAACAGCAAAAACCCCAGCCCGCCGAAGCGGTACTGGGGTCAAATTAAAAAATGCGTCAGCGAGCGTTCGCGCTGGCCTGATCCGGCACTGGCGGCGCTTCGCTCGTGTACAGGCCTTCATCGAAGGCCAGGGCGAGCGCCTTGGCCGCTTCGAAGACCAAGTCCCGGTTAGACAGGTACTTGATGGCCACGACGGGCCGTAAATCCCCTGCGCGATCAGGTTGCACCAGGACGTAGATCATCCAGCCTTCGTTCCCTCCTGGTGTGGCTGACACAAGCACTTCGCCTTTGGGGAAAGCGGCATCCATGTCCACGTCGAAAATACCGCCATTCTCTGAGTACCAGCTGATCCATTCCAAGATGCTCTCTGCATTGCCATCCTCGCAGGGTACCGTCGCCAGGACCTGGCGCATTTGGCGCTCCACAGACCGGATCGACTGCTGCGAGTGGTAGTGCCGATAGCCGTCCTCGCCGAGGGTCTCGTACATTGTGCGGATTGCTGGCCGCACTGCCGTCTCGTTGGTAGCCATCACGGTTGCCCTGCCATGCCGGACAAAACGGATGCCATCCCATCGGGATCGTCATCGAGCACTGAGGCGATAGCCGAAACACACTCACGGCGCTGTTGGGCCACCATCTCATGCAGGATGCCTGGCGCTTCCTTTGGGCAGGCCGGACACCGCACGAACGACAACAGGCTGTCGCCGGCAAACTCCCAGCCGGCGGCCTTGGCTGCTTCCCGTGCCGGATCATCCGGACCGGAAAAGCGACTCCGTTCGGTTAACTCCAGCCGGGCAACCGGATGCAAATCCCACTCGTACGGCTCATCCTCGAGCATGTGGACCATGTCCCACGGTTCCCCGCAGGTTGGGCATTGGATATCGATATTGGACCTCCTAAGACGCACCTCCCCCGACCGGGAGATGCAAAGAAAAACATCCCCGGGTCGGCGGGTAGTACGGTATGCAAGCCAATGCTTGCCTTTTCCTTCATGCGCCCTATGCTTGGGCGCATGAAAGTGATCAAGGGTCAGCGCGAAACACTCCACGCCCAGGCACTCGATTGCCTGTTCCGCGGAATTTGTCTCGGGGAAACCCAGGCACTGGACAAGTTCAGGACCCTTGACCGGCGTCTTGGCCGTCGTGGGTCGCTCTCGGCAGTACCAGACGCGACGCCATCTCCTCCTCGATCAGACGAATCATCCGGTGAAGATCCGCGCTGACCTCGGCATCGATGGTGGCGCCTTGCTGCAAGTCCG
The DNA here is from genome assembly GCA_024712425.1 of Chromatiales bacterium. Classification (GTDB taxonomy): domain Bacteria; phylum Pseudomonadota; class Gammaproteobacteria; order Chromatiales; family Chromatiaceae; genus MONJU. Next base: position 37,612 of record JAKRWE010000012.1, read on the forward strand.
CCCTGGCGGCGGCATCGCGCAGCTGCTCTGCGCTGGCTCGGTCGAGCCAGCTTAAAAAGTCCCTCCAGAACTGTTTGTTCACGGGAATTCCTCCTATCAGTTTCAGACGGAATCCCCCCGAAGGGCGATCCCGCCCTGTCGGGTTTCTCTCTTTTTATTCCGCGCCGAGCGAGCGCGACCGGCTGGGCCGGTAGAAAAGCTTTGCGCAACCGCCTCAGTGAAGCGGCTCCGAAAAGCCGGGCCAAATGGCCCGGAAAAAGTGGAAAGGTCTACTCAGGACAGTGGAAGGATTCCCCTGCCATGTACGCCATCCAGTGGTATGCGGCCTGGTTGGTGCGGAAGCGTGCATGGACTTTTCCATCCACGCGCACCGTGGCCACGTACGGTGGGTCGAGCTCGTGCTCGATCTCCATCAGACCCAGGTGGTACTGGGAATGCCGATACAGTTCCCTGCGGTCGTCGACCCGGATAATCCGCACGATGCAGTGCTCGAGCAGGCCGGGGCCGCCGTGTTCACCTTCGGCGAGCATCAGCGGGATTTTCAGAACACCAGTAGAGCGCCCGATCGTGCCGAGCACGTCGTTCTCCTCCATCCAGTCTCGACCCGTCTTGGTATCGCCATAGAAAATCCGCAACCTCGAACCGTCCTTGCGGGCGGCCTCGAGGATCCGGCGCACCTTGCGGGGCGTCTCTGGGTGAAACCAGGTGCCGATGTCCTGGCCTTGGGCCAGTCGTATCAGCTCCCGGTGTTTCTCCAACACCTCAAGTGTGCCCCGCTCGGCATCCGCCGGCCGCAGTTCGGGATGGCCCAACGTGTCGGCGAGTGCCTGAGCCTCACGCAGGGCCACATCGAATCCCTTGCAGCTATAGCCACCCTCTGCCGGGATAACATACAGCCGCTGACGTTCGTTGATCTGTACGTCCATTGTTTTCTCCAGACGCACCTCCCCCACCCGGGAGATGCGTAAATGTTCATCTCCCAGGGTGGAGGGATATCAGGAATCAGGCGGTCTGACGATTCGCCGGATCCAACGGGCGGGCCGGGAAGCCCAGCCGCCCTTGCTGCTGCCAGATGTCGTTCCAGTCGACGCTTTTGGCGTCTTCTGGGATACGACACGCCGGCAGCTGTATCTGCACCTGGATCCCCCGCGGCCATAGCCGCTTCTGCAGCAGGCGCGCGGCCTCGATGCCCGTGCGGCTGCGGTCGTGGTCGGCCCAGATGACCAACTGCTGAACGCCCGCCGGTGGCTCGAATCCCTGCAACAGGGAAGCCGAGACAACTGACCAGGTGGGCAGGCCGGTCGCATATTGCGCCGACAAGGCCGTCTCGATACCTTCGGCCACACCCAGCACCTGGCCGGGCGCGAACAACCGAATCGCACCGCCCTGCAGCTTGCGCTCAGGGGCCTCCATCAGCTTCTTTGGCTTGTCGACCGGCAACTTGGCGCCCTGGGGCGTCAGGTAGGTCCGGTGCAAGGTGACCGGCTCGCCGCCGGTGTCACGCACCATTGCTACCATCGCCGGGTAATCCCCGAGGTGCGCCAGCCCCTGCTCTGTATCCTGATAACAGGGCAGCGCCGGGTGATACCGCAGATCCGGGCACCCATCGATAGCCGTCGATGTCAGACCACGGCTTGCCAGGTACAACCGCAACGGCGCGGCCTTGAAATGGCCGACCGGCACGGCCTTGTCCCACACGATGCGCAGTTTGGCGATCGCGCGTTGCGCTCTCACCGCCTGCTGGGCCTGGCGCTTCTTCTGCGCCAGTTCGTACTGACGCTGCTGCCGTGCCCGGTTGGCCTGTGCGGCCGCCCGGGTCTCGCTCACCTCAAGGCCAAGATACCGGCCTACTTCGTTTAGCGTTTCGGGGAAAGACCATCCGCGCGCTGTCATCAGCAACGCGAAGCCATCTTTCCAGGAACCGCAGGTACAGAAGGCACCGCCGTTCTCGGCAGCATCTCCCAACTGGGATCCCGGCCCATCGAGCCGGAAATCCTTCTTGCCCCCGTGAAAGGGACAATCAACATGGGTGCCTGGCCGGCGCGCGAGGGCATCGCCCAACACGTCACCAGCCAATGCGCCCAGTATGTCCAGCCAACGGCCATATGCCGCTCGCCGAACATCCTCGGCCTTTAGTCGTTTCATGGTGTCTCTCCAGGATGGAAATAAACCCGCCAACGACGATCCGCCAGGGGATCATCGATCAAACTGGCGGGGCCAATCGGTTGCACATGGACTGAGTTCCCTCCGTCTCAGTGCAACGAAAAGCTGTTTGTTTTGCGACCTCAGCGGGGTCGATTCAGCAGCGGTGCTGCCAGGAATTCGGTTGGGCTTGCGTTTTTGGAAAGCGTGGTAGCGTAGAGAATGGGTACATACAAACAGGAGCACCCCGTGGAAACCATCTCGCAAAAAGCCCTATTGATGTTCTGCGACCAGATCGCAGCGCTCGTCAACTCGCATGGCATGGCGATCCTTCGCCACGTCGAATCCGATGTCGAACACCATGTGGTGCCCGGCGCCAAAGGGTGGCTGGTGACCACCCAAAGCGGACTGGGTGTGCTGCACCAGGTCGAATACACGAGCATCGAATCGCTCGGTCTCGATCTGGTCGGCACCCAACTGGTTGCGCCGCAAACGCGCTTGCATCGCGCCGCAAGTTGAGGCTTTGTTCAGCCGCCTCGCAAAGCGGCTGGAAAAAGCCCGCCCCAGAGAGGGGCGGCAAAGGGTTGGGAATCGGTCAATCAGGCGACCTGGTCGTGCGGTTCCTCGAGTTCGATCTCGGCGAAGTGTTCGCACGTCGATTCGGTATAACGGCTGTTCACATCGACCTCGAAATGGCCAGTGGCCACGTCGATCTGGAAGGTGCCGAAGCCGCCATCGCTGTCGTACCAGTTGACCCCCGTGGAATTGAGGTAATCCTCGAAGGCCACATCAAGCAAATCGCGAAGGCTTTTGTCGGTACCCGGTACGATGGCATCCAGACTGGGAACACCCTCGGGATCGATCAGATCACTGCCCCGAAAGAAGTACGGCGCTTCGATCATTCCGGAGTCACCCGATCCATCGAAGTGAACCTCGATCTTGTCGATCTGCTCCGCTCGCAATACCGGAAGCACTTGGCGCAAGGCATCCAGGGCCGCCTGCTGGTGAACAACCGGATCCCGATGCAACGGCGTATGGCTTGGCATATGGCGCTGCAGGCCGATCGTATCGAGAATCCGCTGTTGCACCTCCGGCGATGGCGCCTGGTTAAAGCGCCCTTTGACCTGGGCGACTCCCAGGGTGCCATCCACACCGGTCCGCAGCTCCACCGTGTAGCGCTGACGGTCCACGAAGACCACTGCGATAGCGCAAGAGCCCAGGCGAATCCGCGCATCATAGGACGCGACACAGTGCCGTTGCCGCAGGCCTTCCATACCGAGCCGCCGCGAAGAACGGATCAAATAGCCCGGCCAGCGTTTCGGCAATTTCGCCTCGATTTGACATCCTCCCCGGCCTAAAGTCCGGGGATTCCTACGGCGCTCAGGAAAGGCATGGCGCAAATCCTGAGTCGCTTCGGCGGGTTCCTGCTTCCGACCGCCAATGCGGTTCGATCCACAGGCCATCCGGACTGACAGATGCGACACCTGCCGCCTCTGTCCCGGGCGAAGCGTCGCCCGTGCCCTGCCCTTCGTCCCGCAATTTTTTCATCCCGCGGGAAAGGATGTTGATTGCGCCGACCAGATCGGCATGCTCCTCGAAGCCACACTCGACACACAGGAAATGAGCCTGCGTCTGCCGGTTGTCCGCAGCCACATGGCCACAGCACGGACAAGTTCGGCTGGTGTTTTGCGGCGGCACCGGAACGAGCCAGCCCCCGTTCCATTCCAGCTTGTAGTCCAGTTGGCGGCGGAACTCGAACCAACCCTGGTCGAGGATGGATTTGTTCAGGCTGGATTTGGCCCGAACATGCTTACCCGGATTCTCCGGCGTACCCGCCGACGACTTGGACATGTTCCGTACCTGCAGGTCCTCGATACACACAATCGCGTGGTTTTTGCTGATGGCGGTGGAGGTCTTGTGCAGGAAGTCGCGGCGGACGTTGCCGATGCGGGCGTGGATCTTGTGGACGCGGGCTTTTGCCTTCTTCCAGTTGTTGCTGAACTTCACTTTGCGCGAGAGCCCTTGCTGCGCTTTGCGCAAGGCCGTCTCGTGTCGTCTGAAGCTGTTGAGCGGCGGATGAAAAGTGCCGTCGGAGAGGGTGGCGAAACGGGCGATGCCTACATCGATGCCGACAGCATTGCCTTTTGGAACGGGGCGCTCTACCTCGCGTTCGGTTTGTATCGACACGAACCATCGGCCGCCGGTCTGGCTCACGGTGACATTCTTTACCGCTCCGAGAACCTCTCGGCTTTTCCGGTAGCGCAACCATCCTAGCTTCGGAAGAAAGATGCGACGGTTGGCTTGATCGAGTTTGATCTGCTTCGGATCGGGATAGCGGAAGCTGCCGCGCCGCCCCTTCTTCTTGAAGCGAGGGAAATCGGCGCGCTTGGCGAAAAAATTAATGTACGCCCGCTCCAGATCCTTGAGGGCCTGTTGCTGTGTGTGGACAGGCCCTTCGGATAGCCAAGGTGCTGTGCGCCCGCTGGGCATTGGCGCTCCGTTGCGCCAAGCCGTGAGTTCCTTGCACAGCCCAGCATACCCGAGCTTCTTTTCACCCTGTTCGTGGCGCGTCTTCTGCAGATTCAAAGCTTCGTTGAACACGACACGGCATGAGCCCTCAAAACGGTGCATCTGGCAGATTTGTCCGCCGATTGGCATCAGCTCGAACTTGAAGGCCTGGAGTCGTCGCATGTTGTGTATTATAGTCTTGGTCTATGGGTGAAGACAAGGACATACGGCACGGCCGACACTGCGTTTTCAAGATGCACGTCCATTTGGTCTTTGTCGCGAAATACCGCCGCAGAGTGTTCGATGGTGATGCCATCAACCGGCTACGTACCATCTTCGCCAAGACCTGCGCAGACTTCGAGGCGCAACTGATCGAGATGGATGGCGAGGACGATCACGTTCACCTGTTGGTGGAATATCCGCCAAAGGTGGCCGTTTCCAACCTCGTAAACAGCCTCAAAGGCGTTTCTAGCCGCCTACTGCGAAAAGAGCGGCCAGACCTTCTGAAACGCTACTGGAAGGGCGTACTGTGGTCGCCTTCCTACTTCGCCTCATCCTGTGGCGGCGCACCGATTTCCATCGTTCGCCAGTACATCGAACAGCAGCAAACACCCCACTAAAATCATGGACGGCTACGCCGTCCGCGCTATCCTTCCCCGCCCTGAACGACGGGGTTTGTCGCGCACCTGGTCAATTCGGTTTTCTCCAGCGCACCATTAGCAGGCTGTTGAAAACCGTGCCGATTCTGCCCTGTTTTCACCAGACGGAGGGGATCGACGGCCATTGTTGCGAGTTGAGTTGACCCAAGAGGCCCAATGCACTGGAAAATGCTGACCC
>JAKRWE010000130.1 GCA_024712425.1 Chromatiales bacterium
TCCTCCCAGGCGTGGCGCAAAGCACCACTGCGGACGATTTGGAAATCGAGCAGTACCAGCAGGCGGCAAGATCTGCTCCCCGAAAGGGGACACCTTGGAGGTTTCTAAATGCACGTTGTTTGCCATTGATATCGCAAACGAATAAGAATTTTTTGAGCATCCTCGTGCGACTTTAAGGCGGCCGTTTGGCCGCTTTTTTTGTCAGCTGGCGCGCAACCGTTTCAGGTAACGGTAAAGCGTCCGTTCACTGATACCCAACTCCTGGGCGGCCCTGCCACGATGTCCGCCATGGGCCTTCAGCACCGCCAATACCTCCGCCGTCGAGAGACCCGACCCCCGTCGCACCAGCAACTCTTTGGTGCCTGCCTCATCCAGCCCCACCCCGGCGGACATGACCGCATCCGCGTCATCGGCAAACAACTGGTGGTCGAATACCAGGTGTTCCGGCTGCAGCGCTTCACCGGCGGCATAGATGACGGCCCGCTCGATCAGGTTACGCAGCTCCCGCACATTGCCCGGATAGTCGTGCGCCAGTAATGCGTCCCGAAACGCGTAACCGATGGCCCGGAGTGATGGTTCCGGCTGGAACTTTCTCAGGAAATGCCGCGCCAGCGGTACGATATCCCTGGTGCGTTCGCGCAACGGTGGAATCTGTACCGGAAAGGCCGACAGCCGGTAGTACAGGTCCTTGCGCAAGGCACCGGCCTCGACCCGTTGTCGCAGATCCTCGCGACTGGCAATGATCACCCGCACATCCACGCTCCGGTAATCGGTTCCACTGACAGGCTGTATCTCCCCGCACTCAAGCGCACGCAGCAGCTTGAGCTGGGAATCCGGTGGCAGTTGTGTGATCTCGTCGATAAAGAGTGTGCCGCCATCGGCCTGCTGGAACACGCCGTCAACCAACATCCCGCCAGTGTCCGCATCGATCGCGCCAAACAGCTTCCGGTCGATCTCGTCGCTGCCGCCGGCCGCCGCACAGTCGAACACCACAAAAGGCTGGTCGGCGCGAGTGGAATGCTGATGCACAAAGTGCGCAAGACACTCCTTGCCCGTTCCGCTTTCGCCGATCAGCAACACCGTGGTGCGCGTGGGCGCCACCTGCTGAACCTGCTTGACCAGCAGCTGCATGCTCTCGGACTGACCCACCAGAAACTCGTCCGTGCTGAGGTTGCGGATCGGGATGATACGCTCCCCCATGAACTGCATGCGCCCTGCCTCGTCCAACAGCGGAGTTGCATTGATCTGCACGTGCTCCTCGTGCCCCTCGGCATCGAAATGCACATGCATCACCTGCATCGCCTCGCCGGTGCGAAACAGCGCCTCCAGCGGGCAGTGCTCTCCATGCTGGCTGCAGGGTGAATCGAGTTGATGTGAGACCTCGTGGCAACGCCTGCCCACCAATCCGGAACAGGTAGCGCCGTAATGATCGGCATAGTGCCGGTTGGCCGCCACGATGGTGTAATCGCGATCGATGACGACGAACGGCTCCGGAAAGCTGTCGATCAGCTGTTGCGTGGTGGGAGAGGTAGTCTTTTTTGGCACAGGGCCGGCTCCGTGTGAGATTGACTGACATTCTGCCAATACCGACGACACTGTCAAATGCGACATTCCCGCCTATGCTTGTGACATATCTGTCCTGTGAAGGAGACCACTATGTCGGTGCTACGGTTTTTCGTCCTTTTCCTCGTTCTGTGGACTCAGGGAGCCGCATGGGCTGGTGGGCGGCTGGTGCGCACCCCCTATGAAGATCCCAAGGTCGTGTTCGACTTCTATTTCGACGACCCACGCGATATCAACAGCGCCCTGTACTGGATACGCTCTTTCATGAACCCGCTGATGGAAGAGCCCTACGACATGGCGCCGGAATTCATGGACATCGTGGTCGTGATCCACGGCACGGAACTGGTCACCGCGGCAACAAAGAACTATGAGAAATACAAGGATGCGGTCGATCGCATGCGTTACTACGCCCAGCTCGGGGTGAAATTCCGGGTCTGCAACCTGGCAGCAACCGATTTCGGCTACCGGGTGTCGGATTTCCAGGACTTCATCGAGGTGGTGCCATCCGCCATCACCGAACTGGCCTGCTGGCAGCAGCGAGGAGATTCGCTGACCCGGGCAAAGGACGGTATGCGACAATACCGGGCCTGAAGCCAGGCCGACTCCGTAGTACCCATGCCATTTCACCCCCCACTACCCAAAGCCCCGGGAGCCATCCAGCACTGGGGCCGCTGTGCAGACGCCGCGCTCAGCCTCGCCCTGGCCAGCAGCGCGGAGACACTGCAGCAACCGCTCCTGCTGGTAAGCGAAGACGTACAGAGCGCCTCGCATATCGCCGACGAACTGCGTTTCTTCCTGGGCGACATGGATGTACCGGTAGTCCTGTTCCCGGACTGGGAGACCCTGGCCTACGATGTGTTCTCCCCGCTGCCGGAGCTGGTTTCACAGCGCCTGGAAACCCTGCACCGCCTGCGCGACCTGAAGCACGGCATCGTCATCGCGCCCGTGCCCACCCTGCTGCAGCGCATCCTCCCTCCGGAATTCCTGGATGCGCACAGCCTGTTGCTCGAAGTGAGCCAGCGGGTCGATTTCGACGCCTTCCGGCGCAAGCTGGAACAGGCGGGCTACGAGAACGTCTCGCAGGTCATGGGACACGGCGAATTCGCGGTGCGCGGTTCCCTGATCGACCTGTTCCCCATGGGCAGCGAGGTGCCGTTGCGTATCGACCTGTTCGACGACGAGGTCGATTCCATCCGCACCTTCGACGTGGAGAGCCAACGCACCCTGGAGAAGACCGAGCGATTCTCCATGCTGCCGGCACGCGAGTTTCCGGTGGACGAGGCAGCAATCAATCGCTTCCGCCGCGCCTGGCGGGAATATTTCGAGGGCGACCCACAGCGCAGCCTGATCTACCGGGATGTCAGCGAGGGGCAGATGCCGGGCGGCATCGAATACTACCTGCCGTTGTTCTTCGAGCGGACCGCCACCCTGTTCGACTACCTGCCCACAGACACCATCGTGGTTCATGACGAGCATGCGATCGACGTTGCAGAACAGTTCGTCGCCCAAGTCGAGCGCCGTTACGAACAGCGTCGACACGATATCGAACGCCCCCTGCTGGCGCCCGATATGCTCTACCTCCCGCCGGCGGATCTGGAGTCCCGCCTGGACGCCCATAGTGGCATCCGCTACCAGCCCTTTGAACGCGAGCAGGGCGACAACCTGGATGCGCGCGCCCTTCCGCCCCTCGCGCTACAGGCGAAAAAAGCCGAGCCGGCCGCGGCACTGCGCGACTTTCTTTCTCAGCACACAGGGCGAACCCTGTTCGTAGCGGAAACGGCCGGCCGCCGCGAGGCCCTGCGGGATACGCTGCGCGATCAACAGATCGGCACCACCCCGGTGGACGGATGGCATGACTTCCTGCGTCACCAGGCCGCTATCTGCATCACCGCGGCACCCATCGAATCCGGACTGTGGCTGGGCGAGCCGGATATCGCGGTCGTACCGGAGGCCCTGTTGCTCGGCGAGCGGGTGCGCCAGCGCCGACGCGCGCGCAAGGGACCGGATGCCGACCAGGTGGTGCGCAACCTGGCCGAGCTGCAGATCGGCTCCCCGGTGGTACACGAAGAGCACGGGGTGGGACGTTATCTGGGCCTGCAGACCCTGGCTGTGGGCGACATGCCCCAGGAATACCTGACCCTGGAGTACGCCAGGGGCGACAAGCTCTACGTGCCGGTCTCCTCGCTGCACCTTATCTCGCGCTATACCGGCGCCTCCCCGGAGAGTGCCCCACTGCACCGGCTCGGCAGCGATCAGTGGGACAAGGCCAAACGCAAGGCGGCCGAAAAAGTGCACGATGTGGCCGCCGAGTTGCTCGACATCTATGCGCGCCGAGAGGCGCGGCGCGGCGCGGCACTGCCACCTCCCGGTGACGACTACCAGCAATTCGCCTCGGAATTCGAGTTCGAGGAGACGCCCGACCAGGCCAACGCCATCGCTGCGGTGATCGCCGACATGTGCTCACCACGGCCCATGGACCGGGTGGTGTGCGGTGATGTCGGCTTCGGCAAGACCGAGGTCGCCATGCGCGCGGCCTTCATGGCCGCCAACAGCGGCAAACAGGTCGCTGTGCTGGTGCCGACCACCCTGCTCGCCCAGCAGCACTACCAGAACTTTGCCGACCGCTTTGTCGACTGGCCGATCCGGGTGGCCGGCTTGTCACGTTTCCGCTCCCAGAAAGAGGTGAATCAGATCACCGCCGGACTCGCCGATGGCACCATCGACATCGTGGTCGGCACCCACAAGCTGCTGGGCAAGGACATTGGCTTCAAGGACCTGGGGTTGGTGATCATCGACGAGGAACACCGTTTCGGCGTGCGCCACAAGGAGCGGCTCAAGGCCCTGCGTGCCGAGGTCGACATCCTGACCCTCACCGCCACCCCGATCCCTCGCACCCTGAACATGGCCATGTCCGGCATGCGCGACCTGTCGATCATCGCCACCCCGCCGGCTGCGCGCCACCCGATCAAGACCTTCATCACGCAGTGGAACGATGTCCAGATCAGCGAGGCATGCCATCGTGAGCTGGGCCGCGGCGGCCAGGTCTACTTCCTGCACAACGAGGTCTCCAGCATCGAGAAGACCGCGGGCAGGCTGGCCGAACTGATGCCCAATGCACGCATCGAGATCGCACACGGCCAGATGCGCGAGCGTGAGCTGGAACGCATCATGCGCGACTTCTACCACCAGCGTTTCAACATCCTGGTGTGCACCACCATCGTCGAATCCGGCATCGACGTGCCAACGGCCAACACCATTGTCATCAACCGCGCCGACAAACTGGGCCTGGCCCAGTTGCACCAGCTGCGCGGCCGCGTGGGTCGCTCCCACCACCGCGCCTACGCCTACCTCATCACGCCGCCACCCAAGGCCATGACCCCGGACGCACGCAAACGCCTGGAGGCGATCGAGTCGCTGGAGGACTTGGGCGCCGGCTTCACCCTGGCGACCCACGACCTGGAGATCCGCGGCGCCGGTGAGCTGCTGGGCGACGAGCAGAGTGGCCAGATCCACGAGATCGGGTTCACCCTGTATACCGAGATGCTGGAGCAGGCAGTCAAGGCAATCCGCGAGGGGCGCCAGCCGGCGTTGGACCGACCCCTGGACCACGGCACCGAGATCGACCTGCATATCCCGGTACTGCTGCCCGAGGACTATCTGCCGGATGTGCACATCCGCCTGATCCAGTACAAGCGGATCGCCTCGGCCGATTCCCTGGAGGCACTGAAAGAACTCAAGGTGGAGATGATCGACCGTTTCGGGCTCCTGCCGGAGCCGGCAAAGCGCCTGTTCGAGGTCGCGGAGATGAAACTCGCCATCGCGCACCTGGGGATCCGCAAGGTCGAGGCCGGCCCCGCGGACGGGCGCATCCTGTTCGATGTCGAGCCGAAGATCGATGTCGCCCGCCTGATCGAGCTGATCCAGACCCGGCCACAGGAATTCCGCCTCGATGGCGGCGACCGGCTGCGATTCTTTGCCGGGATGGAGACGCCGGAACAACGCATCGCACAGACGCGCCGCGTCCTGGATGAACTCACTGGGAATCCGCCACGAGGCAAGGCAGAATAGGCTCCTGACTCAACCCCATGCGGAAAGACATGCAGCAACTGAGACCCCTATTGAGTGGCATGGCCCTTGCCCTGTTGCCTCTCGCCAGCTACGCCACAGAAGGCATCTACGATATCGAGATGGTGGTCTTCGAACAGCCACCCGGCGACGACACCGAATCCTTCCCGGATGCACCCGAGTCCCCGGACCTGACAAGAGCCCTGGCCACCCTTTCCAACCCGCTCGACAGCCAGCGGGCCAGGCTTGCCGGCATCGAGTTGTTGCCGATCCGCGAGGGACAGCTCGGCCCCGCGGTCTATACCCTGAACCGGAAAGGGGTCCATGTGCTGCTGCACCTGCGTTGGCGCCAGACCTTCCCCGAGGTCGCAGAGGATCGCTGGTTCCGCATCCAGGCCGAACACCTGGACGGACTGATCGATATAAAGCGGGGACGCTACCTCCATCTCTACACCGACCTGCTGCTGCAGACAGCGGACAAGGCCTATCGTGTACAGGAACACGCCCGGGCCCGGAGCGGAGAACTGCATTACCTCGATCATCCGAAGCTCGGCATCCTGTACCGGGCCGATCGATATGAACCACCTGCAGCCGCACAGATTCCTGCAGAGAAGCAGAGCGAGCCGGAGCCGGCCAAAGCAGCCCCGGAACAGGACAACCCGCCCGAGCAGCGTGCGCCAGCCGGCGAACTGCCGCGCGCCATGCCTGATACGAGCTGATACAGCCAGTTGGATGGCGATAGCGTTCACCGGGCCCCTTTGGTGTACAGCACAACCTCCACCGTCTGGACCAGGATGTACAGATCGAACAGGACCCGGTGATTCTTCACGTAGTACAGATCGTATTGCAGCTTCTCGATCGAATCCTTCTCTGATGCACCGTATGGGTAACGCAGCTGGGCCCGGCCAGCGATCCCCGGTTTGACACGGTGACGTTCCTTATAGAGCGGATGCAGCCGCGACAACTGGGCAACAAACTCCGGACGCTCGGGACGCGGCCCGACGATGCTCATATCGTTACGCAGCACGTTCCACAACTGGGGCAGCTCATCCAGGCGGTACTTGCGAATGAAGTTACCCACACGCGTGATGCGCGGATCNTGTACCGGGCCGATCGATATGAACCACCTGCAGCCGCACAGATTCCTGCAGAGAAGCAGAGCGAGCCGGAGCCGGCCAAAGCAGCCCCGGAACAGGACAACCCGCCCGAGCAGCGTGCGCCAGCCGGCGAACTGCCGCGCGCCATGCCTGATACGAGCTGATACAGCCAGTTGGATGGCGATAGCGTTCACCGGGTCCCTTTGGTGTACAGCACAACCTCCACCGTCTGGATCAGGATGTACAGATCGAACAGGACCCGGTGATTCTTCACGTAGTACAGATCGTATTGCAGCTTCTCGATCGAATCCTTCTCTGATGCACCGTATGGGTAACGCAGCTGGGCCCGGCCAGCGATCCCCGGTTTGACACGGTGACGTTCCTTATAGAGCGGATGCAGCCGCGACAACTGGGCAACAAACTCCGGACGCTCGGGACGCGGCCCGACGATGCTCATATCGTTACGCAGCACGTTCCACAACTGGGGCAGCTCATCCAGGCGGTACTTGCGAATGAAGTTACCCACACGCGTGATGCGCGGATCGTTCTGCTCCGCCCAGCGGGCCTTGCCGTCCTTCTCCGCGTCCATCCGCATGCTGCGGAACTTGATCAGCTCAAAGATTTTGCCGCCCTGCCCCACTCGCTTCTGCCGATAGAACACCGACCCCTTGCCACCACTCTCGATGAAGATGGCAGCGGCAGTCGCCAGCATCAGCGGCAGAGTCGCCACGAACAGCAGCGCACTCAGACCAACATCGAAGGTGCGCTTGGCAAAGTCCCGCAGCACGTTGCGCTTGAAGCCCTGGGCGTGCACCAGCCAACTGGGGCGCAACAGGTCCAGTCGGATCTTGGCCGTCTCCCGCTCGAAGAAGTCTAGGATATCGGTGACGTCGATACCGCTCATGCGACAATCCAGCAGCTCGTTCGTGGGCCCCGCGCCGTCACGCCGGTCATCCAGCGCCACCACGATCTCATCGATCCTGTTTGCCAGCGCGTAGTCGCACAGCTTGCGACCTGCACCCACAACCCTATTCGCTTCGACCTTGACCACTGCATCGGGATTTGGGTTGAAGAAGCCCATCAACTGGAAACCCCGTTGATCGGTCTTGCGCCGCAGCCCCTCGATGGATCGGGCCCGTTTGCCGGTACCCAACACGAGCACCCGGCGGACCAGCAAAGCCCCATCGACGAAACGGTAGAAAAGCGGTCGTATCACCGCCACCGCGGCGAGCGCACCGACGCCCGCTCCAGCAAGCGCCGGCAGACCCGGCGCGATACCGGGAACCAGCTGGTACAACACGCCCAGGCCGGCAAACGCGCAGCCAAACGCGATGAGGACCCTGGAAACAACGCCTTTCACCTTGGCGCGCTGGTGAGCGCTGTACAGCCCCAGGGCGCCAAAACTCAGTGTCATCAGCAGCGCTATCGGAAGGATCCGGGAGAGAAGCGGAATATCCGAGGTCGGAAACGGTGCAGTTGCACCCAAATGATTGAAGCGCCAGCGCGCTCACTCCGGCAAAGGCCAAGGCCTCCACCACTGCCAGCAACAGGAACTGAAGCGGCACGAAATGCCCAAACTGTCAATGGCCAATAATTTTGACCCCCCTTCGGCCAATAAAATTGACCCACCCGGGGCGACAAAAAATCAGCTCTCGCGTTTGTGCTTCAGTCGATAGCTCTCACCTCCCAGCATGAAGA
>JAKRWE010000131.1 GCA_024712425.1 Chromatiales bacterium
GTGTGCCTGCAGCCTAGAAAATAGCCCTTCACGAGCCTTTCCACGTCCCGTTCGAGGCACCACATCTTCCATCCACTGACCGCCCGGAAAAGCGAGAAGCGGATGAAATATCCGGGCTAGTCAGGGATGAGCCCGGTGGGCTTGTCGCCGGAAGCAGGTTATCCGTCCGTTCCTCGAACGGGCAACAAAGGGTGTCTGCAACGGCATTGGGCATTTCCGCCACAGGCAGTTAAATAGTGGGTCGGATTTCACAAATAAACTGTGATGTGGCGCACATAATTGGTATTAATGTGCCTCCTCCCAGTCATTTCCCACCCCCACATCCACCTCCAGCGGCACCGACAACGCGGCGGCGGACTCCATGCGTTCACGGATGGCGACCAGCGCCTCGTCCAGCGCCTCCGGCACCACCTCGAATACCAGTTCGTCGTGCACCTGCATCAGGAGATGCACATCGGGGTTTTCGCGCTGCAGCCAGCTGTCGATACCCAGCATGGCCCGCTTGATGATATCGGCCGCCGTGCCCTGCATGGGGGCATTGATCGCGGTCCGCTCCGCCGCCGCTCGCCGTGCACCATTGCGTGAGCGGATATCGGGCAGATACAGGCGCCGCCCGAACAGGGTCTCCACGTAGCCCTGCTCGCGGCCCTGCTCGCGCGTACTGTCCATAAAGGCCCTGACCCCGGGATAGCGTGCAAAGTACAGGTCGATATAGTCCTGCGCCTCCGCCCGGCCGATGCCCAGTTGCCTGGCCAGGCCAAATGCCGACATGCCATAGATCAGACCGAAATTGATCGCCTTGGCCGAACGGCGCTGTTCGCTGGTGACCGCGTCCAGGTCGCCGCCGGCAAACACCTTGGCCGCGGTGGCCCGGTGGATGTCCTGCCCCTCGGCAAAGGCCCGGGTCAGGCCTTCGTCGCCGGACAGGTGCGCCATGATCCGCAGCTCGATCTGCGAATAATCCGCCGCCACCATGCGCCAGCCCGCCTGGGGAACGAAGGCCTGGCGGATCCGCCGCCCCTCCTCGCTTCGCACCGGGATGTTCTGCAGGTTGGGATCCGAGGAGCTGAGACGTCCGGTCGCGGTCACCGCCTGGTGGTAACTGGTATGCACCCGCCCGGTGCGCGGACATACCATCTCCGGCAGCTTGTCCGTGTAGGTCGATTTGAGCTTGGCCAGACCCCGGTGCTCGAGGATGATGCGCGGCAGTTCATGCCCCTGTTCCGCCAGCTCCTGCAGCACGCTCTCCGCCGTCGAAGGCGCGCCCTTGGGCGTCTTGGCGACGACCGGAAGACCGAGCTCCTCGAAGAAGATCTGCCCGATCTGCTTGGGCGAGCCCATGTTGAACGGGCGGCCCGCGATGGCGTAGGCCCGCTGCTCGAGTTCGTGCATGCGTTCCGCCAGCTCGCGGCTTTGCCCGGCCAGCATGTCGGTGTCGATGCTCACCCCGGTGCGTTCCATGCGCGACAGTACGCTCACCAGGGGGATCTCCAGTTCCTGCAGCAGCGACGACAGTTGGCCGGTCTCCCGCAGCTTTGGCCACAGCACCTGGTGCAGGCGCAGGGTGATGTCGGCATCTTCGGCCGCATACGGGGCCGCCTGTTCCAGCGGGATCTGGTCGAAGGTCAGCTGCTTCGCGCCCTTGCCGGCGATATCCTCGAAATGAATGGTCTTGCGATGCAGGTGACGTTCGGCCAGGGTGTCCATATCGTGCCGGCCCACCCCTGCATCCAGCAGATAGGACTCGAGCATGGTGTCGAAGGCGATCCCGCTCAGTTCGATCCCATGGTTGGCAAGCACATTCTTGTCGTACTTGAGGTGCTGGCCGATGAGCCGCGGCCGATCCCCCTCCAACAGCGGCCGCAGGCGCTCCAGCACCCGATCGCGATCCAGTTGCTGCGGCGCCCCGGGATAGCTGTGCGCCAGCGGGACATAGGCCGCCTCACCGGGAGAGACACTGAATGAGACCCCGACCACCTCGGCCTGCATGTAGTCGAGACTGGTGGTCTCGGTATCGAAGGCAAAACAGTCCGCCTGCTCCAGGCGCCCGAGCCAGGCATCCAACTGCCCCTCGTCGGTAACGGTCTGATAGTCACCGGTATCCGGCTCCCGGTCCGGCGTCCGCGCCAGATCGGTGCCCTCCGTCTCCAGGGAGGCCAGCAGCCGCCGTGCCCCCATGCGGCGGTAGTGTTCCCGCAGGCGCTCTACATCCGGCGCTGTCGGCGTGAGCTCCTGCAGCGAGACCGGCAGCGGCACATCACGCTTTATGGTGGTCAGCGCGCGGGCAAGCGGCAGCTGTTCCAGGCTGGCACGCAGATTCTCCCCTATCTTGCCCTTGATCCTGTCCGCATGGGCGATCAGGTTGTCGATGGTGCCGTATTCCTTCAGCCACTTGGCCGCCGTCTTGGGGCCGCACTTGGGGACACCGGGTATATTGTCGGCAGAATCCCCCACCAGCGCCAGGTAATCGACGATCTGTTCCGGCGTGACGTTGAACTTGTCGATCACGCCCTGGCGGTCCATCAGGGTGTCCGTCATGGTGTTGATCAGGGTCACGTGATCATCCACCAGCTGTGCCATATCCTTGTCGCCCGTGGACACCAGCACGTCACGCCCCTCGCTGCTGGCCTGGTGCGCCAGGGTGCCGATCACATCGTCGGCCTCCACCCCCTCCACCATCAGCAGCGGCAGCCCCATGTCCCGCACGAGCCGGTGCAGGGGTTCGATCTGCACCCGCAGCTCGTCCGGCATGGGCGGACGATGCGCCTTGTATTCCGGATACATCTCGCCCCGGAAGGTCTTGCCCGGGGCATCGAACACCACCGCCACCTGGGTCGGGTGGTATTCATCGAGCAGCTTGCGCAGCATGTTCACCACCCCCACGACGGCGCCAGTGGGCTCGCCATCGGCATTGGTCAGGGGCGGCAGGGCGTGAAAGGCCCGGAACAGGTAGGACGAGCCATCGACGAGGACAATCGGAGGTTGCTTGTTCATGCGACGAGGATACTATGAAGGCACTCTCAAGTCCCTTGCCGGCCATGCACGAATGACGACTCCCTCGACCCAGAAACAGGGCCTGTTGCGCTTCCTCGACGCCACCCATTACCTGACCGATTTCAAAAAGGGCCTGCTGACCCATTTCGCCAACCCCCGGCGCGCCATCACCGTATGCTTCCCGGTCGAGATGGACGATGGTTCGGTGCGAGCTTCTTCGGATTCCGGGTCCTGCACAACAATGTGCTGGGACCGGGTAAGGGCGGGCTGCGCTTCCATCCCGACCTCACCCTGGAGGAGGTCACATCACTGGCAGCGCTGATGACCTGGAAATGCGCCCTGATCGATGTCCCTTTCGGCGGCGCCAAAGGTGGGGTGGTATGCGACTCCAAGACCCTTTCAGACGGAGAGCTGCGCCGCATCACCAGGCGCTTCATCACAGAACTGGGCGACAATATCGGCCCCCACACCGACATCCCCGCGCCCGACATGTACACCAGCGCCGAGACCATGGCACTGGTTTACGACACCTACGACACCATGCACCCGGGGCGCAACAATCGCCCGGTGGTGACCGGCAAGCCGCTGGACCAGGGTGGATCGCTGGGCCGACGCGACGCTAGCGGCAACGGCGTGGTGCACGCAACCGAGCACTTCATCAAACTGCGCGGACTCGATGGCAACCATCATCTCGGCGGACTGCGGGTGGTCATCCAGGGGTTCGGCAAGGTCGGCTTCGCGGCCGCGAAATCCTTCGCCCGACGCGAGGCGCGCATCGTTGGCCTCAGCGACTCGCAGGGCGCCATCCACAACGAAGCGGGCATCGACCCACTGGCCGCCCTGGCGTACAAGCGGGAGAGCGGCAGTCTCGCCGGCATGCCTGCGGCCACCAATCTGAGCAACGAGGACCTGCTGGCACTGGATTGTGACATCCTGGTGCCGGCCGCCGTGGCAAACCAGATCCATGCCGGCAATGCAGCCGATGTGCGCGCAAGGCTTGTCGTGGAGGCCGCCTACGATCCGGTAACCCGCGAGGCCGACGCCATCCTGCAGGAAAGGGGCGTATCGCTGGTACCGGACATCCTGGCCAATGCCGGCGGTGTATGCGTCAGCTATTTCGAGTGGGTGCAGAACATCCAGAACCAGAGCTGGACCGAGCAGGAGGTCGAGCGCAAGCTCCGGCACAAGATGAACCATGCCGTGGAACTGGTGCTCAAACGCCAGCACCGGATGCGTGAAAGCCATCCCGACGACCCGCTTGCCGGAATGATGCGCACTGCGGCACTCGCACTCGCGGTGGAACGGGTGGCCTGCGCCACCCTGGAACGTGGCATCTGGCCGTAGGCTGGCCGGTTCGTGAGTCCGGAATACGGTTGTGATGCGACCGAACCACACAACCGCCGTCATCCCGGGCGCGAAGCCGGGATCCAGTATAACCAGCTGAATTTTAACGAACTACACGGGTTTTGCCCTTTTTATTTGTGAAATATTCGGGCTAATGGGCGTCCCATTTTCTGCCGGGAGTTTCCCGTTATTGGTTAGGCAGCAATTGGCTTGGCCTTCTCTATCCGCGCTCTCCGCTTTGGTGTGTTAAGCGCTTTCCACAGCTCGTTGCGCTGCTGCAGGTTCAACCAAAATTCAGCGCTGTTTCCAAATACGGTGGCCAGCATCAATGCTGTGTCGGCCGTAATTGCACGGCGATTTGTACACAACTCATTGACGGTTTTTCGACTGACGCCCATCGCTTCAGCCTGTCAATGGCCAATAATTTTGACTCCCCCTCGGCCAATAAAATTGACCCACCCGGGGCGACAAAAAATCAGCTCTCGCGTTTGTGCTTCAGTCGATAGCTCTCACCTCCCAGCATGAAGATGTGTGAATGGTGGATCAGCCGGTCCACGATGGGCACGGCCACGTTGTCGTCGGCGAAGAACTCGCCCCAGGCGGTGAAGTCCTTGTTGGTGGTGATGATCACCGAGCGGTACTCGTACAGGGCATTGACCACGGTATTTGTCAAGATAGATGTCGCCTTTTCGATCATGCGGCGCGACACTTTTCTTCGTTGTTACGTTCCGGATTCAATGCGACCGACCCAACGGGATCCCAATTCCGAGTCTGGCCTGACCACCGGGCTGGATTGGCGGCTTTTGCTTGCTCATAGACCTGCTTCCGGCATGCCAGAATGGTGCTGTCCTCTCCCCGGTGCCGCTGCGCTGGGATGACGAACCGTATCTGGCTGTGGCGATGCTCATGGTTGTACCAATCCACGAACTGCCCCACCCATTTGCGGGCCGCCTCCAGTGATTCAAGGCCTTCGGATGGCCAGCGTGGGCAGTACTTCAACGTACGGAACAGCGATTCCGAATAGGGGTTGTCATTGCTTACCCTCGGCCGGCTGTGGGAGGGGATGATGCCCAGATCGTACAGTTTGCTCTGCATAGTCTGTGACTTCATCGGGCTGCCATTGTCAGCATGTAACACCAACGCTGAAGTGTCCTCAGGCTGATTCCAGCCTCTTTGCAAGCCTTCCGCTTGCGAGCGCCTGCGCTAGCCGCTTCATCGATCCAGGTGACCAGCTGCTGCCTTTGCGCGACCTCATCTGTCACATTCCCGCTGGTGGCAACCCAGTAGCCCCTCGCCCATAGATGCTGACCCCAATACCGCTTTCGCAGCAACTTGTACTCCGTTAGCAGCCGATGCGAACTCTTCCCTTTCAGGTACTGCACCGCCTTGGATACCGACAAATTTGGTGGGATCCCTATCAGCATGTGCACATGATCCCGGTTGATTGAACCCGCATAGATCACCATCTCCTTGCTGCGCGCTATCTCGCGCAGCAATTCCCAGCAACGCAGCCCAACATCTCCACCCAACACCTGATACCGGTACTTCGTAGTCCACACCAGGTGGTACTTGCACTCCCAGACCGTATGACTTCCACTTTTGTACGATTCCATACCCCGAGGTTATACCACCGGACCTATCCGCCGCCTAAAGGCGGGGGGGTTTACGGATCCCCTATCGGGGACTCTAAAATGTCCCCTTTTGATTTCGGGAGGGGTGGTGACAGAGGAGACCATTGCGATGACACAGAAGACGGTGGACCGGCTGGGGGTGGTTCAGCAGGTTGTCGACCGGCAGTTGCGGCAGAAAGAGGCGGCACGGCAGTTGGACTTGAGCGTGCGGCAGATCAAGCGCCTGGTGGTCCGATACCGGGCCGAGGGAGCGGCTGGACTGGTTTCCCGCCACCGGGGCAGGCGCCCCAACAACCAGATCGCCGATGCGCTCCGGCAGGAGATCCTCGAGAAAGCATCCACGCCACCGTCGAGAAGGCCAAGACCATCCAACTCAACCGCAGGGCCCACAGGCCTGCACCGGACCATCCCTGGAGATGAGGCGCCCCCTCGTCCCCTCATGACCCCGGACTCACCAAGGGGACATTTCAGCTTGGGAGAAAAGGGGACATTTTAGAATTGGGTTGACAGATAGATGTCGCCTTTTCGATCATGCGGCGCGACACTTTTCTTCGTTGTTACGTTCCGGATTCAATGCGACCGACCCAACGGGATCCCAATTCCGAGTCTGGCCTGACCACCGGGCTGGATTGGCGGCTTTTGCTTGCTCATAGACCTGCTTCCGGCATGCCAGAATGGTGCTGTCCTCTCCCCGGTGCCGCTGCGCTGGGGTGACGAACCGTATCTGGCTGTGGCGATGCTCATGGTTGTACCAATCCACGAACTGCCCCACCCATTTGCGGGCCGCCTCCAGTGATTCAAGGCCTTCGGATGGCCAGCGTGGGCAGTACTTCAACGTACGGAACAGCGATTCCGAATAGGGGTTGTCATTGCTTACCCTCGGCCGGCTGTGGGAGGGGATGATGCCCAGATCGTACAGTTTGCTCTGCATAGTCTGTGACTTCATCGGGCTGCCATTGTCAGCATGTAACACCAACGCTGAAGTGTCCTCAGGCTGATTCCAGCCTCTTTGCAAGCCTTCCGCTTGCGAGCGCCTGCGCTAGCCGCTTCATCGATCCAGGTGACCAGCTGCTGCCTTTGCGCGACCTCATCTGTCACATTCCCGCTGGTGGCAACCCAGTAGCCCCTCGCCCATAGATGCTGACCCCAATACCGCTTTCGCAGCAACTTGTACTCCGTTAGCAGCCGATGCGAACTCTTCCCTTTCAGGTACTGCACCGCCTTGGATACCGACAAATTTGGTGGGATCCCTATCAGCATGTGCACATGATCCCGGTTGATTGAACCCGCATAGATCACCATCTCCTTGCTGCGCGCTATCTCGCGCAGCAATTCCCAGCAACGCAGCCCAACATCTCCACCCAACACCTGATACCGGTACTTCGTAGTCCACACCAGGTGGTACTTGCACTCCCAGACCGTATGACTTCCACTTTTGTACGATTCCATACCCCGAGGTTATACCACCGGACCTATCCGCCGCCTAAAGGCGGGGGGGTTTACGGATCCCCTATCGGGGACTCTAAAATGTCCCCTTTTGATTTCGGGAGGGGTGGTGACAGAGGAGACCATTGCGATGACACAGAAGACGGTGGACCGGCTGGGGGTGGTTCAGCAGGTTGTCGACCGGCAGTTGCGGCAGAAAGAGGCGGCACGGCAGTTGGACTTGAGCGTGCGGCAGATCAAGCGCCTGGTGGTCCGATACCGGGCCGAGGGAGCGGCTGGACTGGTTTCCCGCCACCGGGGCAGGCGCCCCAACAACCAGATCGCCGATGCGCTCCGGCAGGAGATCCTCGACAAAGCATCCACGCCACCGTCGAGAAGGCCAAGACCATCCAACTCAACCGCAGGACCCACAGGCCTGCACCGGACCATCCCTGGAGATGAGGCGCCCCCTCGTCCCCTCATGACCCCGGACTCACCAAGGGGACATTTCAGCTTGGGAGAAAAGGGGACATTTTAGAATTGGGTTGACAGATAGATGTCGCCTTTTCGATCATGCGGCGCGACACTTTTCTTCGTTGTTACGTTCCGGATTCAATGCGACCGACCCAACGGGATCCCAATTCCGAGTCTGGCCTGACCACCGGGCTGGA
>JAKRWE010000132.1 GCA_024712425.1 Chromatiales bacterium
AAGCTTTCTTGGGTACATTTTGTCACGGGCAAAACCTTGTTCGGATCCAGTGTAACCAACTGAATTTTAACGAACTACACGGGTTTTGCCCTTTTTATTTGTGAAATATTCGGGTTAGGCCGGCTCCTCACCGATCACCCAGCCGAACGCCTCGAACAGGCGGGTCCACTCGGGCTCAGGCAAGGCCTCCAGGCACAGGCGCTCGCCGCTGAGGGGGTGATTCAGGCACAGGCGCTGCGAGGTCAGCATCAGCCGGTGGATGCCGAAGTGTTCGCGGAAGAAGCGGTTGTGTCTGCCGTTGCCGTGCGTGGTGTCACCGATCAGGTGATGCGAGATGTGCTTGAAGTGCTTGCGGATCTGCTGGCGCCGGCCGGTCTCCGGGACGATTTCCACCAGTGAATAGCGCGACGTGGGGTAACGGTCGACGGCGTGTGGAAGCTCCACCTTCCGCAGGCGCCGGTAGCGGGTGACCGCCGGCTGGGCCCGGCCATGACCCTCCTCGTCGGTGACCGGGTGGTCGATCACTCCCTGCTCATCGACCCAGCCCCTTGCCAGTGCAAGATAGGTTTTGCCGACCGTGCGTTTCTCGAACTGCGCGGCGACCGCCTGTGCGACCTCGCTGTCGAAGGCGAATGCGAGTACCCCGGACGTGGCGCGGTCCAGTCGGTGGATGGGGTAGACCCGCTTTTTCAGCTGGTCACGCAGGGTCTGCAGTACGAACACGCGGTCCCGTGATATCGGGCTGCGGTGCATCAGCAGTCCGGAGGGCTTGTGAATGACCACGAGCTGGTCGTCCTGGTGCAGGATGGGAAGTTGCATGGAGCGTCTGGATGTTTTGTTCAGCTCCATTTTCGGGTTAATGTAATCGGATGTCACTGCGAACACGCATTCTGCTGTTTCTGTTCATCTTTGCCCTGGTTCCGCTGGTGATGGCAGTGATCATCAACCTGCCGCTGGTGCTGGAGCGCGTGGACGACTTCTATCGCCAGAACTACATGCACGACCTACGGCAGGACTTTCGCGACCTCGACCAGCACCTGGCCAGCCGCGACGCCAACGTGCGCCTGCTGTCCCGCCTGCCGGAACCGTCCCTGCTGGCATCCAAGCAACACGTCTCTCAGGCACGGGTGGAACTGGACCGCGCGCGCTATACCGAATGGGTCAACCGGATTCTTCAGGACGAACGTGACATCACCGAGATCCGTTTCCTGGACCGGGATGCTGCGGAGCGTTTCTGGCTGACGCGCGATTCACGTACCCATGCCTGGTACGCTCCCTCGAAACACCTGCCACCCCTGCCGGAAGGGCAGCTGGCGGCGATACGCAGCGGGAAGATGAAGGATGTGGCCTACAGCCCGGTGCGGGTGCGCATGGATGCCAGTGACCCGCAGCAGGTGCTGACTCTGCAGATGATGGCCCCGGTCCGCTTCAAGGGAAGTTACCGTGGGGCGGTGGTCATCACCATCGATCTCAGCGGCCTGGTGCGTCGGGATCCGTATACCCTGTGGGTGCTCGACGATGGCAGTTATCTGAATCTGCCGGGGATGCAGAAGCGCACCGGCAATGCGTTCGATCACTACCCCGGGTTGCATGCATCCTTCATCAAACACAAGCCGGCGTTGTGGGAGCGCGATGGCCGGCGCATGATCTGGGTGCCGCTCTTCGTCACCGAGTCGACTCGCCCGCTGTGGGTGGGGCGTAAGGTCGATACCAGTCCTTTGCGCGAATTCCGGTCCGAGCTGGTCGACCGGGTGCTGATCATCATCTTCGGCCTGATCGTGTTGCTGCTGATCGCGGCGCGCATGATGGCCAAACGGGTCGAGCAGATCAGCAACGAGCTCATCAAGGGGATACACGAGACCCTGGAGGAGAGCCGGCCGGTCCGTTTCAATTGGTCGGACACCCGCGAGCTTAAGCAGCTGTCCGCGGATCTCACCAGCCTGTCGCAACGTCACGCGGTACAGGCACAACGCCTTGCGGAACATACCCGCGAGCTGGAGGAGAGCAATCGCTACAAGTCCGAATTCCTGGCCAATGTCAGTCACGAGCTGCGTACCCCGCTGAATTCCATCCTGCTGTTGTCGAAACTGCTGGGACAGAGCGGTTTGTCCGGCGAACAGCAGGAACAGGCGCGAGTCATTCACAAGGCGAGCAACGAGCTCAAGTCCCTGATCGACAATATCCTCGACCTGTCCAAGATCGAGGCCCGACAGTTCGATGTGCATTGCGAGCCGGTCGATCTGCGCGCGGTGCTGGAGGACCTGCGTGAACTGATGCAGCCGCAGTTCGATCAAAAAGGGGTTGTCCTGGTGGTCGAAACCGAGGCGCAGGCGCCGCCCGTGATTCGCAGCGATACCGACAAGGTGCGCCAGATCCTGAAGAACTTCGTGGCCAATGCCCTGAAGTTCACCGAAGAGGGTGAGGTTCGGGTGCAGCTGCGCCCGGCGCAGGCACCTTACGCGGTGGAACTGGCGGTCAGCGATACCGGTATCGGTATCCCGAAGGACAAGCAGGCGCATATCTTCGATGCGTTCAGGCAGGCCGACGGCTCGACCAGCCGCCGCTATGGCGGCACCGGCCTCGGGCTGACCATCAGCCGCCAGCTGGCGCAGCTCCTGCAGGGTGATATCCGCTTGCACAGTGAACCGGGCAATGGAGCGACCTTCACGCTGTTGCTGCCCTCGAGCTGTGACGGGGAACGGCCCTCGCCCGCGACACGGCAGCTAACGGCCGAGCAGAATGGCCCTGTCGAGCGGAAGGCAAAGGATGACCTGTCCGAGCCCCGCCTTGCGGGTGTGCAGGTGATGCTGCTCGAGGCGGATGTGCGGACCCAGCTGAGGCTCAGCCAGCTGTTTCAGCGCTGGCAGGTGAGACCGCTGTTGGCCTGCGATCCGGAAGAGGCGCGCGAAACACTGGACGAGGTGGGGCGGCTGGATGTCCTGCTGTTCGACCCGCGGCTTCTCGGTGAGCGGCCCTGTGATACGATCAGGCAACTCAGCGAAGACTGCGCCGACGATGCGCTGTTCCTGGGTATCGGTTCGGAAGGCGAACTCGACTGCGATCCACAGGTGAAGGTTCAGTGGCTGGACCGGTCGCCCGAGCCCGAGACCTTGCATCGGATTCTGACCGAATGGGAAACGATACGGGAGAAAGGATGAGCAAGCCGTACGAGGGTTTCAAGCTGCTGGCAGTGGATGACAACCCCGACAATCTCTTCACCCTGCGCGCCCTGCTGCAGAAGCACATGGGGGTGGAGATCCTGGAGGCGACCGGCGGCATGCAGGCGCTGGAGATCGCCCAGTCGACGCCGGACATCGACCTCATCATCCTCGACGTGCAGATGCCCGAGGTGGACGGTTTCGAGACCGCGCAGATGCTCAAGGCGCGCAAGAAGACCCGCGATATTCCCATCATCTTTCTGACCGCGGCCTTCAAGACCGAGGAGTTTCAGCAGCGGGGCTACCAGGTGGGCGCGGCCGACTACCTGCTCAAGCCGATCGACGACAACCAGCTAATCAACAAGGTCAGCACCTATTTCCGCCTGATCGAGAAGGAGCGTCACCTCAACCAGATCCTCGAACGGCAGGTCGCCGAACGCACTGCCAAACTCGGTCAGGCGAACCAGCACCTGCACAAGATTGTCGAAAACATGGGTGAGGCCCTGTTCATCCTCTCGCCGGACGGACGGATACAGGAGGCCAATCCCGCCGCCCAGCAGTTGCTTGGATATACTGAAGAGGAACTGCGGGGCATGTCGATCGGCGATGTGTTCGAGGAAGAGGGCGAGGAGCAGGCCAATGCGTTCATGGGGACCTGGCTGGAGGCGTTGATCCGCAGCGGGGCGCTGAAGGACATCGAGGCCTCGCTGATCGACCGTCAGGGGGAGCGGGTGCCCATCCTGTTCTCCCGCACCGCCATTACCAACGAACGTGGCGATATCGAGGAGATCCTGTGTATCGCCAAGAACATGCGGGGTTACCGCAAGATTGAAGCGACAGAGTGATCCCGCTCTGGCTAAGGAGTAGTAGGAATGGTTGACGAGGAACAGCCGGACAGGCAGGTGCCGGCGGACGAAGACCCCACGATGACCGCCAATGCGCTGAAGGCCATGGCGCATCCATTGCGTTGGAAGATACTCTGCACGCTGGGCGACGAGGAGATGTCGGTGGGGGAGATCGTGTCCCATACCGGCACCTCGCAGAGCAATATCTCGCAACATCTCGAGCAATTGCGCAACAAGAACATCCTGACCTCGCGCAAGGAGGCCAACAGGATCTATTGCCGCATCCGTAACGGCAAGCTGCTGGAACTGGTGGGAACCATGCGCAACGTGCTGTGCCCCGCCAACCTGGATGACCGTTACCAGGGACCGGGCGACGACTGAAACCGGTACGTGGATCTCGTCGCCGCCTACGACCAGTTGCAGGTGGTCGAGGCCCTGCAGCGGGTGGCCGCCGATCTGTCGCTCGCCGGGCCTGGACGGCTGCAGCGCTGGCTCGGACGGCCGCGCAGGCAGGTAAAGGGGCTGTACCTGTGGGGCGGCGTCGGCCGCGGCAAGACCTGGCTGATGGATCTGTTCTTCGACTCGATCCCCGGTCCGCACAAGGTGCGCCTGCATTTCCATCGCTTCATGCAACAGGTGCATGCCGAACTGGGGCGCCTGCGTCAGCGTAATCCGTTGCAGGCGGTGGCGCGGCGCATGGCGCGCGACTACCGGCGCGAGGTGCTGGGTCGCGAGCGCGTCTATCACTGGCCGGCCGATGCGGCGGCGGACGCAGCCCTGCTGAACGAATTTCAGCGGGTTGCCGGCGGTCCGGCGCTTGCCGATGGATCGCTCGAGGTCAATGGCCGTAGCCTGCCCTACCGCTACCGGGCCGAGGGGGTGGTATGGTTCGATTTCGAGGCGCTGTGCGGGCCGCCGCGCAGCCAGGTGGATTACATCGAGCTTGCGCGTACCCAGCACACCGTTTTTCTGTCGGATGTGCCGGTCATGGGCGCCTCGCGTGACGACCGGACCCGACGCTTCATCTTTCTGATCGACGAGTTCTACGACCGCCGGGTCAAGCTGGTGATCAGCACCGGCGCATCGCCGTCGCGCCTGTACATGGGCGAGCGCCTGGCCTTCGAATTCCAGCGCACCGCGAGCCGCCTGACCGAGATGCAGACCGAGACCTACCTGCACAGTCCTCACCGGGGATGAGTCCGTGATCATTCCGGCCATGCACCCGGTAGGGTTGAATAAAGATAAGAAAATATTATATTAGTATACGTTAATCTGATTTTTAGGAGCCGACATGAGACCGATTGCATGGATTCGGGGGTTGCTGTGCCTGTTGGGTGCGTTGTGGCTGCAGGCCGCTGCCGCCGCCGGGCTGCCAGTGGCCGCCGTGAGCCGGGGGGGTGTCGCGCATCTATCACCTCGATGGCATCGTGGAGGCTGTCAGCAGCAGCACCATTGCCGCCCAGACCGGGGGCCAGGTCAGGCAGGTCCTGTTCGATGTGGACGATCTGGTGCAGGCCGGCAGTGTCATCGTGGTGATCGATGATACTGAACAGAAGGCCGCGCTGGACAAGGCGCAGGCCAACCTCAAGAGCGCTCAGGCCAGGCTGTCGAATGCGGAGAAGGAGTACCAGCGGATCAAGCGCGTTTATGCGAAGAAGGCGGTCTCCAAGTCCGTCATGGACAAGGTGAGCAGTGACCGGCGCGCGGCCAGGGCGGCCGTCGACGCGGCACGTGCGGCGCTCACCCAGGCACAACGGCAGCTGCAATATACCCGGGTCAAGGCGCCCTACACCGGCATAGTGACCCAGCGCTTTGTCGAGGTGGGCGAGGTCGTTGGCGTGGACCAGCAACTGATGAGCGGCATCTCACTGGAGCAGTTGCGGGTCGTCGTGGACGTGCCGCAGTCCCTGATCGAGGCGGTGCGCACAGAGCGTGACGCCGCGGTGCGGGTCGACGGACGCTGGGTAAAGGTGGCGCGCCTGACGATATTCCCGGTGGCGGATTCCGCCTCCGATACCTTTCGCGTGCGTCTGGTCCTGCCGCCAGGGCTGAAAGGCGTCTATTCCGGCATGTACCTGAAGGCGGGCCTGAACGTCGGCAGGCGCCAGGTGCTGGTGGTTTCGGCGGCGGCCGTGGTCTATCGCTCCGAGGTGGTGGGGGCGTATGTGGTGGATGCGCAGGGCCGGGTGCGGCTGCGCCACGTGCGGGTGGGCAACACCCTTGCTGATGGCCGCCTGGTGGTGCTGTCCGGCCTGGACGAGGGGGAGCAGGTGGTCATGGACCCGCAGGCCGCGGTGCGTCGCGTGATCCAACAGCGCGGGGAGCAGGTCACCCATGAAGAATAAGCTCGGCCTGTCCGGCAGTGTTGCGCAGCGTTTCCAGGCCTCGCAGATAACACCGCTGTTGGCCTGGTGGGTGTGCTGCTGGGCCTGTTCGCGGTGCTGGTGACACCGCGCGAGGAAGAGCCCCAGGTCAACGTGACCTTTGCCAATGTGTTCATTCCCTTCCCGGGTGCCGCGGCGGAGGAGGTCGAGAGCCTAGTGGCCTCGCCGGCGGAGCAGGTGTTGTCCGAGATCGATGGCATCAAGCACGTCTATTCGACCTCCATGCCCGGCATGGCGGTGCTCACGGTGCAGTACCTCGTGGGAGAGAACCGCACTGATGCGGTGGTGCGTCTGTTCAGCAAGATATTCTCCAAGCAGGACTGGCTGCCGCCGGGTCTGGGCGTGGGGCAGCCGATCGTCAAGCCCAAGGGCATCGACGATGTGCCCATCGTCAGCCTGACCCTGTGGAGCGACGATCCTTCGAGGGGGTCGTACGAGCTGGGCCAGGTGGCGCATGCGATCGAGTCCGAACTGAAGCGGGTTCCAGGTACCCGCGATGTCTACACCATCGGCGACCCGGACCGGGTGATCCAGGTCACCCTCGATCCCCAGGCGCTAGCCTCGCGCAACCTCGATCCGGGAGACCTGCGCCTGGCGCTGGTGGCGGCCAACAGCACGCGGGACAACATGGGGGTCGTGACTGAGAACGGTGAGATGCTGGTCCAGGCCGGCGTGTTCCTCAGCCATGCGGGCGAGATTGGCGGGCTGGTCGTCGGTGTGTTCGACGGCAGGCCGGTCTACCTGCGTGATGTCGCCACGATCCGGGAGGGGCCGGACAGACCGGCGAGCTATGTCAGCATCGGAGCCGGCCCGAAGGCCGCCGCACCGCTGGCGCAGGCCGGCGAGGCGCCCGCGGTCACCATCGCGGTGGCCAAGAAGCCGGGCACTAATGCGGTGGATATCGCGCGCAGTGTGATCGAGCGCTTCGAACAGTTGCGAGGCATCTATGTGCCGGATGGTGTAAACGTGGAGGTCACGCGCAACTATGGCGAGACCGCGGATGCCAAGGCCAAGAAGCTGATTCACAAGCTGATCTTTGCCACGGCCTCGATGGTGCTGCTGGTATGGCTGGCGCTGGGCTGGCGTGAGGCCATCATCGTGGGCGCGGCGGTGATCGTGACCCTGTTGATCACCCTGTTCGCCTCCTGGGCCTGGGGCTTCACCCTCAACCGGGTGTCGCTGTTCGCCCTGATCTTCTCCATCGGCATCCTGGTGGACGACGCCATCGTGGTGGTGGAGAACATCCACCGTCACATGAGCATGGGCGGCAGGAAGCTGCTGCAGGCCATCCCGGCGGCGGTGGACGAGGTCGGTGGTCCGACCATACTGGCGACCATGACGGTGATCGCTGCGCTGTTGCCGATGGCCTTCGTCTCGGGCCTGATGGGGCCCTATATGAGCCCGATCCCTATCAATGCCTCCATGGGTATGCTGATCTCGCTGGTGGTGGCCTTCGTGTTTACCCCCTGGCTCTCCAATCGCATGCTGGCACCGGTGGCACACCGCTTTGCCGGGCATGCAGGGGAACAGGCCAATCCGTCCCTGAGTCGGTTCTTCGGGCGCGTGATGTCGCCCTTCCTGGATGTGGGCAAGGGCCGGCGCAACCGCTGGATCCTGCTCGGCGTGGTGCTGTTGCTGATCGCGGCCTCCCTGTTGCTGGTGGCCAACCGGTCCGTGGTGATGAAGATGCTGCCGTTCGACAACAAGTCGGAATTCCAGGTGGTGCTCGACATGCCCGAGGGGACCACGTTGGAGCGCACCAGCCGGGTGCTACACGAGATCGGGGACTACCTGGCCAGCGTGCCCGAGGTGCGTGACTACCAGGTGTATGCGGGTACTGCTGCGCCGATCAGCTTCAATGGCCTGGTGCGCCAGTACTACCTGCGCGAGGGCGGCAACCTGGGGGATGTCCAGGTCAACCTGATCGACAAGCACGAACGCGATCGCAAGAGCCACGAGATCGCCGCCGGCGTACGCGATGCGGTGCAGGCGATCGCGCGACGTTACAAGGGCAATGCCAAGATCGTGGAGGTGCCGCCCGGACCTCCGGTGCAGTCGCCGCTGGTGGCGGAGGTGTATGGTCTGGATTACGCCGCGCAGGTGAAGACGGCCGCCCGTGTGCGCAAGGTGTTTGAGGGGACACCGGATATCGTCGATGTGGACGACTCGGTCACCTGGCCCTCGACCAAGGGCGTGGTATTGGTGGACCGTGCCAAGGCGGCCCGGCTCGGGGTGCTGCAGAGCACCGTGGTGGATGCACTCAGTATTGCCCTGGGTGGCGAGGACATGAGTTATATCCATGCACGCAACCTCAAGTACGCGGTCCCGGTGCGGGTGCGTTACGGCGAGGGTGACCGGGCCGACCTAACCCGAATATTTCACAAATAAAAAGGGCAAAACCCGTGTAGTTCGTTAAAATTCAGTTGGTTACACTGGATCCGAACAAGGTTTTGCCCGTGACAAAATGTACCCAAGAAAGCT
>JAKRWE010000133.1 GCA_024712425.1 Chromatiales bacterium
CCTCCCGTCGCCCGTGTCAAAAAACGACGGAAAGGGTACGGCCACATGGCCCGGAATGCCCCGATGGGTGGGTCAAAATTGTTGGCCATAGGTGGGTCAGAATAGATGGGCATTAACACACAAAGAACACGAAGGGCACAAAGTGCGTTGCGAGCCCGTCTTGCCGATACTCTAATCGATCCCCTTCGTGGTTGATCTGACACATGAATGATTGGTGTGGAAAACACTCAACCGCAAAGGACGCAAAGAGCCGCAAAGGGGATGAAAGTGGCAACGGCAGATTAAAGTTTCAAATCGGGGATTTGTGCCCCACCGGCTTCAATCGATGGAAATTTACAGGGAGCCCTTGCGTAACTTGGCGTCCTTGGCGGTTTTTAACGCATAATTCATCGGGCGGGTATGTGGTCAGCGACTAACTCGCATGAATCCCTGGCCACACCCTCGATCATGGAAAATACGGGTAGGGTGGGTTGAGCTTCGCGAAACCCATCGATTGTGGTCTGAAACGGTGGGTATCGCTACGCTCAACCCACCCTACGCAGAGCTCTCATCTTCTTTGTGTCCTTCGTGTTCTTTGCGGTTGAATGTTTTCCACATTAAATGGGGTAGTAATCCTGTGCTTGAGGTGAAGTATGCGAATCGGCCATGGCTTTGACGCCCATCGTTTCTGCGAGGGCGACCATGTGATCATCGGCGGGGTGCGCATCCCGTTCGAGCGGGGGATGCTGGCCCATTCGGATGGCGATGTGTTGATTCACGCGATCTGCGATGCCCTGCTGGGTGCCCTGGCGCTGGGTGACATCGGACGCCATTTTCCGGATCCCGACCCGGCTCTGAAGGGGGTGGACAGCACCCTGCTGCTGGCGCGGGTCATGCAGCAGGTGCTCGAGCAGGGTCACCGGGTGGGCAATCTGGATGCCACCGTGATCGCGCAGGCGCCGCGCCTGGGTGCGCATATCGACGCCATGCGCAAGCGCCTGGCCGGGCTGTTGCAGGTGGATCCGGGGCAGGTGAATGTCAAGGCGACCACCACCGAAAAGATGGGCTACACCGGTCGGGGCGAAGGCATCAGCGCGCATGCCGTGGTCTTGCTGCTGGTCGCCGATGCCTGAGCCCCGGCGCCCTGCCTCGCACGGGGACCCCGTCGCCGACCTTCCTTTCGCCTACGGCGGTCCGGTTCTGGATGGATGCATTCGGGAGGCGCCTGAGGACTTCCAGGTGGAGGAGATACTGGGGTTTCCGCCTGACGGGCGCGGGGATTACCTGTTTCTGCGGGTGGAGAAGCGCTGCCTGAACACCATGGACGTGGTGCGGCAACTCGCTCGCTGGGCCGGAGTCAGTGCCAGTGCGGTCGGTTTCTCCGGTCTCAAGGACCGGCGCTCGCTGGCGGTGCAGCATTTCACCATCCGCTGGCCGGCACAGGACGATCCTCCGGATACGGAAGGGCTGGCGGTGGAAGGGCTGCGGGTGCTGGCGCTTTCCCGGCATCGCGCCGCCCTGGTCAGGGGCAGCTTGCAGGGGAACGAATTCACACTGCGCCTGACCCGGCTGCAGGGGGATACGGAGCGCGCACAGCAACGGCTGATCGCGATCAGGGAGAGCGGCTTCCCCAATTACTTCGGCACGCAGCGCTTCGGGAACGACGGCTCCAACCTGGCCTAGGCCCGTTTGCTGCTGTCCGGCGGGCTCGGGCAGGCCAAGCCGGAGCAACGGCGTATGCTCCTGTCGGCGGCGCGCAGCCATGTCTTCATCAGGTACTGGCCGCTCGGGTACGGGATGGGTCCTGGAACCGCCTGCTGCCCGGCGAGGTGCTGGTGGTGCAGGCGACAGGACGTCAGCTCATTGCGTCCAGTGTGAGTCAGAAGCTGCAGGAGCGGCTGCAGCGGGGTGAGATCCACCCCGGCGGTCCGCTGCCGGGGCGCCCGGGCCACTGCCTGCAAGCGGAGGGGGAGGCTGCAGCCCTGGAGGCCGCCTGCCTGCAGGAAGCGCATCTGCAGGCGTGGGCGGATGCATTGGGCGGGCTGGGCCTGAATGCGGGGCGGCGGGCATTGCGGGTACTGCCGGCGGGGTTGGTCTGGGAATGGAGGCATTCGCAGCGGGTGTTGGAACTGCGTTTCCGCCTGCCGGCAGGGGCCTATGCCACCTCCCTAACCCGAATATTTCATCCGCTTCTCGCTTTTCCGGGCGGTCAGTGGATGGAAGATGTGGTGCCTCGAACGGGACGTGGAAAGGCTCGTGAAGGGCTATTTTCTAGGCTGCAGGCACACCTTTCCCTTACCCCCATTGTTTGTCAACGTGCCGGGGCGGCACTCACCGGAGGTTATCCTGGCACCAGTCGCTCAGCCACGGTGCAGAACAGGCGTTGATAAGGGAAAGCGGTTGAGAGAAGGAACCGGATTCGCCGGGTATTGCGCAAGACGATCGCGCCAACTTTGAGTAGCTTGAGCCGCAACGTGCCGACTTGGGCATGAGCCAGTTCGGTGTCTTGCAGCGCCAGCCGACGGATAGATTCCATCAGCACATAGGCCAGGCTGGATAACAGCAGACGGAACTGGTTGGTCCACCAGTCATGGGCACTGGTGCGATCAGCGAACAGCCCCGGCTGCTGCTCCTTGATCCGGTTCTCCATTTCGCCTCGGGCGCAGTAGACCTTGTCGTAGAGTTGCTGGGCATCGCCGTTGAGATTGGTGACGATAAATCGTGGATTACGCCCTTGTGCGGTGACCTCGAGCTTGGCGATCACTGCACGCTGGCGCCCCCACGACTTGGCGCCATAGCGCAGGTCGAGAAAGACTCGTTGCTTTTCCTTGGTTTCCTCGAAGCGCTGTTCCACGTCAACGAACGATTCTTCGATCATTCGCTGCAGCCGCTTATGGCGACCGCCGCCTCACGGCCCATACGGTTCTCCAAACGGCACAAGGTCGGTGAGCTACCCAATACCTGCTCCTGCTCGGTCGCTGTCTGCAACGCCGGGTCACCTCGAAGCTGGTCATGGTCGTTGAGATCCTCATACCCTTGACACAGGGCATGGACGCGTTGACGCAACAACGTCAGTTGGTCATGCACGACATAGCGGGCATCGCGGGGGTCGGGGAGCCTCGCATTGACCGCCTCGAGCAACCCCAGCCGTCGATCGACTTGCCGGAGCAACAACAGGCCACCATCGCTGGTGATATCCCCGCCTGAAAATCGGGCCTCGATCCGGTGGCGTTTCAGCGGTGGAAAATCAAAGCTTTCTTGGGTACATTTTGTCACGGGCAAAACCTTGTTCGGATCCAGTGTAACCAACTGAATTTTAACGAACTACACGGGTTTTGCCCTTTTTATTTGTGAAATATTCGGGTTAGTACGGGAGCTTGCCCGCTTTGCGCGATAACAGCACGTAGCTGGCGCCAGTGCCCCCGTCCCAGCGGGGTGCGGTGGCGAAGGCCAGCACGGCCTCGTTCTGCAGCAGCCACTGGTAGGTCTTCTGTTTCAGCACCGGCTGGGCGTCCTGCGACCCCTTGCCTTTGCCGTGGATGATGCGTACACAGCGCCGACCCTGTTGCAGGCTTGCCCTGAGAAAGCGGCTGAAGGCCGTGCGCGCCTCGGTTACCCGCATGCCGTGCAGATCCAGCGACTGCTCGGGTGGGATCAACCCACGCTGCAGGTCCTGGAACACCCGTTGCTGGATGCCAGGCCGGCGGAATTCGAAGAACTCCGGCGTGTCGACGTTCAGATCCGCCAGCTCCTCCTCGGGCCTTTCCTGTTCCAGTCCGAGCGGGCGGGGCGGCTTTTTCCGCCGGTAGGGCTCGACCCGGTTTTCCTTGCGTGCCGTCACGTCGGACACCGCCTCGCGGAACAGCGCTGCCTCGTCGTCGGGAATTTTTCCTTTGCCACCCATGGACGGATTGGAACGCGAAAATCCTCCGCGATCAAGGTGGGCGAATATCGTATAGTTACAGGCTTTATTTCAGCAGTCCTGACGCAGTTGTATAGCTGGCTATGCGAATCCTCCTCTCCAATGACGATGGCTACCTGGCGCCGGGCCTGCGCGCCCTGGCGGATGCGTTGTCGCCGCTCGCGGATGTGACGGTGGTGGCCCCGGACCGGGACCGCAGCGGCGCCAGCAATTCGCTCACCCTCGAGCAGCCTCTGCGCGCGCGCGAGGCCGAGCACGGCTTCATCCGTGTCGAGGGGACGCCCACCGACTGCGTGCACCTGGCCATCACCGGCCTGCTCGAGCAGGAGCCCGACATGGTCATTGCCGGCATCAACTCGGGCCCCAATCTGGGGGACGACGTGATCTACTCGGGCACTGTCGCCGCCGCGACAGAGGGGCGTTTCCTTGGCCACCCTGCCATTGCGATATCGATGGCGGCACACGAGCCGCGGTATTACGAGACCGGCGCGCGCGTGGCGGTGGAACTGGTCGAACGCCTGCGCCAGTCCAATCCCTTCGGCGAACAGGTGATACTGAATGTCAATGTGCCCGATCTTCCCTGGGAACAGATCAACGGTTTCAGTGCCACGCACCTGGGCCATCGTCACAAGGCCGAGCCCGTGGTGTGCCAGAAGGACCCCCGTGGGCGGCCGATCTACTGGGTGGGCGCGGCGGGCCCCGAGGCGGATGCCGGCGAGGGCACGGATTTCCACGCGGTCCGCAATGCCCGGGTATCGATCACGCCGATCCAGGTGGACCTGACCCGGCACAAGGCCGTGCCCCGGGTGACGGAGTGGCTCCGGTCATGACCGTCTCCCAGGGTATCGGTATGACCTCGCAGCGTACCCGTGAGCGCCTGGTGGCGCGTATCCGGGAGCAGGGTGTGCGTGACGAACGGGTGCTTGCGCAGATTCGTGATATCCCGCGCCATCTGTTCGTCGACGAGGCGCTGGCGACGCGCGCCTACGAGGACAGGGCCTTGCCGATCGGGCTGAACCAGACCATTTCGCAGCCCTATATCGTGGCGCGCATGACCGAGGCCCTGCTCGAGGGCGGGCCGCTGGAGAATGTACTCGAAGTGGGGACCGGCTCAGGCTATCAGACCGCGGTCCTGTCACCGCTGGTGCGACGCGTTTACACCGTGGAGCGCATCGATCTCCTGCTCAAGCAGGCGCGGCAGCGTTTCCATAAACTGCGCCTGATGAACGTGCGTACCAAACACGCCGATGGCGGGATGGGCTGGCCGCACTATGCGCCCTACGACGGGATCATCGTAACCGCAGCGCCGGAGGGCATACCGTTGGCCCTGGTGGATCAGCTCAAGCCGGGTGGACGCATGGTGCTGCCCATTGGCTCGCGCCAGGAGCAGGTGCTGGTGCGCGTGCTCAGGACCGCTGACGGCTATCAAAGAGAACTGCTGGAGCGGGTAAGTTTCGTTCCCCTGCTGGGAGGCGTCAGCTGATGCGGATCTTCAGTGCCCTTTACGAACGTGTCATGCAATGGGCGCGGCACCCCCATGCGGTCTGGTACCTTGCCGGCCTGGGCTTTGCGGAGTCATCGTTCTTTCCGGTGCCGCCCGATGTCATGTTGGCGCCGATGAGCATGGCGCGACCGCAGCGCGCCGTGGCGCTGGCACTGGTGACCACCCTGGCCTCTGTTGCCGGTGGCATGGCTGGCTACCTCATCGGTATGCTGGCATTCGACGTGATCGAGCCCCTGCTGCACCAGTGGGGCTATTTCGACGAGTACCTGCAGGCCCGGCAGTGGTTCGCGGAGTGGGGATTCTGGGCCATCCTGGTGGCCGGTTTTTCCCCGATCCCCTACAAGGTGTTCACCATCACGGCCGGTGTGGTGGGGATGGTGTTCATACCCTTCGTCCTTGCCTCTGCGGTTGGCCGGGGCGCGCGTTTCTTTCTGGTGGCGCTGTTGATGGCCTGGGGCGGGAAGGGCATGGAGGACAGGCTGCGTCACTGGGTGGACTGGCTGGGCTGGTTGACCGTGCTGGCGGTCGTCATCATAGTAGTCGCCATGAAGCTATGACCGGTATTGCCACGAGATCGTGAGACATCCACGCGACAGGAAGGTGCCAACCACGATTGCGGGCATTGGGCTGCTGGCTGTCCTGGCGCTGCTGTTGCTGGGGGGATGCACATCGACATGGAAGGCCCCCATGGACAGCCGCGGGGGCGCAGCCGGCCATGTCGCACCCAGCACAAGGCGCTCATCGTCGCCGCTTCCCAAGTCCGGTTATTACCGGGTGCGCAGGGGGGATACGCTGTTTTCCATTGCCTGGCGGGCCAACCGGGACTTCCGTCAGCTGGCGCGTTGGAACAACATACAGCCCCCCTATGTCATCTACGTCGGCCAGTCGATACGGCTGAATCCGGTTGGCCCATCCCGGCAGCTGCGCAGCGGCTCATCGGCGGGCGTTAGCCGCAAGTCCCGCACCAGGCCGGCGGAGACGACAAGGCGCGCGGGGCGCGCTCAGACCGGGGCCATGCATCGGGGCAGACTGCACTGGCAGTGGCCGGCCTGGGGCAAGGTGGTATCGACATTCAAGTCGGGAGATCCCCTGCACAAAGGGGTGAAGATCGCCGGGCATGCCGGGGATCCGGTGCGCGCGGCCGAGGCCGGCAAGGTCGTCTACAGCGGGAGTGGACTGATTGGATACGGTCGGCTTATTATCATCAAACACAACGATAGATACCTGAGTGCCTATGGGCACAACAGGAAGTTGCTGGTAACGCAGAACCAGCAGGTCACCAAGGGACAGAAGATCGCAGAAATGGGGACCGCAAACGATGGGCGGGTCCTGCTGCATTTCGAGATACGGCGGGATGGTCAGCCGGTTAACCCATTGGCGCTATTGCCCAGACGCTGACGAC
This sequence comes from Chromatiales bacterium, assembly GCA_024712425.1. Classification (GTDB taxonomy): domain Bacteria; phylum Pseudomonadota; class Gammaproteobacteria; order Chromatiales; family Chromatiaceae; genus MONJU. The sequence goes on from JAKRWE010000133.1 coordinate 6,808, forward strand.
TGGTTGTTGGAGCACAGACGGAAATGGTGAAGGAAAAGCAGGAGGAGACAGAGGAAGCGCCGGTGATACCGGAGGCTGTCGATTCCGATGCCGTGCCGACTGGGGATGCGCCGCTTGCGCTCGACGAAGAGGCGAACAAGGCCTATGAAGCGGGGGTGGTGCCTGATAGCCAGCTCGACGCGACCCGTCTGTACCTGAACGAGATCGGGGCCTCCAAGCTGCTGACCGCGGAGGAGGAGGTCTATTACTCCCGCCTGGCGCAGAAGGGCGACGAGGCGGCACGGCGCAAGATGATCGAGTGCAATCTGAGGCTGGTGGTCAAGATTGCCCGGCGTTACATGAACCGTGGTCTGGTCCTGCTCGATCTGGTCGAGGAGGGCAACCTGGGGCTGATACGGGCAGTCGAGAAGTTCGACCCGGAACGGGGGTTCCGTTTCTCCACCTACGCGACTTGGTGGATACGCCAGACCATCGAGCGGGCCATCATGAACCAGACCCGCACCATCCGGTTGCCTATACACGTGGTCAAGGAAATCAATTCCTACATGCGCGCGGCGCGCCAACTGGCGCAGACCCTGGATCACGAACCGACGGCCGAGGAGATCGCCGACCTGCTGGACCGACCCATCAGCGAGGTGAAGCGCCTGCTGGGGCTGAACGAGCGTACCGCCTCGGTGGACACGCCCTATGGCAAGGATGCGGACAAGCCGCTACTGGACACGATCGCGGATGAGAAGGCCTTGGACCCGACCGCCTTTCTGCAGGTGGACGGGATCAATGCACATCTCGACGAGTGGCTTGCCAAGCTCAACGACAAGCAGCGTGAGGTGGTGGAGCGCCGTTTCGGCCTGCACGGCTACGAGAACTCCACCCTGGAGCAGGTGGCGCAGGAACTGGGCGTGACGCGGGAGCGGGTGCGCCAGATCCAGCTGGATGCGCTCAAGCGCTTGCGCCATATCCTCGAGCAGGACGGTTACAGTATCGATAACGTGTTCGAGGACTGAACGGTTCCCGGTAACCCGGGCAGGGTTCCGTTATCTAACCCGGATATTTCATCCGCTTCTCGCTTTTCCGGACGGTCAGTGGATGGAAGATGTGGTGCCTCGAACGGGACGTGGAAAGGCTCGTGAAGGGCTATTTTCTAGGCTGCAGGCACAC
>JAKRWE010000134.1 GCA_024712425.1 Chromatiales bacterium
TCTAACAGATAGCGAAGACATCGCTACCCAAACGCCTTCGACCGGGCATCGAACACGGCCGAAGGCCGGCGCTATCCTTCCCCGGACTGAAGTCCGGGGTTTGTCGCGCCTTTTTGATCAACTGGCACGGCTGACGCCCTGCTTGGGTATGGATCGCGACGCAGTCGCCACCGCAATTGCGGAAGTGCACGTCGAACTGATCCTGATTCATCCCTTCCGCGAAGGCAACGGCCGAATCGCCCGCCTGGTCGCGGATGTAATGGCTGCCCAGGCAGGCCTTGGACCGCTGGACTACACGGTGTGGGAAAAGAACAAGGATGCCTACTTTGCCGCTATCCAGGCAGGATTGGATCGCGACTACGAACCCATGGGCACGTGGGTCAGGCGAGCTTTAGATGCTTGACGCGGCGATTGCCGGATTTCAGCCGTGCCTCGATAACGCCGACCACTTCCCCGGTCTCGATAGCCGTGGAACTAGCAACGGCACGCATCAGCTTTATCCGCTTCACGGTGCTGCTGATTTTGACCGGTTTGACGATACGTGATTTCATGGCGAAAACTCTCAATTATGCTGTTAATTATAGCCTTCGCGGGTACAAAAAGCATCTGACTTCCCCCTTGGCGTGACAGCCAAAGACAACTCTCAAGGACAACGCCTTTGCCACAGAGACCTGAATACACCGATGTAGAACTGCCCTTCATCCGTCCCCTGGAGGGGGCGGCTGATCGCTTTCGTCCCGAAGCCTTTCGGGCAATGGCGCAAAACGCACAGCAAGATAGGTACACCCACCACGCGCACCGAAGGTGTGCCATGCAGGACGCTTGAGATGAGCAGGCCCGGCAAGTTGACGACAATCCATGGACTCCCCCGCCCCGATAACCTACCTGGGCTGCTCGGTTATCCACGCCGAAACAACCAGGTGGCGTTCTACTGGGAGCTCGATGAACTGGTATGGAGAGACAGCCAGGCATCCTCCAATACGGCCGACTGGTATGCCTGGCGGCTCTATACTAAGCACCCGCGTATCCACCCCTTCTTCGCTCCGTTCGACTGGTACTGCGAGGATGGTCCCGGGCCAAACTTCCTCCTCATCGATACTGAGACCCAGCGCGTATCGGTGGGGCCCATCGAGGATGTCGACAAGGCAGTTGGAAAACCGCCACCGTTCGAGGGGCCAGTCAATGTTGTGGACCAGAAAGATCTCGACTACTTGCTGCAGAATCTCACACCGTCCGCACCGGAGGTGGTGGCTAGTGTTCAGGCCAGGCAGGCCAAGCGCCTGGCCGAGCTGAAGCGTTGGCTCACCAACTTGGAACACCGTACGCATTAACCACGATGGCTTTCGACACAACTGAACAGGGAACGATCACCTATATCGCACGCCTGGTCTGGGCTGGTGGCGTTCATCAGGTCCTTGAGTTCGAGGCAAACAGCGATGCCGAAGCCTGGGAGAAGGCTCACAACCACCCCGTGGTCGATCCCCTGCGTGGAATCTGGGTTGAGGTACAGCGCAAACCCGACCCGCAACAACAATTGGGACTCTGAGCATGCACCATCGTCACAAAAAACGACACGCTGGGGTCTCATCAGCAGACCGACCCAACCGCACCTATTCGATCACGCTGGGAATCAGCGTCATCGTAGTACTGTTGCTCGTCCTGCTCGGGCAGACCGCCACCGGCGCCACGCTCGAAGGCCGGGTGGTCCGCATCGCCGATGGCGACACGCTGACGTTGCTCACCGATGACCACCACCAACACCGTATCCGTCTCGCGGAGATCGATACACCCGAGAAACGACAACCCTGGGGAAAGCGCGCCAAACAGGCCTTGGCGGCCAAGGTGTTTCGCAAACGGGTCACCGTGAGGACCGAGAAGAAGGACCGCTACGGACGCTGGATCGGCCATGTCTTTTTAGGCGATCGGGATATCAACGCCGAGATGGTGGCCGAAGGCCACGCCTGGGTGTACCGACGGTACTCCAAGAATCCGGCGCTCCTGCGACTCGAACGCAAGGCCCGAGAAGAAAAACGAGGACTTTGGGCCTTGCCGGAGTCACAAAAGATCCCGCCTTGGCAATGGCGGCGAGAAAGGAGGCATTAATGTCCAGACGAAACGAAAAAATCATAGACGATCTGTTCCATGTCATCGCACAGTTACCCTGGTGGGTAGGCATCGCCGCTGCAATCGTCTCCTACGCTGTACTGCACCATTTTGCGATCCAGCCTCCGCCCGTGCCTGCGAGCATGCCCCCTCCCCATGCGAGACGCCGGCAACACCGTAGTACTTAGCATGGTCCGATCCTTCGCGGCCATCTGGCAGTATCTGCTCCCAATATTGTTTCTCAGCGCTGCCGGCGCATCGGCTATCGGCACCCGGAAGCGACAACGACTTGCGCAGTCTGTCGCCGAATCGACCGATGCCGATCCGCTTAAATCCTTATCCTGGACGGAATTTGAGCAATTGGTGGGTGAGGCTTTCAGGCAGCAGGGCTACCAGGTCGTTGAGACACCTGCAGGACCAGATGGTGGCGTGGACCTGGTACTGCGAAAAGACGGAGAAAAAATCCTGGCCCAATGCAAACACTGGCGTGCCACCAAGGTTGGTGTTCCGATTGTCCGCGAGCTGTTTGGGGTCATGGCCGACCGTGGGGCAGCCGGCGCTTTCGTCGTCACCTCCGGGGCCCTCACCCGCGAGGCCCAGGCATTCGCAAACGGGCGCAACATCGAGCTGCTGAACGGCCGAGAGCTCGAACAGCTATTGCGCAAAGCGCGCACGAGCGGCACAGAACGGAAAACAGAACCCCCTCGCCCCCCCCGCGTAAGAAAGTACAAGCAGATGGGCCGCCCTGCCCTAGCTGTGGATCCCGTATGGTTAAACGCACCGCCCGTCGAGGAAAGAACGCGGGCAAACAATTCTGGGGTTGCAGCCGGTACCCGGCCTGCAAGGGTATTCAACAAATCGGATAGTCGAAGTCTTCGGTCGCTTTAGCGGCCGAAGGAGACCTTAAGAGATTGCTTCTTGGGGGTGTCAGGAAATTTTACATCCTCATCGACCGGCGGGTCATCATTGCCGGGACAATGGCCAGCAACTTATTGTTTTTAGAAGATATATTCTGGTTCGGCATACAATTTGCTGAAGATTCAAATTAGGTGCCGGATATAACCTAATTATGGCTCCTCGACGTTTCGAGTGGAATTCGCCCGGTAACCTGTGCCAGATTACCCGGAAAATCCGCAATGAGGAACCTGAATGGACGGCAACCAGATACTGCTTCTTGGGCTGGGTATAGAGGCCCCTTGGAAACTGGTGGACCAGCGATTGGATACCGACAAGCAACCGCATGAGCTGCACCTGACGATCAAGGCGGAGCGTGGGTCGAAGTATGCCTGCCCTGTCTGCGGTAAGGCCTGTGCTGCGCATGACTTCCAGGAGAAGACCTGGCGGCACCTGAACTTCTTCCAGCATCACTGCTATGTACATGCCTCGGTGCCGCGGGTGAAGTGTCCAGATCACGGTGTGAAGCTCGTAGACGTGCCTTGGGCACGCAAAGGCAGCGCCTTCACCCTGCTGTTCGAACAGGCGGCACTGACCCTGGTCCGGGAGATGCCGGTAAACGCAGCAGCCCGGATCATGGAGATCACCGACAAGCGCCTGTGGCGCGTCGTCCAGCACTACGTGGCCAAGGCGGTTGCCAGTTTCGACCTGTCAGCAGTCCAAGCCATCGGACTGGATGAGACCGCCAGCAAGCGAGGCCATAACTACGTGACCGTCTTCATCGACATGGAACGTCGCGACAAGCCGGTGCTGTTCGTGACGCCGGGCAAAGGCAAGGAAACCGTCAAGGAATTCAAGGCGTTCCTGGAAAAGCACGACGGGGATCCTGAACAGATTCTCGAAGTGGTCTGTGACATGTCGCCTGCGTTTCTCAGCGGGGTGGCTGGGCAATTGCCCAAGGCCCAGGTGACAGTTGACTGGTTCCATATCGTGCAGACCTTCACCCGGGCACTGGATGACGTGCGTAAAGCGGAGGGTCGGGTGAAGGCCTTGCCCAAGCATCTGCGGTGGGCGGTGCTCAAGCGTGGCGATGTGGATGGCCTGACCACCAATCAGCTCAAGGCCATGGCGGAACTGCTGGATCAGGGGTTGGACACGGCGACCGCCTGGCGGGTCAAGGAGCGGCTGCGCTGGGTGCGGCAGGCACCGACCCCAAGAGCGGCGAAATGGCGGATCACGCGGTTCATCAACTATGCCTCGGAACTGGTTGGTGGCGCCCACTTGCTAGAGCCGGTACGCAAGGCTTTGCAGACCCTGCGTACGCACGCGGAACGAGTCGTCAGACGATGGACATCCACCTACACCAACGCACGCCTTGAAGGACTCAATGGGCTGTTCCAGGCCGCGCGCGCAAGAGCCAGGGGCTACCGCAATACCGAGACCTTCATGACCATGATCTACCTGATCGCCAGCCCGGCGGGGAAGATTCTGGAATCCACATGAAACGTCGAAGAACCTTTTTACAAAAATTCCTTGCAACGTGTTGCGGGCCACACTTAGTATTCACCCTGCGAACTTAACCAATCAACTTTGTTGCGGGAGTTCTAAATGAACAAAAAGCTTATTGCGGCAGCTATCGCTGCCGTTGTGGCCGCTCCGGCTGTCAGCGCCGCCGATACCACCCTATACGGCCGTGCACACATCGACGTCCGTTCTGAAAGCAACGGCAAGGTCGACAACTACACGGTCAACAGCAACAGCTCTATTATCGGTATAAAAGGTTCCGAGGATCTGGGTGACGGTCTGAAAGCTGTCTTCAAGTACGAGCTCGGCTACGACATGGCGGATACCGACAACGACAAGGCTGGTGCCTTGGGTGCGCTGGCCGGTGGCAAAAGCCCGCTGAGCGGCCGTGACGCCTATGTCGGCCTGTCCGGTGGTTTTGGTACCGTCATCGTCGGCCGTTCCAGCACCCCGGCCAAGATCGCCTGGTATGCTGCCGGCAACGATCACATGGGCGATACCATCGCTGACTTCAACGAGGTCGGTTTCACCGAGTCCCGTGTTGACAACGCCATTGCCTATATCTCGCCGAGCTTCTCCGGCTTCACCGTGGCGGGCGCCATCGTGCCGGGTGAGCAGAAGGGTACTGCACCTGCTAACGCAGGTGCGGACAACAATGACGGCATTGCCGATCACTACTCGATTGGCCTGATGTACGCCGGTGGCGGCCTCAAGGCCAGCCTGGGCTACGAAAAAGTGGCTGATGCTGCTGACATCGCTGGTGTGACCACCGATGCCAAGATGGTTCAGGCGAGCGCAAGCTACACCTTCGGCGACTTCACCATCGGTGGTTCTTACGAGAAGAGCAGCAATCTCATGACCATCAAGGGCCAGGACAAGAAGGTCTGGGGTATCTCGGGTAAAGCCAACTTTGGCAACAACTACGTTGCAGCCAACTATGGCACCGCTGATTTTGACATGGGTGCCGCCGGCAGCGATGAATACCCCACCTACGCTATCGGTGTTGGTCACAAGTTCAGCAAGCGTACCCAGGTATATGCTGCCTACTCCAACCGCGACGGTGGTGGCGCTACCAACCCGATCATTATGGCTGCCACCCCGATCAATCCGAAAGTAGATTACAGCGCGTTCGCACTGGGCATGATCCACACCTTCTAATCGTAACGATTAGTGATGTGATCGAGACGGGGCCTTTGGGCCCCGTTTTTTGTTGAGGAGTGGATTAAGTATCGGGGCGTGAAAAAAGATCTCCAGTTTCTCGGGTCTTGTTAGGTGACAACGGCAGAATGCCGCATTCACATGACGGTTATGACTTCAGGAGACGTATCATGAAAACCTTGATTGCAACCACAATTATCGCATTGGCCAGCAGCGTTGCGGTATTTGTCAAGATAGATGTCGCCTTTTCGATCATGCGGCGCGACACTTTTCTTCGTTGTTACGTTCCGGATTCAATGCGACCGACCCAACGGGATCCCAATTCCGAACCCCCAATCCTCATACCCCAGCGGCTCGCTCTGCAGCAGCTCCCGCCATGCTCGCCACTGCGGCAAATGTCGGTCCATGAGCTGACGGAAGCGTTCGTTGTGGTGGCGTTCGAGCAGGTGCACCAGCTCGTGTACCACGATGTACTCCAGGCACTCGGGTGGCTTCTTCGCCAGTTCCAGGTTGATCCAGATACGCCGGCTGTCGGGATTGCAGGTGCCCCAGCGGGTGCGCATGCGCTTGGTGCCCCAAAAGGCGAGCTGCACCCCCAGTTTGGGCTCCCATTTCTCGATCAGCGCTGGAATGCGGGCCTTGAGTTCGGAGCGGTACCATTCGTTCAGTACCCGCTCGCGGCGGGCTCTGTTGGCGCCCGGGTTGACGATCAGCCGTAGGCGTCGGCCAGTGGCTCGCTCCACCTTCTGCCGGCCCCATTGCTCGACGACTTCCAACCGGTATTTTCGGCCCCAGACGTAGTGGGTCTCGCCGGTGACCATCTCTCGCTGGCTCTGGCGCGCCTGCTCCCGGAACCGCTGTTGTTGCCGGCGTATCCAACCCAGGCGCCCGACCACCGCCAGACGCACGGCCTCATCATCCAATCGCAGCGGCGCGGCGATCCGCACCCTGCCCTCGGGTGGATAGACGCCCAGGTGCAGGTTCTTGATCGCCTTGCGCACCACCTCCACCTGGATGCCGCTCACCTCGATGAAATGGCGCTCAGTAGTCATCCTGGTTCTTCACGATCTCGAACAGCAGGCCCACCAGCACGTCATGCGGGCCGATCACCTCGGCAATGGCGTTGCGCACCTCGCGCTCCTTGAAGCGATTGCCGCGCCAGTCGGCCTTCTTGGTGTTCCTCACCACCTCGTCGATCGCCCAGGCCAGGTGCTCGGCCACATCCGGTTTGTCTGCCACCATCCTGGTTTCCGCGGCGATGGCCTCGAGCTCCGGCCTGTCCTTGAGGTTGTCGTACAAGGCGCGGCGGGCCGGACTGTTGATGCTGGGCGGATAGTGGGATGCGCCAGCCGGGTTCTTGACCTTCTTCGACAGTTCCACCAGTCGTTGCAGGTACTCCTCGTAGGCCAGCGCCTGCTGACGCCGCTCCTCGATGAGGGCGTCCAGTAGCTCGGACATGCGCTCGTAATACTTCGGGTTCACCGGCTGCTCGTCGATGATGAGCTTGCGCAGGTTGTTCTCGATAGTCTCGGCCATGGCGTCGCTGTCGGCGCGCAACCCCTCGGGCAGCTTTTTCTCCACCGCCTCCGGTCCCTGCTGCACGATCAGGTCCACCAGGCCCAGCTCGTCAAAGGCCGACAGCACGCGGCTCTCCTCGGCCTGGATATAGGTGTCGAGCAGATGGCGCATGGCGGGCTCGTAGACCTTCATGTCCAGGTAGTCCGCACTGGCCAGCTTCACCTCCTCGCGGACCCGCTCGTAGTGCTTCACCTCCTGCCGGATGCGCTCGATGTCCGCCTCGCTGTAGCCGGCTTCCGGCATCTCGTTGGCCAGGTTGGCAAAGGCGCGCAGCAGGGCGGCCACTGACTTGTAGAGTGCGATGCGCTTCGGCTCGTTGTCCTTGAGAGCCTCCTTGTCGGCGGTATCGGCGGCGCAGAAGTAGTGCAGGTAGGCCTGGGTGTCCTTCGGCGGCTCGACAGGCTCGCACAGGGCGCGTACCTGTTCCAGGGTCTCTTCCAGACGTTCCCGGCCCTTGGCCAGACGATCCCCCAGCAGCCCCGCCGCATCGGCCTTGTCGTAGCCGCTCAGCGCCTCGCCGGTGTAGTCCTGAATGGCGCCTTCCAGCGACTTGAACAGATCCTTGTAGTCGATGATGTAGCCGTATTCCTTGTCCTCGGTATGCAGACGGTTCACCCGGCAGATGGCCTGGAACAGACCGTGGTCGCGCATCTGTTTGTCGATATAGAGATAGGTGGCGGGCGGGGCATCGAAACCCGTAAGCAGCTTGTCGACCACGATCAGCAGCTTCATCTGCCCCGGTTCCTTGACGAACTTCTCCTTGACCTGCTGCTCGAACTCGTCGGCCCGATACATCGCCTTCTCTTCATCCTGCTCGAACCAGTCGGCCAGCATCTTGCGGTAAATGTCATACTGGCGCAGGCGCTCGGTCATGCCCTCGCCGGTCTCTTCGCCCTTGATGTCCGCCGGTGATGGCTTGTAGCTAGTGACGATGGCGCATTTACCGGCGAGTGGCGTCTTGCTGAACAGCTCGTAGAGCTTGCAGGCCTGGTAGATGCTGCTCGAGACCAGCATGGCATTGCCGTGCCCACTCATCAGGCGGTCGCGGGTCTCCATGTCGAACAGGATATCGGCGACGATCTTCTCCAGCCGCGACTGAGAGCTGAGCACCTTTTGCATGGTGCCCCATTTCTGCTTGAGCTGGACGCGCGCCAGATCCGACAGGCAGCGGGTCTTGGCCTCGAACCACTTGTCCACCTTGTCCGGCGCAATCAGCACCTGGTCGATGTCACGCGCCTCGTAGCGCAGATCCAGCACCACGCCGTCGCGCACCGCCTCGTCGAACTTGTAGGTATGGATATAGGGGCCGAACACCTCGATGCTCTTCTGCTTGTCGGCCTTGAGTAGCGGCGTGCCGGTAAAGCCGATGAACATCGCCTCCGGCAGGATCTTCTTCATCGCCTGGTGCAGTTTGCCCGACTGGGTGCGGTGGCATTCGTCCACGAACACGAACAGATTGCCCTTGGCGGAGAAGCCCTTGGGCAGGCTCTTCTCCAGTTCCTCGATGAAATCGTCGGTGGCGGCATCCTCGCTGCGCCCGAACTTGTGCACCAGCGAGCAGATGAGCCAGTGATCGCTGGTGTTGAGTTGGGCGATCAGCTCCGCACCGCTTTTGGTGCGATAGATGGACTCGCTCACGCCGGTATAGACACCCTCGATCTGCTCGTCCAGCTCGGTGCGGTCGGTGACCACCAGCACCCGCGCGTTCTCCACATGCTCGCGAATCCATTTGGTCAGCCACACCATGGTCAGCGACTTTCCCGAGCCCTGGGTGTGCCAGATGATGCCGCCCTCGCGCTGCCGGATACGCTCCTGCGCCGCCTTCACGCCGAAATATTGGTTGTGACGCGGCAGCTTCTTGATGCCGGCATCGAAGACGATGAAATCGTGGATGATTTCCAGAAACCGGGATTTGTTACAGAGCTGGCGCAGCGCAGTGGACAAAGGCGAATGGATATTCGACGATTGTCCATTATCCATTCTCCATTGTTCATTGCCTTCCTCCTCCTTCCAGGCCAGGTAATACTTCTCCGGCGTCTCGATGGTGCCGTAGCGCAGGCCCTCGGTGTCGTTGCCCGCCATCACCAGCTGCTGGGTGGTGAAGAAGGCGCGGATGAAGGCCTTCTTCTGGTTATCCAGGTTCTGGCGGATGCCCTCGCTCACCGCCACGGTGGAGCGTTTCAGCTCCAGCACGCCGAGGGCAATGCCGTTTACATACAACACGATGTCCGGCCGCTTGGTGTTCTCGCCGGTGATGGAGACTTCTTCGGCAATGGCGAAGTCGTTGGCCTCGGGGTTCGCCCAGTCGATGAGCCAGACCGTCTGGAACTGCTCACCGGCGCCTTCTTTCACCTTCACGCCATAGCGCAGCAGTTCGTAGACCGCCTTGTTGGCGTCATATAGGTGCTTCCCCTCACCCAGCGCCGCCGCCTTGTCGAGCTGATGCAGAGCACGGGTGATCAGGCTATCCGCATAGCCACGCCGTTGCAGCCAGTCGCGCAGCAGGCCTTCCTCGATATTGCGGTTGCCCTCGCGGTCGATCCAGTTGCCCAGATATTCATAGCCCAGTTCCTTGTGGAAGAGCTTGACCGCCCGGGCCTGGGTCTGGCGTTCCTTTTGGCCGACGGTGCTCACGTGTTATCTCCCCGGCCATCCCGTTCATTACGATCCAGCAGGTTCATGATGAGCCGGATCAGCACATCCTTCTGTTTGGGGTCCGACTCCGCGACCAACAGCGTCAGCGCCGCCAGGCCGGTATCGTTGATGACCGGCTGACCCTCCTCGTCGAACAGTCGGCCGTTTCGATGCAGAAAATCGACGAACAGAAAGGCCGCGCTGCGCTTGTTGCCATCGGCAAAGGGGTGGTTCTTGACGACGAAATAAAGCAGGTGAGCAGCCTTGCTTTCGATGGTGGGATAGGCCGGCTCGCCGAAGACGCTCTGCTCCAGATTGCCGAAGATGCCCGCCAGTCCGTCATCCCGCGGGCGGGCGAACAGCTCCGTCGCCTCGCCCCGCGCCATCAGTTCCTGTTTGAGTTTGGCGAGGTCAGCCATGGCCGCTTCCGGTGGCGGCAACTTTCCACCCCGATGGCCCGCGGGTTCTTCCAGCAGGCCCTCGTCATAGCGCTGCAACCAGATAAAGGTCTGGGTATAGCGGCTGATGATCTCCACCAGGCCACGCCCGGCGTCCTTGTCCAGCGCGGGAGACCGGGCAGCGGTTCTTACCAGCTTCAACGCCTGCTCCAGCTCCCGGGCATTCTGTTCGAGGCGCTGGCGGTTGATGGCGTAGCCCTTGACCAGGTAATCGCGCAGGCGCTGGGTGGCCCAACGACGAAACCGAACGCCCTGTCTCGAATTCACCCGGTAGCCAACAGAGATAATGGCATCCAGATCATAGTGTTTCAGTCTGCGGCGGACTTCCCGCTTGCCTTCCCGGCGAACCACTAAGAATTCCTTAGTAGTTGCCGCCTCTTCCAACTCCTTGTCGGAAAAGATGTTTTTCAGGTGCATCAGCACATTCTCAGGCGTTGTATCGAACAGCTCCGCCATTTGCCGCTGGGTCAGCCACACGGTCTCCTGTTCCAGCCGAACATCGATGCGATGGTCTGCGGTTTCGTAAATCAGAATATCGCCAGCGCCAGGCTCATCGACTTGTCTGTCCCGATTCATCAGGCGGCTTCCTTGCTGTCTGGGTAATGGACAATGGAAAATTGATAATTGACAATGAGCGAGGGAGAACAGCTCCTGCTACTCAAAAATACCGTACCACTATCCATTATCAATTCTCCATTGTCCATTCAAACAAGCCGCGCCCAGCCGGTAAGGAGTTGCTGCATCATGCCCTGCTTGATGACGCGGGTCTTGTCGCGGCGGGCCTCGAGGGCGGCAATCTCGGCGTCCATGTCGGAGAGGACTTGGGCGATGGCGGTTTGTTCCTTCTTATCGTTTGGCACCTTGATCTGTATTTGTAATGCGTCACTAGGGTTAATGCGCTGATGACTTCCCGTTGTTCCTGTGGCGTGTAGCTCCATCTCTTCACCAAATTCATCCGATGAACACAGAACATACAGAAATTCCCTTGAAAGCCCCTCCTTTGGGGTAAGCACAAGAAACTCAGTCGACGCAATAGCGTTTGGCCCAACTACTGCTGGCATCCAAACTCTCGGAATTCTCGGATTTAGCTTTGAGACAAGTATGGCGTTATCTGACACGATAAATTTGTTACTACCTATAGCACCCCCAACCTCCACGGCTGGCCGCTTTTCCTCGTCGAAGGCCGGAAGGCTGTAGTGCGTAAACATGGTCGCTGGATATGATGCCGGGTTTATACTTTCACGATGCAAAGTTGCGACTTCGCCCAACCGCTTCGTTTCCCACTCACCGGTGAAGCCCGGGAGGCGGGTTTTGCCGGTGAGGAGTTGCTGCATCATGCCCTGCTTGATGACGCGGGTCTTGTCGCGGCGGGCCTCGAGGGCGGCAATCTCGGCGTCCATGTCGGAGAGGACCTGGGCGATGGCGGTTTGTTCGTCTGTGG
>JAKRWE010000135.1 GCA_024712425.1 Chromatiales bacterium
GACCGTGCTGAACAGGGCATCTTGTTGAATATCCGGGCCACGCATCGTACTGCTCGTCCTTCTTCCTTCCTTACCGGTATCTTCCACTTCAGGCGGCGAATTTCAACAGCCTGTTAGACCCTTATCCCTTATTGCAACAACTCCCGCAGTTTCTGGCGGGCGCGGAACAGGCGGGTGCCGGCGCCGGCGCTGGAGATGCCCAGTTGCGCTGCGATCTCTTTTTGCGAATAGCCGTGGATCACCTGTAGCAGCAGGGGCTCGCGATAGTCCTCGGGCAGGCGCTCCAGGGCGCGCCGCAACACGAAGGCCTCGGTGGAGGTATCGTACTCTTCCTTCCTGGCGGCCAGTTCCTCGGTCGGAATGGCCGACTGTTTGGGCTGGTAGCGCTCGAAGCGGCGTGCGTTCTCGCGCCGCAGAATGGTGATCAGCCAGCCTTTGACGGCCTTGTGATCGTTCAGTTTGTCGAATGATTTCCAGGCCCGCACCATGGTCTCCTGTACCAGGTCGTCGGCCACGCTGCGGTCGTGGGTCAGCCAGTAGGCATAACGGTACAGGTCGTCCATGTAGATGCTGATCAGTTCGTTGAACCGGGCCTGGCGCGATTGCGGCGGTATCGCGGGGGTATCGAGGACGGTGTTGTAGGTCGTTGCGGCCGTGTCCGGCTTCCTGTGTTGCGGCTTGTGTACAAGTAACAACGCAACAGGCGTGCCAGAATGTAACTTATTGTAATAAATGAATATTCTTTGTTTCAGCGGTGGTCGATATTAACGAAACGTTACAACGATTCATTTGTTGATACGCAGACCGTACTTGCTGATCTTGCGGTCCAGCGCAGGACGGGAGATGCCGAGGATCTCGCAGCTCCTGCCCTTGTGGCCACGGGTATGGTCCAGCACATGCTGGATATGTTCCGCCTCGACTTCATCGAGGCTGCGCAGGGGTGCCGCCTTATCGTGGCCCGGGGGGGCTGCCCATGGCCGGTGTGGCCCCCGCGAACTGGATGTGGTCCGGCAGTATGGTGCCGCCACGCGCACGCAGCAGCGCCTGGGTGAGGGTGTTCTCGAGTTCGCGTACATTGCCCGGCCAGTCGTGCTGTTGGAGTTTGTCGAAGACTGCCTCTGACAGCGGGGGCGGGCAGGCGTGATTGTTCACGGCGATACGATCGAGCAGGGACTGGGCCAGCAGGGGGGTGTCGTCCAACCGTTCGCGCAGGGGGGCTGGATGTCGATCACCTTGAGCCGGTAGGCCAGGTCCTCGCGGAAGGCGCCCTGTTCGACCTGCTGGAACAGGGCGCGATGGCTGGCCGCGATGATGCGCACGTCGACCGGGATGGTGGCGCTGCCGCCCACTCTTTCCACCACCCGTTCCTGCAGGGTGCGCAGCAGCTTGGCCTGCAACGGCAGGGCCAGTTCGGCCACTTCGTCGAGGAACAGCGTGCCCTTGTCGGCCAGTTCGAATTTGCCTGCTTTCTGTCGATCGGCACCGGTGAAGGCGCCCTTTTCGTGTCCGAACAGCTCGCTTTCGAGCAGGGTGTCGACGATGGCCGCGCAGTTGAGTGCGACGAAGGCGCCGGAACGTCCACTGTGCTGGTGGATCAGGCGCGCGACCACTTCCTTGCCGGTGCCGGATTCGCCGTGGATCAATACGCTGGCAGTGGAGCCCGCCGCCAAGGCGATCTGCTTGCTGACTTCCAGCATCGCCGCGCTGCGCCCGATCAGGTCGCGCTTGGGCAGCTCGGGCGGAGGGCATTCGGTGGCGTCGGGCTGGCGCCGGGCCAGGGCCTTTTCCACGGCCTGCTGCAGTGCGGCGGTCTGTATGGGTTTGTGAATGAATTCGGCCGCGCCCAGCTTGATCGCCTCGATAGCCAGCTCCAGGCCGTGTTGGCCGGTCATCATGATCAGCGCCACGCCGGGCTGCAGGTTCAGCAGTTCCGGCAGCAGGTCGATGCCGAGTCCGTCCGGCAGTTGCTGGTCTAGCAGGATCAGGTCGAGCGCATCGCTGCCGGCCTGCTCGCGGGCCTGCGCACAGGTGGCGGCGCTGCTTACTTGCATGCCCTGATCTTCGAAATGCAGGCTGAGCATTTCGCGCAGGGCCGGGTCGTCCTCGATGATGAGCAGGCGTGTTGGCATGACAGGCAGTGTAGATCAGTTCCGCTGATGAAGTGGAAGACCGGAAAAACGACTCAAGTATTCGCGCGATGTGTCGCTAACATTCCGTGTAGTCCCGTACGACCGTTATTTGCAAGGCAAACCACTGAATGCCAGTGCCCTCATCCATGACTGACACGGCACCATCAAGCAGCGTTGAGCCCCGTTCCGGCGATACCGTGTTGCTGGTCGAGGACAGCCGCTCCATCGCCTGCCTTCTTTCGGCCCAGCTGAATGCCCTGGATGGGCTGGTCTGTCGTCACGTGGAGACCCTGGCGGACACGCGCCGGCTGTTGAATACCGGGGCAGACCGGATCTTCGTGGCCGTCCTGGATCTGAACCTGCCGGATGCCCCTGACGGTGAAGTGGTGGAGCTGGTGCAGGCGTATGGCATCCCGGTGATCATCCTCACCGGGTCGGTAGACGACCAGCGGCGCAAGTATTTTCTTCAGCACCAGGTGGCCGATTACGTCAACAAGAGCCAGCTTGCCGGTGTGGGCATCGTGGTAGGACTGGTCGAGCGCATGCACGTCAATCGCGACAATGCCGTCCTGGTAGTTGACGATTCGGCTTCGCAGCGGGCTTATGTCTGCAGTCTGCTGCACAGCCATGGTTACCGGACCCTGGAGGCGGGCGATGGCGAGGAGGGGCTGGAGACGTTGGCCGCCAATGCCAATATCTCGCTGGTCATAACCGACTACAACATGCCGCGCATGGACGGCCTGAGCATGGTGCAGGAGATCCGCCGAACACGCCACCGGGACGAGCTCGGCATTATCGGTCTGTCCGGGGCGGAGGAAAAAGGCGTGCTTGCCCAGTCCCTCAAGTCCGGCGCGAACGATTTCCTGAACAAGCCCTTCGAGACCGAAGAGCTGTATTGCCGCATCGACCAGAATCTGGACATGTTGCGCTATGTGCGGGAGGCGCGCGATGCAGCCAATCGTGACTTCCTGACCCGGTTGTACAACCGGCGTTATTTCTTCGAGCATGCCATTGGTCTGCATGCAAGGGCCCGGCGGGGCGAGATCCGCCTGATGGCCGGTCACGTTCGACCGAAATGAGTGGTCACGATGGGCCGAAATACGCAAGGCAGGCGCTAGCCGCCAAGGTCTTTGGGGAAACGTACGGATCATCGTCACTGGCACTGACCGTTACGGACGTCGAATCGGAAGAATCTACCTTCGGGAGCGGGACATCAACCGGGAAATGGCGCACGAAGGACATGCCTGGGCATACCGAAAATATCTGAGAGACCTCAGACTGCTCAATGACGAAGCAGAAGCCAGGAACGGGCAGCGTGGGCTGTGGTCGCTTCCGGAATCACAGAGAGTTCCGCCGTGGGAATGGCGGAGCGGGAGAAAGCATCATCGTTGACTAACTACCCCCATCGATCATTTTCCGTGTTGGCGAAGGGGCCGCTAAAATCACGCGCAGCCACAAATGGCTAAAGAAACCGTTTCTTGTGCCGTTACGGATGGCGAATCTCGTTTTTTCTGGCGGGCCACCCGCTTCAATGCTGTTTGGTTGGTTCTAAGGTAGAGATGGAGTGTGCATGCGCCATGAAGGTAAGTTAGGCTAGAGAGTTCCCGTTGGTGCAGCGACGGGTCCAAGAATAAAGAACTACGACAATGAACTTGAATACGAAGAAGAGGCTCCCAGCTAATTTCGCAATTATATCAAAAACTTCCACCTTCAAGCCAGCCCCGAATGTGGAAGACTTTCCTGCCGGACATCGCCTGCGTCTCACGGTGATTCCGGTGTGGCAGTTTCCCCGCACAGCCTCATTTGCTGATTGTATGTGGAACAGCTTACCGACATCTCTGGCTTATTCATTTCCCAAAGAGCGAACCCATCCGCTGCCTCGCCTACATGGCGTGGCGGGATGCGTTCTGTTTCGACTGTATGGAGGTCATTATGAAACTCAAGCGCTTTAAGGATTGGCGAATTGCTACCAAGCTATATTCAGTCATTGGTCTTCTCTTAGCGATGCTGCTGTTGCTCGGCTTGTTCAGCCTGATACAGGCCAGTGCAATCAATCAGCGCGTGGCGGACATGTACACCCAGGAACTGCTTCCAGTAGAAACCGTGGACGATATGAAAGCGTCCCTGTACCGCATTCGAGATCGGCTTGCTCGTCATCTACTCGAACCTGAAAATCAGCAAGCGCATGAGCGCAAGATACAGGAACAGTTAAAACGCCTGAAGCGCAATGAGGCCAAATACCGAGAGAGCCGCCTGGGTAGAACCGAAACACGCCTGATGGATGCGTATCAGGCGGCAGTTGGCACTTACTTCCGCACAATCGATAGACAAGTCCTCCCGCTTAGTCGCCAAGGACAGGCCAAGGCGGCGGGTGATGCACTGAATGGTTCAGCCATGACAGCCTTTCGTAAAGCTCGCGAAGCCCTCAACGAACTGGCCGACTATCAGGTGGAGCGAGCCAAACAGCGCCATGACAATGCCCAGGCTACCTACCTGAAGATGCGTAGCATCACGGTCGGCGTCATTATCCTTGGCCTGCTGGCGGCTACTTTTATTGGATGGTGGCTGGTCCGTAGTATTTGACAACCTCTACTCGAAGTGCGTCGTGTGCTCAGCATGATGGAAGACGGAGACCTTACTCACCAAGTTCAGTACAAGTCGGATGATGAACTCGGCGAGATAGCCAATGATCTCAATAACGCTGTTTCATCCCAGCGCCAGATGACCAGCCATGTTTTGCAAGTTGTAGGGCAATTGGCGACAGCCAGCGAGGAAATGGCGGTAGCGACCGAGCAAACTACCGGCTCAGTTAATGAGCAACGCGCCCAAACCGAGCAAGTCGCGACGGCGATGAATGAGATGGCTGCCACGGTGCAGGAAGTCGCAGGAAGCATCGCACAGACAGCGGATTCTGCACGTGCAGCGGAAGATCAGACCCGGCAGGGTGCTGAAGTGGTGGAACAAGCGGTTGCTCAAATCGAGGCGTCAGCTCAGACCATTACCGAAGTCGAGCATAACACCGAGGCCATTAGTGCCGTGCTTGACGTCATCCGAGGCATTGCAGAGCAAACCAACCTGTTAGCACTCAACGCTGCCATCGAAGTGCGTACGTTGGCGGGGCGCACGCAGGAGTCCACGGAAGAAATCAACCTGATGATCGAAAAGTTGCAGGCCGGATCTCGTCGTGCTGTAGAGGTCATGCAACAGAGTCGCAACCAATCCCAAGCGGCTGTCGAATATTCTGACCACTCAGGCCAAGCGCTTACCAGCATTTCGGAGGCTGTGCAAAAGATAAACCAGATGAGCACACAGATCGCAAGTGCCGCTGAAGAACAGAGTGTCGTGGCCGAGGAAATAAATCGTAATGTTGTCCGGATAAAAGACATGGCGGAACAGACGGCATCGGGCGCGGCAGAAACATCGACGGCGGGCCGGGATCTTTCGCGCATGGCGACGGAACTTCAGGGACTCGTCAGCCAGTTCAAAATATAGGAGAAAGGGCGATGAGCACCCTCATGCAATCAGTTGACGAGCGCACCAGCCTAGCGGGGGCCAACCGCCTGGAGGTATTGCTATTCAGTTTGGGACGGAATCGGGAAGATGGCCGCGAAGAGGTCTTTGGGATCAACGTATTCAAGATAAAGGAAGTAATGAATGTGCCAGAGATTGTCAGAGCCCCGGATATGCCGACGGGGGTTGAAGGGATGGTCAGTCTGCGGGGCGAAACCCTGCCAGTAATCAACTTGCAGAAAATTTGCGGAGTCGATACCAATGACAAGCCTGGCATCCTTATCGTGACCGAGTATAACCGTCACCTACAAGGATTCCTGGTCTACACCGTTGACAGTGTCGAACGCATGGCATGGCGAGACGTAAAAGTTCCCCCGCCAATGATGGCCAATCGACATGGTGGTTTGGTCACTGCCGTATCGGATTTGGGTGATCGAGGTCTGGTGATGATTCTGGATGTCGAAAAGGTTCTTGCAGAGACCGCTGGCCTGTTCGAGGACGAACATGTCTTTGATGAGATTTCGCAAGCCCCTGGAAATGAGGCCACTGTACTTTTCGTAGATGACTCCGCGATCGCACGAAAACAGATAGAACGTACGTTGAGAGCCTTGGGTTACCATTCCATAATGGCTGTCAATGGTCAGGAGGCTTGGGAGAGGCTGGAGAAGTTGTCAGAAGAGGCTGAACTCGCCGGACAACGGGCCAAAGATCGGGTTCAGTTGGTATTGACAGATATTGAGATGCCAGAGATGGATGGTTATGTACTGACTCGTAAGATCAAGGAGGACCCTCGGTTCAGCGATATCCCAGTAGTCATGCATTCCTCATTGACTACGGGCTCCAATCGTGCGCTAGGCGCACGAGTCGGTTCGGATGACTATGTGCCAAAATTTGAGCCACGGGAACTGGCAGCCAAGCTGAAAAAGGTGCTTGCCGAGCACGACATCCATACAACCGAGAAAGAATCTTGATAGACCCGCGACTTCTTGGTCTGCACGGGCCTCTTTATATCGGGAGGCGGCATGACCATTCGACTACCACATAAAGGCCAGAGCAAGGGAGCGAAGATGATCCGACGACAGATCACCTCGGTCGCGCATGGCCAGATTGCCAAAAATATTGCCTTGGCTCTATCCGTATTTGTGTTGGCAGCATGGTCCTGGCACAGTTGGAAAGATGTTGGGGCACTGTCTCATGTCGCCAAGGCGGCAGATGAAGTAGAGATCAGTCTGGCGAAGGAGGCGCAAGCCGCATTCCTGGCGTTGTTCGACACTCCAAATGGATCCGCCCTCGACAAAGCCCATGGTGACACTATGTATTGGATGGGCGAGTTGTTACGGTGCAATTCTCCCTGCGGTGCCATTGACGGCCTAAAACGATCTTTGCGTGAGCTATCGATTGAAAGCGACCAGTACCACCAGTTACTGAAAGCACTTCTTTCCGCACAGAAAGAAATAACCATATCGGCAAATAGCGCCATTACCAGGCTACATGAGAACGAAACCTCCTTCTGGGCAAAACACGATCTGGGAGGCGTTCCGGGTGCCGCTGATAACATACGCAAGGTTGATGATGGCTACGCCCGCACCATTCACGCCATTGAGCGATATCTCCTGACAAATAAGGTCGAACACCTTGACAAGGCCAGGGCTTACCAGAAAAAGGCCGATGATTTACTGGCCACATTACAGAAAGAAGATTCAACTACCACCAAGCCTCCCTATGTTGACGCACTGACCAATGAGGTAGCTGACAAGAAAAAGGTATTGGCCAACATCATCGACTTAACCGTACAGCGCACCTCATTGATCGAATCATTGGGGAAAAGTCAAAAATCTATCGGGGCGCTGCTTGACGATTCAATCCAAACGCCGATTACGCAGTATATCGAGGACGATTATCGGCAGTATCAGTGGACACTTGTCGCCTTCCTGTTTGCATTTGTGGGGTTGCTCATTTCAAATGGAATCACGTCATACCGATTGCTTGACTTAAAGAAGCGAGTGACACAGGACCTGAACGCGGTCCTCGAACTGGCGAGGCGGATATTCCTACCTGGCAAGGTGGTTTTTGCGACTCATTGTCAATGGCCAATAATTTTGACCCCC
>JAKRWE010000136.1 GCA_024712425.1 Chromatiales bacterium
CCCAGCCGGTCCACCGTCTTCTGTGTCATCGCAATGGTCTCCTCTGTCACCACCCCTCCCGAAATCAAAAGGGGACATTTTAGAATTGGACAAAGGGGACATTACTGCTTTGGACTAACACCAGCAGCTCCAGTGGTTGTATCCCGATGCTACGCAATGCATCGATCTCCTCGGTTACCTTCATGGTGCCGATCTGGGCGGTATAGGCGGAACCAGTGCGCCCGGCGACGATGATTGCCGTGATGATCGGTGCCAGTTCACGAAGCGTGGACAGCCCCACCAGGTCGGCCACGAATACACTCGCCCCGTAGGTGCGCAGTTGTACGCCGCCCTGGTAGGTGATGACGATGCCGAGCAGGAAGGACAGCAGGCCAACGATGGGCAGGGCCTTGTAGCCGGCCTCGCCCAGGGCGTAGGCGATCGCGCACCAGCGTACCCGGGTTGGTCGAACCAGCAGGCGCAGGGTGGTGGCCCAGACCTGGCCCAGGAAGGCGATCAGCCCTATGACATTGCGTGCGCTTTCCAGGCTGGCGCGCCCGAGCGCCTCCAGGACGCCGGGCTCATGCGGCTTCGGCAAGCGATCCGCGAGGATGCCCTGCGTTTCTACCATCTTCAACAGGCCATCCATCTCTTCCGAGAGGCCGTGGAGTTCGACAGTGCGGCCGGATTCACGGAGCTGTTTGCACAGGCGGTAAACCAGCCAGGCACCGGCGGTGCCCATGCGTTGGATTTCACTCAGGTCGAGATCCAGGGCGGCTTGCGGCCAGGCGCTGTTGAACAGGCGGTACGGCAGCCTCCCAAGTTTGCTCGCGGTCCATTCGCCACCACAGATCAAGCGGTTCCCGTTCAGCCTGAATGTCGCAAGCGGATCGTTCATCCGCCAACCTTGACCGTTTTCATGCGGGCGGGCAAGCGTCTCGTCTCAGTGCTGTATTTCGGTCTCATCGCCCGGCCCTTCCTCCTGCATGGGGACGAAAGCGACCGGCAGCACATCCCGGGTCTGGAGCTTGCCCGCCGGGTCCTTCTCGATGACCAACAGTTCCTGGCGCCCGTAAGGTGGCCCGACCGGGATCACGAGTCGGGCGCCTGGCTCTAGCTGCTCCAACAGGGCCGGGGGGTACATGGGAGGCGGCCGCGGTGACGATGATGCCATCGTAAGGCGCATGTTCCGGCCAGCCCGTATAGCCGTTACCCACCGCGTGCTCGATGTTCCTGTATCCGAGTTCATCCAGCACGGCGCCGGCAGTCTGTGCCAGCGCCGGGACCCGATCGATGCTGTAGACCCGGTCCACGAGTCCCGCCAGGACCGCGGCCTGGTAGCCGGATCCGGTCCCCACCTCGAGTATGCGCTGCGCCGGGCGCGGTCGCAGCAGGTGGGTCATCAGGGCGACGATGTAGGGCTGGGAGATGGTCTGGTTATGGCCGATGGGCAGGGGACGGTCCTCGTAGGCATAGGGACGCATCTCCGGTGGCACGAAGGTCTCGCGCGGCACCCGACGCATGACCTCCAGGACCGTCGGGTCGAGTTTTTCGACGCCGGCGACCTCGCGCTGGATATCGGCCAGCATCCCTGACGCGGGATCACTGCTCATGTCCCTTCCTTCCAGGAGGAAAGATAGCGTTCCTGCTCCGGCGTCAGGTGGTCGATCACATGGCCCATGGCGGCCAGCTTCAACTCGGCCACCTCGCGGTCGAGTCGCTCGGGAACGGGGTGGACGCGGTTGTCGAGTCGTCCCCGGTTCTGGGTCAGCCACGAGACGGCGAGCAGCTGGTTGGCGAAGCTCATATCCATGACTGCGGAGGGATGCCCCTCCGCTGCGGACAGGTTGACCAGACGACCCTCCGCCAGCAGGCGCAGGTGTCGCCCATCCGTCAGTTCATATTCGTCGACTGATGGACGCGGTCTTTTCCTGCTGGCGCTCATGGCCTCCAGGGCAGGGATGTTGATCTCGACGTTGAAATGGCCGGCGTTGGCCAGCACGCAACCGTCCTTCATTACCTCGAGGTGTTCCCGGTCCACCACGTGCTTGTCACCGGTGGCGGTGATGATGAAATCGGAGATGACCGCTGCATCGTGCAAGGCCATTACCCGGAAACCGTCCATGGCTGCCTCCAGGGCGCGCAGCGGTTCGACCTCGGTGACCACCACCTGGGCGCCCAGTCCGCGTGCGCGCATCGCGATGCCGCGGCCGCACCAGCCATAGCCGACCACGGTAAAGACCTTGCCGGCGAGCAGGATATTGGCGGCCCTGATGATGCCGTCCAGGGCGCTCTGGCCGGTGCCGTAGCGGTTGTCAAACAAATGCTTGGTCATGGCGTCGTTGACTGCGATGACCGGATACCCCAGCGCACCGTCGGCGGCCATCGCGCGCAGGCGAATGACGCCGGTGGTGGTTTCTTCGGTCCCACCGATCATCTGCGCGAGGAGTTTCGGTTGGCGCTGATGGATACGGGTTACAAGGTCCGCACCATCGTCCAGGGTGATCTGCGGCGAATGTGCAATAGCGCGGTCGATGTGCTCGTAATAGATCTTTGTGGATTCGCCATGGATTGCAAATACGGGTATGCCGGCGTGCACCAGTGCGGCAGCGACATCGTCCTGGGTGCTGAGCGGGTTGCTGGCACACAGCACCAGCTCGGCTCCAGCCGCCTGCAGGGCCAGGGCCAGGTTGGCGGTTTCGGTGGTGATATGCAGGCAGGCGCTGATGCGAATGTCCTGCAGTGGCCGTTTGTGCGCCATTTCCTCCTTCAGTCCGCGCACCACCGGCATCTCCTGTAGCGCCCAGTCGATGCGCAGGCGCCCCTGTGCGGCCAGATCGGGGGCCTGGATATCACACGCGCTCATGTTCATGTGGTGGTCCACCAAGTTCCTGTTTTTGGAGTATATATGCTCTGCGGGGCGGGCCCGGCGCGGGGTGTTTCGCGGCTGATCTGCATCAACCCGATGGCATGGATGCGTGTACTATGTACCACGCCGCCAGGCGGCCGCTCGTCACCCGGTTTTGTTTGTGAAATAATCTGGAAATTACGCTAAATACTCGTCCCATCTGACTGTTTTAACTTGCATACATCACTCAATAAACGTATCAAGGAGGCCGGTTTTCTCCTCCTGCTTGCGATCAGCGCCTTCTTCCTGATGGCGTTGCTCAGCTATGCCCCGGAGGACCCCAGCTGGAGTTATGTCGGCCCCCGGGTGCAGGCGCACAACGCCGGCGGGCCGACCGGTGCCTGGTTTGCCAGCGTGCTGTTCTCGCTGGTTGGGGTCATGGCCTATGCCTTTCCGTTCATGATTGCCTGGGCCGGGTGGATGATGTTCCGTGACCGCAATGATGAGCAGCCGCACCCTTACCTGTGGGTGGTGCGCAGCATAGGGTTTCTTCTGACATTGATCGGTGCGACCACCCTGGCGGCCCTGCATATCCGTACTCTCGGGAGCCTGCCGGAAGGGGCCGGCGGCATCCTGGGGCAGGCCATTGGCACGGCATCCGTCGATGCCCTCAGTCGTGGTGGCAGCAGTCTGCTGATGCTGGCGGCGCTGCTGATCGGTTTCACCCTGTTTACCGGCGTCTCCTGGCTGGCTGTCATGGATGCAGTGGGCGGCTTCGTGCTCGATGTCTGGCGGCAGGCGGGTGAGCTGGTGCAGACCGTCGGCGAGAAACGCCAGGCCCGCCAGATGAAGCAGGAGCGGGAGGAGGTCCGGCGCAAGGAAAAGAAACGTACCCGCAACAAGAAGCCGCCGAAGATCGAGAAGCGCGAGCCGGTGGTGCGCGAGAGCGTGCGGGTGGAAAAGGAGAAACAGCTGACTCTGCTGGAGCCCGTACCGAATGCCGAGCTGCCGCCATTGAGCCTGCTGGATCCGCCCCAGCCGAGCGGGCACCGGCTCTCCGAGGATACCCTGCAGGCGCTGTCCGGCCAGGTCGAGCGCAAGCTGGCCGATTTCGGGGTGACCGCCGAGGTGGTGGCGGTGCATCCGGGCCCGGTGGTGACCCTGTTCGAGCTGTCACTGGCGCCCGGCACCAAGGCCAGCAAGGTAACCAATCTGGCCAAGGACCTGGCCCGGGCGCTGTCCACCATCTCGGTGCGCGTGGTCGAGGTCATCCCCGGCAAGTCGGTGATCGGCCTGGAGATCCCCAATCCGCACCGCGAGGTCGTCTATCTGAGCGAGATCCTGCGCTCGGAGGCCTACGACAAATCGAAATCGCCATTGACCCTGTCCCTGGGCAAGGACATCGCCGGCGAGTCGGTGGTGGCGGACCTGGCGAAGATGCCGCACGCCCTGATCGCCGGTACCACCGGATCGGGCAAGTCGGTGGCGATCAACACCATGATCCTGAGCCTGCTGTACAAGGCCACGCCGGAGCAGGTGCGGATCATCATGGTCGACCCCAAGATGCTGGAGCTGTCGGTGTACGAGGGCATCCCGCACCTGCTCACGCCGGTGGTCACCGATATGAAGGACGCGGCCAACGCGCTGCGCTGGTGCGTGGCGGAGATGGAGCGCCGCTACCGCCTGATGGCCGCGTTGGGCGTGCGCAACATCAGCGGCTTCAACAAGAAGGTGAAGGAGGCGGAGAAGGCCGGCAAGCCGATCAAGGACCCACTGTTCCAGCCCGAGCCGGATGTGATTACCGGTGATCTGCCCGAAACGCCCGATCTGACCCCCATGCCCTATATCGTGGTTATTATCGACGAACTCGCCGACATGATGATGGTGGTGGGCAAGAAGGTCGAGGAACTGATCGCCCGCCTGGCGCAGAAGGCGAGGGCGGCGGGCATCCATCTGCTACTGGCCACCCAGCGCCCCTCGGTGGACGTGATCACCGGCCTGATCAAGGCCAATATCCCGACCCGCATCGCCTTCCAGGTGTCGTCGCGAATCGACTCGCGCACCATCCTCGACCAGATGGGTGCCGAGCACCTGCTCGGCCACGGCGACATGCTCTACATGCCGCCCGGCACCAGTATTCCGCAACGCACCCATGGCGCCTTCGTGGACGATCACGAGGTGCATCGCGTGGTGGCGCATCTCAAGCAGATGGGTGAGCCGAATTACATCGAGGAGATCGTGCAGGAACCGACCGAGGCCATCCCGGGTCTATCTCCAGAGGCCGCCGGGGTAGACACCGAGGATTCCGATCCCCTGTTCGACGAGGCGGTCCAGATCGTGACCGAGACGCGCCGTGCCTCGATCTCCGGGGTGCAGCGGCGCCTCAAGATCGGCTACAACCGGGCGGCGCGCCTGGTCGAGGAGATGGAGCGGGTCGGCATCGTCAGCTCGCCGGACGAACGCGGCAACCGCGAGGTGCTCGCGCCACCGCCGCCCAAGGACTGAATCAACAGGTGTATCGATGAATTACCGGATATTGGGAATGGCGTTCCTGGCGTTGGCGCCGGCTGCCGCAATGGCGGGGGCAGGCAAGGATGCACTGGATCATTTCACGCGTGACCTCAACACCCTGGACGCGCGTTTCGAGCAGTCGGTGCTGGATACCGAAAACAGCCGCCAGGGGCTGTTTCACGGGGTTTTCCAGATGAAGCGACCGGGNAGGCCATCCCGGGTCTATCTCCAGAGGCCGCCGGGGTAGACACCGAGGATTCCGATCCCCTATTCGACGAGGCGGTCCAGATCGTGACCGAGACGCGCCGTGCCTCGATCTCCGGGGTGCAGCGGCGCCTCAAGATCGGCTACAACCGGGCGGCGCGCCTGGTCGAGGAGATGGAGCGGGTCGGCATCGTCAGCTCGCCGGACGAACGCGGCAACCGCGAGGTGCTCGCGCCACCGCCGCCCAAGGACTGAATCAACAGGTGTATCGATGAATTACCGGATATTGGGAATGGTGTTCCTGGCGTTGGCGCCGGCTGCCGCAATGGCGGGGGCGGGCAAGGATGCACTGGATCATTTCACGCGTGACCTCAACACCCTGGACGCGCGTTTCGAGCAGTCGGTGCTGGATACCGAAAACAGCCGCCAGGGGCTGTTTCACGGGGTTTTCCAGATGAAGCGACCGGGGCGTTTCCGCTGGGACTACCTGGATCCGGAGAAGCGCCACATCATTGCCGATGGGTGGGATCTGTGGATCGTCGAGGACGACCTCAACCACGTCACCCAGTACCTCCAGAGTATGGCGCTAAAGGGCTCGCCGGCGACGCTGCTGCTTGCCGAGGAGCCGGTGGAAAAGGAATTCAAGGTGGTTGAACTCGGTGAGCGCGAAGGGCTGCAGTGGCTGGAGTTGCTGCCGCACGACAACGACAGCGACATCATCCGGGTGCTGCTGGCGTTCAAGGGCAACGACCTGAGCCGCCTGGAATTGACCGACAAGTTCGGCCAGATCTCGCGGTTTAGCTTTTTCGAGATCAAGCGCAACCTTGAACTACCGGACAGTAATTTCAAATACAAACCACCCGATGGCTGGGATGTGCTGAAGGATCTGCGGGGTTGATACAATCCCGGCGCATGAATAACGACGATTTGTTCGCCGCCGGCACGCCGGGCTCTCAACCGCTGGCCGATCGCATGCGCCCCCGCAGCCTGGACGAATATGCGGGCCAGGAACATATTCTGGGCGAGGGCAAGCCGCTGCGCAATGCGATCCTGGCCGGTCACCTGCATTCCATGATCCTGTGGGGTCCGCCGGGGACGGGCAAGACCACCCTGGCGCGCCTGCTGGCCAACCATGCCGGTCATCACTTCATCACCCTCTCGGCCGTGCTCTCGGGGGTCAAGGAGATCCGCGCAGCGGTCGAGCAGGCCAGGCAGACCCATGCCATGCAGGGACAGGCGACCCTGTTGTTCATCGACGAGGCGCATCGTTTCAACAAGTCACAGCAGGACGCATTCCTGCCGCATGTCGAGGACGGCACCTTCATCTTTGTCGGCGCAACCACCGAGAATCCCTCCTTCGAGCTGAACAACGCCCTGTTGTCACGGGCGCGTGTCTACGTGCTGAAGGCGTTGGAAAAGGAGGCGATCCGTGGATTGCTGTTACGCGCCCTGGGTGACAGCGAGCGTGGCCTGGGCGGCCAGGGTGTCGTGCTGAGTGAAGAGCAGCTCGAATTGCTGGCGGAGGCGGCCGACGGCGATGCGCGACGTGCGCTCAACCTGCTGGAGATCGCCAGTGACCTGGCGGAGAACGGGAAGATCCCCGACGAGGTGCTGAAGGACATCCTGGTCGGTCAGGTACGACGCTTCGACAAGGGTGGCGAGGCCTTCTACGACCAGATATCCGCACTGCACAAGTCGGTACGGGGGTCGTCGCCGGATGCGGCCCTGTATTGGCTGTGCCGCATGCTCGATGGGGGCTGCGACCCGCTCTACATCGCGCGACGGGTGGTGCGCATGGCCTCCGAGGACATCGGTAATGCCGATCCGCGCGGGCTGCAGATCGCGTTGGCGGCCTGGGACGTGCAGACCCGTCTCGGCAGCCCGGAGGGCGAGCTGGCCATCGCGCAGGCGGTGACCTACCTGGCCAGCGCAGCCAAAAGCAACGCGGTCTACAAGGCATTCAACCAGGCGACGGCCCTGGCGCGGGAGTCCGGCTCGCTGGAGGTGCCCCTGCATCTGCGAAACGCGCCGACCAGGTTGATGAAGGAGCTGGATTACGGCAAGGCCTACCGCTATGCGCACGACGAGCCCGACGCCTATGCAGCGGGAGAGAACTATTTCCCCGAGGAACTGCGGGGCACCCGTTTGTACCACCCTGTCGAGCGCGGCCTGGAGATACAGATCGGTGAGAAGCTGCGGCGGCTTGCCGCGCTGGATCGTGCTGCGGGGCGGGAGCGGGACTGAGTATTGTGTGCCGCATTTCAGCGGGATTCACCACAAAGGGCACGAAGAACACAAAGAAGACGAAAGTTCTGCGTAGGGTGGGTTGAGCGCAGCGATACCCACCGTTTCAGGCCGCGATCGACGGGTTTCGCGTAGCTCAACCCATCCCGTATTTCCACTGCCACCTGCGGGTGAGGTTAGCCCGAATATTTCACAAATAAAAAGGGCAAAACCCGTGTAGTTCGTTAAAATTCAGTTGGTTACACTGGATCCGAACAAGGTTTTGCCCGTGACAAAATGTACCCAAGAAAGCTTTGA
>JAKRWE010000137.1 GCA_024712425.1 Chromatiales bacterium
GTGTGCCTGCAGCCTAGAAAATAGCCCTTCACGAGCCTTTCCACGTCCCGTTCGAGGCACCACATCTTCCATCCACTGACCGCCCGGAAAAGCGAGAAGCGGATGAAATATCCGGGTTAGCGCAAGTCAGCTTTGTGTCCTTCGTGTTCTTCGTGGTTGACCCGCTCACGCCGGGCTGAGGTTGGCGTAGGCCACCACCAGCCACTTGGGGCCGACCGCCTCGAAGTTGACCTGCACCCGCGCGCCGCTGCCCTGGCCCTCGGCATTGAGCACCACGCCCTCGCCGAACTTGGGGTGCTCGACCCGCTGCCCGAGCTCGAAGCCGGTCATCTCCTGCGCTGAGGACAGCGAGCCGGCGGCAGGGGTATAGGGGCGCGAAACCTGCGGCCGGGCGCGCGCCTCCTCGATCACCTCGCCGGGGATCTCGCGCAGAAAGCGCGAGGGCAGGGGATAGGTCTCCGAGCCGTGCAGACGCCGGCTCTCGGCATGGCACAGATAGAGCTGGCGCATGGCGCGGGTCATGCCCACGTAGCACAGGCGGCGCTCCTCCTCGAGCCGCTCTGGATCCTCGGCGGACATGCTGTGCGGGGACAGGCCCTCCTCCATGCCGCCGATGAACACCAGCGGGAACTCCAGGCCCTTGGCCGAGTGCAGGGTCATCAGCTGCACCGAGTCCTCGTAGGCATCGGCCTGGGTGTCACCCGCCTCCAGCGCGGCATGCGCCAGGAAGGCGTCCAGATCGGACAGCTCCTCGTCTTCACCCAGGTATTCGAACTGGCGCGTGGCGTTGACCAGTTCGTCCAGGTTCTCGATCCGGTCCTGGCCCTTGCCATCGCGCGATTTCTCGAAGTGTTCACGCAGGCGTGAACGCTTGAGCGCTGTTTCCACCTGTTCCGGCAGCTCCAGCCCCTGCGCCTCGGCCGCTGCCTCCCCGATCAGTTCGATGAACCCCCGCAGGGCACCGGAGGCACGTGCTGTCATGGCACCACCGCGAAGTAAGTCCTCACTTGCCTGCCATAGCGAACAGCTGAAATCACGCGCATGCAGGCGGATCGCCTCCAGGGTCTTGGCGCCGATGCCGCGCGGCGGCTGGTTGACCGCCCGTTCGAAGGAGGGATCGTCATGCCGGTTGGCGGTCAGGCGCAGGTAGGCCAGGGCGTCCTTGATCTCGGCGCGCTCGAAGAAGCGCAGGCCACCGTACACCCGGTAGGGGATGCCCTGCTGGATCAGCGCCTCCTCGAACAGCCGCGACTGGGCGCTGGTGCGATAGAGGATGGCGATCTTCGAGTGCGCCATGCCCCCCTCGACGGCCTCGCGGATGCGATCGATCACGAAGCGCGCCTCGTCGACCTCGTTGAAGGCCCCGTAGACCCGGATGGGCTCGCCCTCGCCATCCTCGGTCCACAGCTGCTTGCCGAGGCGGGTGGGGTTGTTGGCGATCACCGCGTTGGCCGCCTTCAGAATGTTGCCGGTGGAGCGGTAGTTCTGCTCCAGCCGTATCACCCGGGTCTCCGGGTAATGGGTCTGGAAGTCCTGGATGTTTTCCACCCGGGCGCCGCGCCAGCCGTAGATGGACTGGTCGTCGTCGCCGACCACGAACAGGTTGTTGCGCCCACCCGCGAGCAGGCGCAGCCAGGCGTACTGGATGCTGTTGGTGTCCTGGAACTCGTCCACCAGGATGGCGCCGAAACGCTCCTGGTAGTGCTGCAGGATGTCCGGCCGGTCGCGCCACAGCTCGTGCGCGCGCAGCAGCAGCTCAGCGAAGTCCACCACCCCGGAGCGCTGGCAGGCCGCCTCGTACTCGCGGTAGATGGCGATCATCTGGCGCTGGTAGGGATCGCCGCCATCATCGAGGTGATCGGCGCGCAGCCCCTCGTCCTTCTGCTTGTTGATGAACCACTGCACCTGGCGCGGCGGCCACCTGGAATCGTCCAGGTTCATCTCGCGCACGATGCGCTTGACCAGGCGGAACTGGTCGTCCGAATCGAGGATCTGGAAGCCCTGCGGCAGGCCCGCCTCCTGCCAGTGCGCGCGTAGCAGGCGGTGCGCCAGGCCGTGGAAGGTACCCACCCACATGCCACCGGCCGGCTGGCCGAGCAGCTCCTCGATGCGGTGCCGCATCTCGCGCGCGGCCTTGTTGGTGAAGGTCACCGCCAGGATGCCCCAGGGCGAGATGCCCTCGACCTGGATCAGCCAGGCAATGCGGTGCACCAGCACCCGGGTCTTGCCCGAACCGGCGCCGGCCAGCACCAGGGTGCTGCCGATGGGGGCGGTCACGGCCTCGCGCTGGGCGTCGTTGAGGCCGTCGATGATGTGGGTCACGTCCATCGGGGGATTGTACAG
Source organism: Chromatiales bacterium (assembly GCA_024712425.1). Classification (GTDB taxonomy): domain Bacteria; phylum Pseudomonadota; class Gammaproteobacteria; order Chromatiales; family Chromatiaceae; genus MONJU. The sequence goes on from JAKRWE010000137.1 coordinate 2,344, forward strand.
CCCGCGCCTACAAACGGATATCCACCCTCGGCTTTGCCATCGGATCACTGTCGATGGCGGGGCGGCATTTTTTCAGCTGGGTCTCCGCCACCTCGGTATCCAGCAACAGTCGGCGGACGGCCGCAGCGCGCCGCTCCGCCAGCGCAAGGGGTTGCTCTTTCGGCTCCAGGTAGTTGCCCTTCTTGCCCTTGCTGCGATCGGCCTCGGTAACGACACCGCACAGGCGCAGGCGCAGTTTTGGCCGGTCGGCGAGCTTGCTCCCCAACTCCCGAAGCTTGTTGCCCATCCCCGGCGCCAGGTCGGCCCGCTTCGCCTGGAACAGCGCCGGGTCGAAACTCACCTTCAGCGCCTCGCCGGCCAGCAACCCGCCAACCAGCAACACACTACCGAGTGGCTGGATGGCCAGCGCGGCGGTACCTGCAACTGCCTTCATGATGACCGGGTTGAGCGCGCCAAGAACACGGAAATTCGGGTTGTCGAGATCGCCGTCTATCGGCACCTCCAGCGAAATCCGCCCCTGCCGGTCCTCCAGCAGGGCAATCGCCAGCGCCAGCGGCGGTCCTTCCTTGCCCTTTATGGCCTCGACGTCCAGACGTTCAAGCCTGAGCGCGTTTTGCATGTGCAACTTGTTTTCCGCGATTTCCAGTTCAAATTTGTCTTCCAGTTCGCCATCGAGGAAACGGTGTCCAAGATCGTTGGCGACCAGCCCGTTCACCAGCGGCAGATGCAGGCCCTGCAACACCCCCTTGGTATCGATACGGAAAGATGGGGCGAAGGGCCTCAGGCTGGCCTGAAGAGGCAGCTGCGAATACGTGTCCGGGCGCAGCACCAGTTCCAGCGGGGTGTCGGCCTGGGGCCGGGTGCTGTCGAGCGCGCCCAGCTGCAGGGTCTCGATCCGGATCTTCTGGTCCAGCGCTGGCTTCACGGAGCGGTCGATCAGGTGTATCCGGTTCAGGCCTTCAAAGGTGACACCGGCCAGCCTGATATGCGGCGCAGACGTCTGCGCCTGCTCCGTGGTGGCCGCATCGGGTTTGACGACCGGCAACACCCATTGGCCATCCGCCTTGCGTTGTAACTCGCCCTGCGCATCTGATATGACCACCGGACCCAATGCCAACTGCCTGCCAGACACGATCGAACGCCCCAGCGATACCTTTGCCACGTGCAAAGGGTAATGTGCAAACGCCAGGGCCTGTGCCTTTGCTTCATCGATGAACAGCTGATCCTGCCGCCATTGCCAGCCACTCGTGTGCAGGCCGCCTACCTGGAATCGGTCATCACCCAGGGAAGGATGACTCAGCTGTATGCCGCCGACCGCAAGGGTGCCCTGCAATTCGGGCCGGTCCAGGCTGATGTCACCGGGCAACAGTTCGAGTGCCAGCGTGTCGAGCTGCGCCTGTTGCCCTGATTGCGCAGCCTTCACCCCCTTCAGGCCAAGCGCGAGTCCCTTTTGCGACAGCTTGTTTTCCGCTTGGTAAAACTGCCACTCGCCCTGCAGCCGCCCCTCGCTTACATCGAGCTGCTGCTGGCCAAGGTTCAGACTCAAGGCGTCCGACGCCACCGGCCCCACTTTCAATGTCAGTTGCCGAGGATGCTCCAATGGCAGTTGTAACGCCATGCTCCCGACTGACAGGTGCTGCAGTGTCGCCGTCATCCCTTCAGGCCTGTAGCCCAGCCCTTCTCCTGATAATTCCCCCAAGAGCGACAACTGACCCTCCTTCAGCCGCAGCTTCAGCATGCTGTCCAGCACACCGGAGATTGGCAGACCGGTTCTCGCCAGGCGCATGCTCTTGTCCAGCGGGAAACGCCGTGCCTTGATAGTGCCAACAAGCGAAATCCCCTTGGCTGTGGCCAACCGGGCATCCAGCGCGACCTGCGCGCTGCCCCACTGCAGGCGCGCAGTCAATGGCGCCTCGCGAGTGGCCGCCGGATCGAAATCATGCAGTTCGATTCGTTCGATCAGCAGACGTTGTTCCGGCAGGCCGCTTTTCCGGTCGAGGTAACGAAGCCGGAAATGGCGGAGCCGGGCCGACTCGATGAGCAGCGCCACGGCGGGTGAGGAAGGTTCCGCGGCACCCGGTGATGGTAGCGGCACACCGGGATCCACGCTCCCATCCGGATTGCGTATCACCCGCCAGAAGCCGTTGTCCAGGGCAAACTCCTGAACCCGCAAACGCCCCCCGAGCAGCGCCGGGGTGTCGATATCCAGTACCAGGTGGGCGGCGCGCAGGTACTCCCTGCCCGGCTCGCCCAGCACCACGTCATCGATGGTCAGTAGCCCGCTGAACAGGTTGAGGTTGATATCCCCGAGATAGGTTCCCTGGCCGGGCCGGGGGTGCAGGGTGTCTTCCAGCTGGTAACACAGCACACCGGGAAGGATCAGGTGGGGCAGTACCAGCAACCCGAGCAGGCCCGCTGCCAGCCAGATCAGCGCGGCAGTGATTCTTCTTGTAAGCGGCAACGAAGGCCTCCGATAGCACCAAGCTTCAGCGCAGTATACCGCCTTGCCGCCCGCTATCGCCTTGCCGCAGCATTCATGGGGACGCCGTTACAGCGCGGCCGCAGAACCCCTCACCCAACAATGCAGGAGGATTGGCCGGCACCGACCCCATCGAGATCAACAGGACCCTGCCTGCCGGAAGCAACTCGTCCGGTCAGCAAGAAACCGCTTTCAGCCCCATCCCCGGGATGTGCTGTCAGCCCGTATTGAGCGGACGGCCTGGGTCTGTGCGGTGCCTTCCTGCATCATCCTGACCCGTGCGGCCATCGTTTCAGCCGCTATCAATTGTGCCATCCGAATCCGGGCCGCCTGAACCTGGGCCGCCCTGACCCTTGCGGCCATCATTCTCGCGGCCTCCAGTTGCGCCGCCCGGATTTGCGCGGCTCTGACCCTTGCAGCCATCATTCTCGCGGCCGCCAACTGTGCCGCCCGCATTCGGGCCGCCCCGACCCTTGCCGCCATGACGTTGGCGGTCTGCTTCTGTGACGCCTTGTCCGTGGCGGCGCCCCCAGCGGAAGAACAGGCCGAAACATTCATGGAGGTTGCCGCAAAAAGCGCTGCTGCGATAAACAGGATCTTCATATACGCCCCTGGAACAGAGTAAAAAGGTAAACCGGCTCAAACGAAACTGTAGTCAATGGAGTTCAATATACAAGTTCCGTATCAGGGACAGGCAGGAACTGCCCGAGCCGAACCCGACCAACCGCTCACATCCCGGGCTCCTGTCACTCCCGGGCGCCCGGACTCCCCAGGTGATAGAGCCACCATGCGCCAAGTACACCTGCAACCAGGGAAGCCGACAGAATCCCGATCTTGGCCGCCAGCACCATCCCGGGCTGCCCGGCAAAGGCGAGCTCCGCGATGAAGATGGACATGGTGAAACCGATACCACCCAACAGGGCCGCGCCGCCGATCTGGCCCAGACCGACCCCCGCCGGCAGGGCGGCCAGCCCCAGTCTTACCGCAACCCAGGCGGTCCCCGCAATACCGATGAACTTGCCCACCACCAGGCCAAGCATGACCGCCAGTGTCACCGGTTGTGTCAGCGCCTGTGTCAGATTGGCGAAATCGATCGGCACCCCGGCATTGAACAGGGCAAACAGCGGCAGCGCCAGGAAGGCCACCGGCATGTGCATGCGGTTCTCCAGCCGGCGCAACGGTGTCTGCACCCCGCGCACACCATTGGACAGCGTCTGCACCACCGAGGTAAGCGCCTGGTTCTTCAAAATGCTCTCCCCGGGGTGGTAGTTGGCGTCGAAGCGATCCAGCAGCAGACGCATGCGCCGGCTGAATGCGGCCGGCTCATAGCGGGGCAGGGCCGGAATGGTAAAGGCGGTAATGACCCCGGCAAGGGTGGCGTGTATCCCGGACTTCAGCAATACCAGCCACAACAGCAGGCCGATCAGGAAATAGACTGGCGGACGCCGCACGCCCACCAGGTTCATCACGGCCAGCAGGCCGGTCAGCGCCACGGCAACGATCAGCAGCCCCCATACCAGCTGTTCGGTGTAGAACAGCGCAATGACCACCACCGCACCCAGATCGTCGACGATCGCCAGCGCCACCAGGAAGGTGATCAGGGCCTTGGGCACCCGGCTTGCCAGCAGTGCGATGACGCCCAGGGCAAAGGCGATATCCGTTGCCATGGGAATACCCCAGCCCCGCAACGCATCCCCGGCCGGGCTGAGCACGGTGTACAACAGTGCGGGTACCGCCATGCCGCCGATAGCGGCCACGATGGGCAACGCCGCCTGGCGCGGACTGGCCAGCTCCCCCACCAGGATCTCGCGCTTGAGTTCGAGGCCAACCACGAAGAAGAACAGGGTCATCAGGCCATCGTTGACCCAGTGGTGCAGCGTCTTTTCCAGCCGCCACTCACCAATGGAGAAACCCAGCGGCACATGCAGCAGATGCTGGTAATGCCCTGCCAGGGCACTGTTGGCCAATACCAGCGCCAACAGCGCCGCGGCCATCAACAGCAGGCCGCTGGTGGTCTCACGGTGAACGAATTCCTCGAACGGCGTAATGATGCGGTCGAAACTGCGCTCCCACGGCGCCCGTATCCGGCCATCGGGCGTGCCCTGCTTATCACCTTCTTTCTTCATTCAGATATGATCCTTGTCACCAGACGCCCCTTGTTTCAGCCTCGCAGCAAGCAGGCTGGTCGTTATTCGACGGTAACAGATTTTGCCAGGTTATGTGGCTGGTCCACGGCGAACGGTAAGCCACTGATCTTTCGCTTGGAAGTCAGCGTCTCGGTACCGTTATCATTTACCCAGAAAATACGTCATTGGCGCACCCCGCAAGTTCACCACGCCTTCTTTTCCAGGGGATGAACCCTACCTGGAACCCCATCCTCTTGAATCGGCGACTCGAAACTCGAGAGCACGACAAGGCACCCTGGTGTCGAGGTCGACGATGCGCTGGAAATGGCAGAACACATCGAGATCTGGTTCCGTCAGGCACGGTAAGCGGCAAAAACCGATCGCTTACCGGTCGAGGTCCGGCCAATTGCAGACCTTCGCGCCCAACGGCTCAAGGCCCACGAACCACGCAATTCCCGGAACCCAAATCCCAACCAGTGTCAGCAATTTTTACACTTGCCCGCCAACCGCCAACCGCCAACCGCCAACATAACGTAACTAACTGTTTTGTCGGTAATAGTGCGGGATGCGATCGACACAAAGAAAGAGGCTGCATGCCTTATGACATGGTGTGTGCGTAACACTTGTCGAGTTTTCATGCAGGTGACAAGGAAATAAAAATGAGGCTCTTCACCAAATCAGGTGGGTAACATTCACCGGCAGATACCCTCCGGGTATAGATCGAGTCCACCAAGGTGGAAGTAGATGGCATTGGCAAAGCGCCCCTTGTTGCGGAAACCATGG
>JAKRWE010000138.1 GCA_024712425.1 Chromatiales bacterium
GGACTGGTCCAGAAAGGAAGTTGTCTGGCTCAATCCTGCGCATGACGACGATGCACACGAGGAACCCGACAATAGAGCAGTAGCTGCGTGAAAAAAGTGACAACTATCTTGACAAACACCGTCACCACCACGTCCCGCGCACTGTCGTAGCTCGATGCCCCCGCAAAGCCAAATGGCTGTTTGCCGTCAGGGTTATCGAGGGTGCGCCAACGGCGCGGGCCCAGTTCATAGACCCAGGTGGGATTTCGCCGGATACCTCGCACAGTCTTCATGGCAGGATTGTGTTCGGGGCTGGCCATGACCAGCAGGGCATCCAGCGTCGGATCATAGACAAGATTGTCATAGACATGCATGGCCCAGGGCTGGGAAAAGTCGATACCGGCAACCGGGTGGCCCAGGGCATCGGCCCCATAGGTCCGTCGCCGCGCGGGCGGATAATGCGCCGACCATTGCAGAATCACGGGGTCGAACTCATGCACGCTGTTGCCCCAGTTCTCTCCATGGGTATCCGAGCCAAAGACGAACAGCTTGTTACGATGTGTGTCGAATGCGATACCGGCATGCCGCTGGCGACGCCAGCCCCCGGCAAAGGGCACGCGCAACTTTACCCACTTGTTAGGCGGAAGATCGAGCAACTGTTCATTGAGGCTGGCTGCAGGCCGGTCCAGGAAGGGATCACTACCCGACAACTCGTCCTGATAGGCAAGAGTACGAACAGAAACAGCGCCCCGATCACGATCAGAAAGGGCTTGAGCAATGCCCGCAGTCGCCGGGAACGATGCCTTCGGCGATGGCGCCGACTTCTGTGTCTTCGGTGTTTATCCTGCATAAGGGTATTGCCCGCTTATTTCCTCTGCAGCAATCGCCGGACATACTTGACGGGAATCGCGTAGCTGATCCCCGAAGGCTTCTGCAGCACCGATTCTTGCTTTCCTTGACGAATACGCTGTTGATCACACTGACCACCTCGCCAGTATCGGTCCTGTATACGGGACTGCCACTGTTGCCCGGGTAGGCGGTCCCATCCAGCTGGTACACCTCGAACCGCCTGTTGCGAATCCGCTTGATCTGCGCCGCCGACAGGCTTCTTGCCGAATCGGCCTGGATCGCTATGGGGGTGATGGCGGACACCATGCCGCGATGGGTTACCGGGTAAAGTCCGAGAACCACACCGATGGGGAACCCGGTGAAGGCGACATCCATTCCTTCTTTCACAATATCATCTTTCGCCAACTTCATCGCCGGAAGCCGCCCCACCTTCAGGCGCAGCAGCGCCAGGTCATGACCCCTGTCGACGCGATCCAGCTTTACCACGCGGACCCGTGCCGAATCGCCACGCCCGGTAAAAACCGCCATCTCGGCACCTTTTTGCCCAAGCAGACCTTTGTAGACATGATAGTTGGTGACAATACGTGTGCCGCCACCCACTACAAAGCCGGTACCCGAAAAGGTGGTCTTTGTCTGACGCTTGTCCTTTCTGACCGTACCGACACCCACCACACTGGGACGAATGCTGTCGATCGTCGCCGGCAGACCAGCCGCAGACGCCGACCCGGCCGCCAGCATCAACCATAGGCAGCTCCAGCCAGCAAATCGCCACAAGTGGCTCACGGTTGTCCCCGGCAATCCGCGTCAGTCAGCCGTAAGACGCTGTAGCAACGCCTCCGCCTCTTTCCTTTCACGGAAGTCCGTCTTATCGGCCAGCAGTTTCTGCAGCGTCTCGACCGCCTGTCCCTTATCACCCATAGCGGAGAGAATCTCTGCCTTGTGGAGCACAACAGCACGTTTCCCAGGCGCCTTGGCCAAGGCCCGCTCGATGGAACGCTTGGCCTTTTCCAGCTGTTGATTACTGAGCTGGACCATGGCCAGGGTATCGAGCACACTCGCCGATTCCGGCGCCAGTTCGTTGGCCCGCTGCGCATACTCCAGGGCCTTCTCGGGCTCCTTGTCACGCAGGTACCAGGCCATATCGTTCAGTGCCACAACGTTCTTGGGATCCTTTTGCAGGATGGTTTCATAAGTGTCGAGCGCCTTGTCGACATCCCCCTGCTGGGTCAGGGCCCCTGCCAGCGCAAGCGAGGCCAGCAGATCATCCGGATGTTCGCGCGTCCATTTCTCCTGCAGGGCCAATGCTTCTCCGGGGTCCCCCATGGCCCATTTCTGACGCGCCGCTGCGAGCATGGTCTTGGTATTCGGCGCCTTCTCAAAGACCTTCTCCATCAGCTTGGCCGCTGTCTCCTGGTCACCTTCGGCACCGGCTATGATCCCCTTGAGATAGAGCACATCAGGGTGCTCCGGTGCAATCCGCTCCAGCTCGGCAAGCTGGGCCTGGGCGGCCGGGACGCCTTTCTCGAGCAAGGCGATGCGCGCCAGGGCAAGGCGTGCCGGCAGATGCTTTGGCGCCAGATCGAGCGTCGCCCGCAGCTCCCGCTTCATTCCCGCCAGGTCCTTTTCACCGCCCAGTGCCTTGGCCATCAGAAAATGGAGTTGCGGCGACTTGGGCCGGACTTTGAGCAACTGCTTCAGACCATACTGGGCGTCCCGGTATTTTTTCTGCGCCAACTGCGCAAAGGCCATCACCTCGACTACCGCCGGGTTGTTCTTCTGTCGATCATCCAATTCGACCATCAACGGGGCAACCTTGCCCGGTTGATTCTTCAACAGGTAATAACGACCGAGCATCACATTTGGCTGCACCGCCTTCGGGTGCGCGGCCACGGCCTGTTTCAGGTGTTCAACCATGGCAGACTCTTTCTTCTCGACCGCATCGAGCAACGCCAGCTTCAACAGGGTTGCCAGATGCTCCTTGTGCCTGGACAGCACATCCTCGTAATACCCGCGTGCCTTTTTGTAATCCTTCTTCCTGATCGCCATCCCGGCCAGGGCGTGTTCTGCCGCGACATTTCCCGGCTCCAACTCGAGCGCTTTCTCAAAGGCACTTGCCGCCACCTGATCATCAGCCTGGCGCAGGTCGAGCGCACCCACCAGATTCCATGGCACCGGACTTTTGGGATCAGCCTCCCGATAGGCCTTGGCCACCTGCATCGCCTTGTCCAGCTGCTTCTGCGTGAGATAGTACTGGACCAGCAACAGACGGGCACGATGCAGAGCCGGATCCTTTTTCAGCGCATTTTCGATATGCGCAATACCGTCATCTGCACGCTTGGCCGCCAGCAGCGCAGCACCTAACCGCATCTCGGCCAATGCCGATTTGGGCTGCTTCTCGACCACCTTCTTCAAAAGCGGCGGAGCTTCATCAACCCTTTTCTGTCCAAGCAGGGCGGAGGCCAGCAGGTCGGTCGCACGGATATCCTCCTTGCGTTGCTCGACAATCGGACGCACCAGTTACTCTGCCTTATCGAACAGCCCTTTCTTCAGCTTGATCACAGCCAGCAACTCGCGCACCGAGATAGAACCAGGGACAGCAGCAAAGGCCTGTTCCCCATACTCTTCAGCCTGCTCGACGTTTCCAAGCCGAAAATTGACCAGGGCCAGATAGTATTTGGGCAGCAATTGGCGACTGCTTACCTTCAGTGACGCCTCGAAGGCATTCTTCGCCTCCTGCAGTTTGTTGTCATGCAGATGAATCAGCCCCTGCGCATAATTCACACTGGGGTGCTTGGGGATACGTTGCTTCAGGATATCGATATCCTTCTGCGCCTCCTCGAACTTTTTCTCGTCGATCCGCACCAGTGCACGCGCAAGATAGTCCTTGGTGTTGGCGAAGCGGTTCTCGATCGCCTTGCTGTAAGCCGCCTCGGCCTTGTCCAGCTACTTGTCCGAACGGCGCAGATCGCCCAGCAACGCCCATGCCGGGGCATAGTTCTGGTCCTGTTTCAGGACTTCGTCCAGAATGGGGTAAGCCTTGTCCTTCTGCTTGGTGGCGGCCAGCAGACGGGCCTGGGCCACCAGCACATAGCTCGACTTGGGCGCCAGGGCCAGTGCCTGATCAATGCGTTTTTTGGCATCGTCCCGAGAATTACCGGCCAGCTTTCCCAGCCCCTGTGCCGCCAACACCTCCGCCTTTTCATTACTACCGGACAGGCTTGCGACAGGTAATTTTTCGAGTTCGTCATATTTGCCCTGGCTCAGCAGGGCCCGCGCCAGCAGAGGCTGAACGGCATCGGTCGCAACACCGAGCTCGCCAGCCCGGCGCAACTCCTTCGCCGCACCCGCCGGGTCGCCCGCCCTAAGATGCACCACCCCCAACAGGCGGCGAGCCTCCGCGTTATTCTGGTTCTCCTGTAACGCATTCTTCAGTTCGATACTGGCGGCCTTCAACTGCCCCTTGTCGAACAAGTCCTTTGCCCGTTCAAGATAATCAGCGTCTGTCGTATTGCCGCACCCCACCAGCAACCCGAACACAACCGCCACAAGTACCCAACGAATCTGCTTCACTGCCTTTCTCCTTCTGTTAAATTGGGGACAGACCCCAATTTATATCCACATTTGCGCGGCCGCCCCGCCTTGCCAGGTCTGACCCGGCGTTTCAGCATGCTCTCCACCTGATCCTGAAACCGCCTGCTTCCCAACACGTAGTTACCATTTGTCGCGACACGTATCTCATCCACAAGCGCCGACTCCATCTGGGATCGAAACAAATCGCGATAGCTCGCTGTCCGCTCATCCCTTCCATCACCCAACGCCAAATATAAAGGACGGGGCGTCACCAACTCGCTCTTTTCATTTTGCGCATTGATGCGGTAACTGGTCCATGGGTAGTCCGCCGGGTGTTCGACCACGCCTGCTCGCACCGGATTCAACTCGATATACCGATAGCATCCGAGAACATATTGCTCCTCCTGCGTCAGACAGGATTTGAACCGGCCTTCCCACAGCGTACCGCTGCGTTGGTAGACGCAATTGACATACTGTACATAACGTTGTCCAAGGCGTTTCATGAGCCGTCCGACAGAATCCGCTTCGCGTGGAGTCAGCAACAGGTGCACATGATTCGTCATGAGCACGTAAGCATGAATATCGCATCCCAATTCGCCCGCATATTCTCTCAGCCAATCCAGGTAACGGCGATAATCCTCATCAGCAAAGAAACAGGCTTGCCGGTTGTTGCCACGTTGAATGACATGCAAAGGCATCTGCGGGATAACAATACGGGGACGGCGGGGCATGTGGTAACGCAAAAATTGGGTCTGTCCCCTATTATTCGGGGGCTACCCCCTTTCTCAGGGAAAAAAGTTGGTCTAACGATCTCACTACGTTTTCACGATCATTTGTCGCCAACGCCCCTGCCTTGCGGATCACCAGTTGATCGTCCAGCGTAAACAGTTTCATCCGCACAACAGAAGCTGACGGCAGTCCCGCCGAATCCAGATCATCGATCTCGATATCCAGTGGCCAGTCCGAGTTTCTCGCGCTGGTAATCATCGCCAGTACCGATTGTCCGACCCGCTTGTTGAAGGCCCTGGCGTCAGACAGGACCAGTGCCGGTCGCCGTTTTGTAGTGGTTCGATCAGTAAACGGAAAAGGAACAACCACCACATCGAATGCCTCAAAGGTCACGATAGGCTTCCTTGTCGACCTCGGACAACCACTCGTTCAAGGTTCCTTCCAGACTGCGGGCAAATGCCAGGTCCACGGGGCGGGCCTTGCGAAGATGCACATCATTACCTTCGATATCGAAGGCAATTGCATCGCCGGCCTCCAGATGGAGCTGGCGACGTACGGGCTCGGGAATCGTGGCCTGATACTTTTTGGTCAGTTTGCTTGTGGCTGTTTTCATGGCGACCTTTTTGTCATCGCCGGTAATACTAGCATTACCCGCCATGCTGGACAATGAGGGCAATACCCGGCGGCCAACCATGCTTGAAATCCGGGTCTGCCCCCTATTACCCCCAATTGTCGACGTGATTGCAGTGCAATCACACAATCGATATCATTGAAATCAATCCCCAACATTATCCAATGAGGTATCGTCATGGCCAATCTCATTGTCCGAAACCTCGACCCCCTTATCGTCGACGCGCTCAAGCGACGCGCAGCGCGACACGGCAGGAGTGCCGAGGCCGAGCACAGAGCGTTGCTGGAAGCCGTCCTGCTTCACCCCAAACGCAAAAGCTTTGCCGAAGCACTCGCGGCCATCCCCGAAGTCGGACAGGATGCGGATTTTGAGCGAACCAACGACTCGGCAAACAACGACGATGTATTTGATTGATACCAACGTCATCAGCGAGATCCGCAAGCACGCGAGAGCAAACGAGGGCGTCCGGACTTTTTTCAAACAGGCTGCCAAGGCGAACCGACCTGTATTTATTTCCGTAATTACCGTCGGCGAGCTGCGCCGAGGCATTGACCTGATTCAACATCGCGGTGACGTTCACCAGGCTCGCCAACTCGAGAAGTGGCTGAGCGTCACTTTGACGGAATATCGCGACAATATTCTCGATGTAAATTCTGACATCGCTCAGCTCTGGGGCCGACTCCGGGTACCACACCCGGAAAATGCCCTGGATAAGCTGATTGCGGCAACCGCGTTGATCTATGATTTGACCGTGGTGACGCGAAATCAAATGGATTTCATTGCAACGGGGGTCAAGATATTGAATCCATTTACCGAGTGAGTTATTGGGGTCTGCCCCCTATTATTCGCATAATTCCAACCTTAATTCACAGACCCCTTTTCCCGCTATAATTGCCGCGCCACACCTATTGGCATAAACAAACGCATGGGGTTATCGGAGAACGACTCGAAGGCGCCAAAGTGCTCATAGAAACCGAGCGCATCCTTATCGAGAACATCAAGAACGATCCCGATGGCCGGCAGGCCTTTGTCGGTCAACTCCGCGGCCTTTCTCAGGGCTGTAATCAGGGTCTTTTCCCCCAGCCCCCTGCCTGCATATGATTTGCAAACTGCCAGTTGCGCAAGCAAGACCACCGGCAACTGAAAGCGCGGCAGACTTTGCTGTTGGGTGGAGATATCCTCTCGGGTGACCGTATGCCCAGCCAGCGTAAAGAAGGCTGCAACCGGCACCTTACCTTTACCACCTGTCTCGGCCAACACCCACGTCGAACTGACCCCCAGGCGGGCGTGCCTGGCGGCAAAACGGCCAAGAAATCTGTTGCACGCCTCCTTGCCACAATCAAAGCCCTTGACATGGTGCAGCGCAGGATCGAGTGCCACGAAACTCTGCGCTAGCGGCAATCAATAACCCTCCTTGTCCAGTCGCGCAGCCACCTCGCGCAGCCGCTTGCCAGGTTCGCGCGAGGTGTCGTTGCAAACCGACAGAAAGTGTTCGAACTGATTACTCGTCACCTGGATCAGGGCCTGTGCCGCCAGACGCCTCGGCGCGTCCTCCCTGATCAGCCGGGTGATGTAGTCTGCCATCGATCCGAATCCGAGCGCGGCTGCACGTTCCGCCAGCCGCTTGGTTTCGGGGTCGATACGTGTCTCGAGTCGCTCGCTGCGGACATTGGATGCTTGATTCGAAGACGTGGCCATGGCTACCGCCCTCCCAGTTCGCGGTCACTCGATCTTGCTAGAATCCTAGCATACGGCAAATTGCCGTACAAATTATCTCCGGTAATCGATCGCCTCAACTATGGCGATGTGAATACTCCACCGCCTAACCCGAATATTTCATCCGCTTCTCGCTTTTCCGGGCGGTCACTGGATGGAAGATGTGGTGCCTCGAACGGGACGTGGAAAGGCTCGTGAAGGGCTATTTTCTAGGCTGCAGGCACAC
>JAKRWE010000139.1 GCA_024712425.1 Chromatiales bacterium
CTGTGCTGACTCTTATTTCGGTATCCGTTCCACCCCCGTGTTACCACAGTAGCACGTAAAAAATCCCGGTCATTCTGCCAAAAGTGCAGGTGGCAGGTTACAGCTAAACACGCATACACCTTACGTATGTGGCTTTTATTGAACCGTGCTTCGGCATTGGTCACAACTTGTCCCTAATATGTCAAATGACATCTGAGGACATTAAGCATCAACTCATCATCACCACCTCCATGCGCAGGTCACAAGGCATAAGAGCTTGGTTTACCCTACCGTGGCCTGTGAGCTCAGTGGTGTAGTGGACTGTGAGACTTCCCTTTTCGTTGCGCTCTGCTGCAGACCAACGTTGCGACTAGGAATCTCGGATCGAGACAAGCTGTTGGTATCGTACCTTTAACCTATTTTTCTTGACGAACGATTTTTGTATTGTGTTCTCGGGTGACTCTCGTTACCTGGAGAGCATCTTGCATTAATTAGAATCAATTTTGCAATTTTTGCGATCATATTCTAAATTTTCAGGAGGTTTACCCGCCTGTATCTGTGTGTGTGGTGTGTTTCTCCTTGTCTAGCGACCTAGTATCGTATTGTATTTTTGTGACTGTAACTTGTATACCCGTGTTGTAGTATCTGTGGCCTTTTTCTTTTTCCTTTGTCTAGCGACCTAGTATCGTGTGGTATTTTCGTGACTGTAAAGTGTTGTATACCCGTATTGTATTATCTGTGGCTGTGACCGTGCCTACCCGGGCTGTGTATTTGTGGTTGTGAGCATAATTGCCGTGTGTGGTTGGAGACCCAGTGATATCGTGTGTTGAGTATTTGTGGCTGTGAGCATAACTGCCGTGTGTGGTTGGAGACCCAGTGATATCGTGTGTTGAGTATTTGTGGCTGTGAGCATAACTGCCGTGTGTGGTTGGAGACCCAGTGATATCGTGTGTTGAGTGTGCCTTTCCGCTGTGGTGCGCGTCAGTGTTCATCGACGGTCCTCTCGCCTTCAAGCGCGTAGAGTCGTTCGGTGTTTTGGCGCGGTCGTCACGCCGGCTTAACCGCCGTGTGGAGTGAGCTCAGCAGCGTTATCCAGTAGTTGGTCCTGTGAGGCAATCTCGGTGTTCGTGTCTCACGACCTGATTGGCCGTAACTCCAGCTAGTGGGCTTCCTTTGTTCTTTGTGCTGTGTTGAGGTGTTCTTGTGGTGTAGAGAGTGTATTTTGTTGTGGTGTAGCTTCCATATTCACTTTTTGATCTCCCGTTCCCCCCTCGTCCATCAGTGCATGGTGCGTGCTGGTGTAGAGTGAGGTGGTGGTAGTGCGAATAGCCCTAGTGTGAAATTTCTACAAGTCTGTGCGACGTCTGCTGTGTGTGTGTGTGTGCAACGACGCGATGGAAGGAAGCAAGGGCCCTGGGCCCGACGCTTCTCGGAAAGATTCTGGCGACTGTGGTCCCGTGGGAAAGGCGACTCCAGTGAGGATTGAGGAAGGACCAGCTGGAAATGGTGTTCCACCGAGGTCTGGTCCCCTCACCCCCACCCCGTCCTCCCGAGGAAGTTCCCCAGAGTCGTCGGGGTCTGAGAACCGTCGGCGACGTCGGCCGCGCAGGCCTAAACGAAGATTGTCTAGCGACAGCAGCAACGAGGGAGACGTGACGCCAACGTCACAGACTCCCCTGAAAATGACCAAAGTTGGAGAGGGGGGCATGTCTGAGGAACCATCCTCCAGCCCTGTTCTATCCGACGGAGAGTCCCTGATCTCGGTGGTGACCGCGCCACCGAGCCTCGAAGCGGCGTGCGACGAGGGGTCGAGCTTGCTCCCCCTGGTCAACGGCCCGAAGAAACCGGACAACCGTCCCAAAGACGACCGTCCGCCTAAAACTGCGCCCAGCGCAAATGTTCCCCCCAAGGTGGGAAAAAAGAGTCACAAGGCTCCACCTTCCAACCAACCCAGCAAACCGGCAGCGAACCAGAGGTTCACAGCTGAGGGGGCCTCTCGTAGGCGCCTCTTCCAGCAAGGAACCCGGACGCCAGCGTTTGTAGAACACCCCGTGGTGTTGCACGACCTCGGCGGGGGTGCCGCACGGTTCGACAAGCTCGGACCGTGGCACCGCAGCCAGCTCCTCGCCAACGCCGTGGGAGCCATCAGGTCCGTGAGGCCCCTTCCTTCGGGAAAGTGGCTGATCGGATGTAGTAGCGAGGCCCAGCAAAGTAAGCTGGCCCGTCTGGAGACCTTGCCTGGCGGGGTCCCCATCGGAGCGCGCGTGCCGCGACCCGTTGTGGACGGGGTGGTCGGTCCCATCCCTAAGGGAGGGAACGAGCTCCAACTCGTCCGACAGGACCTCGAGGCGGGAGGTCACCGCGTCGCTGCAGTGACACGTCTGAATAACAAGCATAATGAGCCGTCCCTGGCGGTTCGCATCTCACTGGAGGCCACGGAGCTTCCCACCGAAGTCTGGCTCGGGTCGACACCGTACAACGTGCAGGCGTACGCCGCACCGGTACGTAGGTGTACCAAGTGCCAGTCACTCGGTCACACGAAACAACAGTGCCGTGCGAGACAGGGCCGCTGTTCCAAATGTGGGAAAAATTCACACACCCACGATAAATGTGACGCAGCGACCATGTCCTGCGTAAACTGCAACGGTCGCCACTCGGCGGCCTACAAAGGCTGCCCGGAGGTGTTGATCCGGCAGCGAGCCAACACCCTACGAAGTAGGACCTACCTCCCCTACACCGTCGCCATGCAACGCGCCCGGGAAGAGCTGAAGCCTCGGGTCCAGGAGTCGGATCAGCCGGCCGCCAAGCCGGTGGACGACTGCTGGTCCCGTGACAGGGTCGAAACCACCGTGCCCCTCACCGTTGGTGCTGGTCCCCCGCGAACCTACGCTGGCGTAGCGGCGGGGCGGACCGCCCGAGCGGGAGGTGGTGCTGGTGGTGGTGGGCCCGGTTTCGTCACCCGAGCGTCGGCGAGGAAGGGTCAGCAGCAGCAGTCTGTCGGCCAACGCTCCACAACAGGTAGGAAGGGTGGCGCGATGGGTGGTTCCGAGTTCGGACCTGGTGCCGCCCGCGCGACGACCAAGGGCGTGACCTCCAGGGCGGTGACAGAACTGCTGTCCCGCATCTCGGAGGTCTCCAGTGTCTGGGGGGACGGGCCCGTGAGTCCGCTTGCAGAGGAACCAACCGTCTCTGCCGCCCCTCCTACCTCTACAAAGAGTCGTGGTGCGACCTCTGGCACTGAAGCCGAGGCCCCCAGCAAGCAACAACCGAAAGGTTCTACCCGAAGGAAGAAGGGAAGTAGGGCGGTGATGGAAAAAACCGCCCTGCAGTACCAGCTGCTCCTAGAGCAGCAAAAGAACAGGAGGCTGATGGAAGAACTCAGCAACAGTCGCCAGAAAGTTGACCTGGGAACTGAGCTGGATCAGCTATACACCAAGTCTAAGGTAGACTTACACGAGAAGCTAGATGAGACCCTGTCCCTGGACGGTTTCCTCTGGAAGCTCATGCTGAGTCTGCTGGAGACCAGACAATCAGGAGACTGTGCACCTTTGCTGAGCATCCTGACGGCCGTCTTTAATAAGATCACTGGCCAGAAGCGGCAGACACCCTCCATGTCCCGCCCTCTCGACCTGATGTTGGTGTTGGCGGGGGTGCTAGAGGCCCCGGCCGGTGATAAGTTGTCTCCCGTTATCTGTTAGCGGACCGACTTTCAACTAACGTAAGTTGTGATTTAACCCTCTGTCTAATCCGTCAAGTATAAGGGATTAAGAGTGGTACAATGGAACTGCCGTTCCATTACAACTACGCTGGATTATATCGTCCAATACATTTCCACAAATAACTTTGATCTTCTTAGTCTACAGTCCCTGAACTGCCAGCCTCAGAAGCTGCCCCACCTGGAAGGATACTATCACCCGCCGGTGTGTGGACCGACGTCTCCGGACGGAAGGGTGATGGTCTGTATCTACGTTAGATTACACATGAATTTTTCCATTGTAGCGGACACGGCGGGCCCTGCCAACGGCTATACCTGTGCGGTACGAGTGCGAGTTAAAGGAAACCCCGATGTCACCATAGTCAACTGCTACACCCCGACCCCCTGCACTAGCTTTGAGTGGCTATCGGGACTGGGCGGGAAAGGCGGTTGTGTGGTGATGGGGGATTTTAATGTACGTGACAGATGCTGGGAGCGGGGCTGGGAGAGTTCCTCTCCGGCCCTAACTTCACAGATCAACGACAGTTGTTTCGTTATCCTTAACGACGGATCCTCGACTCGCATTCCGGATCGCTCGGATCAGAGGCCGTCGGCTATTGATTTAACCTTCGCTTCAGCGGACCTGGCTGGTGGAGTGGGGTGGGAGGTTGGGGTGGATACCCTCTCCTCCGATCACCTTCCCATCACCATCAGCATGACCCATGCGGCTGACATAGGGAGTTCCGCGCCAGTAACCAGGTTCAGGTACGAATCGGCTGACTGGGACCTGTTCCGGGCCGAACTGAGATCCGTCGACATAGACGTTGACCAGCCGGACCTGGAGAACGTTAACAGCCGGATAGTCTCTTCGCTTCTGGAAGCGGCCAGGGTTGCCATACCCACCACCAGCGGTGGCGCGGCACGACCGGGAAGCAACCCCTGGTGGAACGCAGACTGCGAAGAGGCCGTCCGAACCAAACGAAAACTTTACAAAATCTACTGTAGAAACCAAACTGCTGAAACACACGCAGAAATGAAACTAGCCAACAGGAATTGTAATAAGGTTACAGCCCGGGCCAAGAGAGACTACTGGTTAGCTTTTTCGGACTCTGTCTCAGCCGGTAAAACAGACCTTGGCTCTGTTTGGAAAAAAATCAAAAAGATGAAACAGCAGTACGTTGCCCCCAACTTTGACCTGCACAAGGACAATCGGGTCTACACCACTGACCAGGCCAAGGCGGACGCCTTCGCGGAAGCCTTCGCCGAGGCCAGCAACACTGAAAACCTCCCCGCCGACAGGCGTCAGTTCCGACGCGAAAGGGAGGCAGTCTACTTCGATCAGGCGGCGGACGACAGCTTACCGGTCAACTCCCCTTTGACCTGCACTGAGCTGAAACGGGCGCTAGCCTCGATCAAGAAAGTGAAAGTTTCCACTGGGCTGGACATCGTCTCGTACCAGATGCTGATGGAGGTGCCTGAGTCTTTTCTTAAGACTCTACTCGGCTTCTTCCAGAGGTGCTGGGACGGGGGTACGATTCCTGCTGAGTGGAAACACGCCGTCGTAGTACCCATCCATAAGATAGGGAAAGCAAGGAAGGAGATCGCCAGCTACCGGCCTATCTCCCTCACGTCGCACTTGGGGAAAGTGTACGAGAGGGTGATCAAGCGCCGACTGGAGTACTTCTGTGAAAGCAAGAAAGTGTTTCCTGCGTGCCAGGCCGGCTTCCGACGGGGGCGGGGTGTCACCGACCACCTGGTGAAGTTGGGGGAGCACGTCGGGAGAGCGATGGGGAAGAGAAAGGTTCTCCTGTCGTGCTTCTTTGACATCTCCCGCGCCTACGACCAGGTCTGGCACGCACGACTGTTACAGAAGCTTCAGAAGATAGGCCTCTCTGGCAAGATTTTTAACTATATTAAAACGTTTCTAACGGGTCGTTCGTTGCAGGTCAGATGGAAGGGGGCCATGTCCGCTGCTAAGCAGATAGATATGGGAGTGCCGCAGGGATCTGTCATCGCACCACTACTGTTTAATATCATGGTCCATGATGTGGAAAGCTGTGTGCAGGGGAAGGTAGTGCTAACCATGTACGCCGACGACCTGGCCATATGGCTAGACACCCACGTCAGAAGACCCCACAAAGAGAACAACAGGAACATGGCAATCAGCATGAAAACCTTTCAGGAAGCTGTGGACGGGGTGATCCGGTTCATGCAAGTGAACGGTTTCACCCTATCCACCCAGAAAACAGTCTTCCTGCCCTTCCATATCTGCTCACGACGCATCCAAGATATATCGATAAAGGTGAACAATGAACATGTTTTTCCGACAGACCAAGTCAAGTACTTAGGGGTCGTCTTTCAACGTATGGGGCGTACCAACCGCCACGTGGATCACAACGCCCGCAACGCCTCCCGCGCCTTGAATGTAATCAAGGTGCTCAGCGCACAGCCCTGGGCGAACCCACCTAAGGTGCTTGTGTCGCTGGTGAGGAGCTTGGTACGCTCACGACTGGTCTACGGCCTGGAGGCCATGCCCAGCATCACCGAGACAGGCTTGAAGCGTCTGACCGCTATCGAGGTCCGGGCTCTGCGACTGGCCCTCGGGCTACCGCAGTCCGCGCCTCACAGCCTGGTGTACCGGGATGCCGGGCTGCTACCACTGAGAGACCAGATCCAACTCATGACTGCTAAGTACGTGTTCCGCAGCCAAACCGTAGATAACTCCACTGTCGAAGAGGTGAGTGGGTCCTTCCGAGGCCCCACCCGTGTCTCCTACTGCTCCTCCATCTGCGACCTGGTCGCCGACTTGGTGGAGGGAGCGGGATTGGACGGTGCCTCGGCGGCAGATAGACCCCTTCATCCCTACCCCCCCTGGCTGATGGAAAGGGCGGAGGTGGAGGTGGAGGTGGCGGGACTGACGAGGGACCAGAGCCCCTCTCTCCAAGCCTGCATAACTAACGAATTACTTGAAAAGAACTATTCACAATTTCTGCTAATTTTTACAGACGGCTCAGTGCTCGAGGACGGCTCCGCTGGAGCCGCCTTTGCCATTCCTGAGTTCCACAGCCTAAGGAAGTCCTTCTCCCTACCACCTGTATCAATCTTCACTGCTGAGCTGACAGCCATTCTGATGGCGCTCCAGCACATCAGTGAAGTACGTACACCACCATGTGCAATAGTAATCTGTAGTGATTCCAGGTCTGCGCTCTCCTCCATCCGTTCCGATTCCACCAGCGCTCGAGAGGATCTCGTGCTGGAAATCGGGACGGTAGTGCACCAACTGATCACCCGCGGAACGGAGGTCCGTTTCCAGTGGGTGCCAGCACATGTCTGCCTCTCGGGCAACGAGATGGCGGACAGGGCAGCCAAAAGGGGAGCCAGGCGACTGGAATCCCAGACCCTACAACTGAAACTCGGATTAGCCGACATCTACTCGAAACTGTCCCGACGGGTGTGGAGGAAACGGGAAGAAGACTTTCGAGCCCAGGCCACGGCCAAAGAGTGGCTCGATCCCTCCCCTCCTAGCAGAGACGGAGTCTTCTTCCCCGGAGTACCCACATACCTCGCCCGAATCATGTACCGGCTACGCATGGACTGCTGGCGGACCATGTTTGTGCCTAAGTCTTGCGTATGCGGAGGAGTGATATCCTTCCACCATGTCTTATTTAACTGCAGAGAGAGCTCGGCTCACTTCGCGCCAGTCACCAGTAGTTTAACCAGTCTGGGACTCCCACTGTGCGTCCGAAGCCTGGCGCTGCGGCACCAGCAGAGCTGGAGCCTGCTTCGTGCCGCAGCCAAACTCGTCTACAGCTGCCCGGTGGCAGCCTACCTGTGAATGTGCGGGACGCCCTAGGACGTCCCTGGCTCCCTCAAATACCCGGGTTGACTCCCGGGGAGGGAGGGAGCCCCCACCTACACAATGCACAATCATACTATGTTTTTAACCTGTCTCTACCCAAGTGTGTCGGCGCTGAACCACGCCCC
>JAKRWE010000013.1 GCA_024712425.1 Chromatiales bacterium
CTTCTTCAAAACCGCCTCTTTACGTTCTTTCGGGTAACCCATGGTTCCTCTCTCTCATCCCCTCGGGATCTCAATTAGAGTCCCTTTCAACAGAATGGACAACTATCCTGACAGAGGGGGGGACTTCCCACGGCGGATCGCGCATACAAGCCGTAACGTCGCATGGGACCTGGCAGAAATAGAAGAATGGATCGAGTCGAGAAAACGATCCGGCGCACGGGCAGACCGCCCCGGCGTCACTGCCGTTGCTTGATCGTCCACTCGTCAATCATGTCCGCCCAGTCCTGCAACATCTCCGTACGCTGCTCTCGGTACTCGGCCTTGTTATAGATGGCCCTCACTCCCCTCTGCTCATGAGCGAGACACTTCTCGATCCAGTCCGTGTTGTAACCCGCCTCATGTAATAGCGTGCTGGCTGTGCGGCGAAGATCATGCGGGCCAAACTTTGCCAGCGACTCGCCGTCCTTCTGGGCAGCCTTATACGTCGAAGTTAGAACACGATTCAGTGTTGCGGCACTCATCGGCAAGTCCCAATCATACCGGGAGGGAAGCACGTACTCAGATCCACCTGCGAAGGTCTTCAGTGCGATAAAGATATCGAGCGCCTGGCGTGACAGGAATACCAGGTGTGGAGTTCTTCGTTTCATCCGCTCTTTCGGAATCGTCCAAAGCGCCTCGCTGAAATTGATCTCCGACCATGTCGCATTGGACAGCTCAGACTTTCTCACCATGGTCACTAATAGCAGCTTGATCGCAGCCCGGTATTGCGGCGATGTCCCAACCCGGTCCATGTACCGATACATCAGTCCAATCTCTGCCGGTGTCAGCGCGCGGTCACGCGGCTCAAATCTGGCGATCGTGGATGGACGCACCATTTCCGCAGGGTTTTCCACATTCTGCCCACGTTCAATTGCCCAACGATAGACCTGCAACACCACTTCTCGGACATGCACCGCCGTTGCTGGTGCTCCCCTTTCGACGATGGCATCGGTCAATGCGCGTAAATCCTCATGCGTAATTTCGGTCAGCTTTTTGTTGCCAAACTGCTTTTTCAACTCGCGTTCGTATACCGACTTGCGCATGTCGCGTGTCGAGTCAGCCATCTGATAACCACGCAGCCATTTGCTAGCCCAGGCACCGAACGTCTCGGCATTCTTCACACGCTTCTTGTCGCGCGCCTTTTCCTTTGCCGGTGATTTCCCGGCCGCGATCATCTTCTTTGCTTCGCTGAGTCGTTCCCGTGCTTCTGAAAGCGTGACGCCACGCTTGCCATACCGGCCTATCGTCAGCGTCTCCTGACGTCCGTTAACCGAGTAGTTGTATCTGAAAGAGATGGTTCCGGCTGGTGTCACCGCAACATAGAGCCCATCACGGTCGTTCACTTTGTAGAGTTTGTCCTGGGGCTTCAAATTGCGCAGCTTGGTATCGGTCAGCATGATAAGGGCCTCCGTGGGGCCAAAAATACCATGAGTTTTTATGGCATGGTATTTAGGTTGTTTCTTCTTTTATATCAATGACTTGACTGATTTTGATACCATGAATGTCTTTGGAAAGACTGGCATGGTATTTTGTCGAAGCCCTGATCTTGAGGGCAACGATACCATGATTTATACCATGAAAAGAGTTTGCTTGGACGTGCCTGCCAGTGCCAGCAGGTGCCAGACAAAAACGGGAATAACTTAGTTAATACAATGGGTTAAGTGCGGCTTGATGCCGGTAGGTACCAGCCAGTGCCAGACGTGGAATCATTCCCACTCGATAGTCGCAGGCGGCTTGCTGGAAATATCGAAGGCCACGCGCGAGATGCCGCTGACCTCGTTGATGATGCGGCTCGATACGGTCTCCAGCAGTTCGAACGGCAGGTGGGCGAAGCTGGCGGTCATGAAGTCGATGGTCTTGACCGCGCGCAGGCTGACCACGTATTCGTAACGCCGCGCATCACCGACCACGCCCACTGACTTGACCGGGATGAACACCACGAATGCCTGGCTGACCTCGTCGTAGAGTCCTGCCTTGCGCAGCTCCTCGATGAAGATGTGATCCGCCTCGCGCAGGATGTCGGCATACTCTTTGTTCACCTCGCCGAGGATACGCACGCCCAGCCCCGGCCCCGGGAAGGGATGACGGTAGACCATGTCAGCCGGCAGCCTCAGCTCGACACCGATCTTGCGCACCTCGTCCTTGAACAGCTCGCGCAGCGGCTCCACCAGTTCCAGTTTCATGTAGTCCGGCAAGCCGCCCACGTTGTGATGCGACTTGATCACGTGCGCCTTGCCCGAGGCCGCCCCGGCGGATTCGATCACATCCGGGTAGATGGTGCCCTGGGCCAGGTAACGCGCATCCTCGATCTTGTTCGCCTCCTCCTCGAAGATATCGATGAACAGGTTGCCGATGATCTTGCGTTTCTGTTCCGGATCGGCTATGCCCTTGAGCGCCTTGAAGAAGCGATCGGCCGCGTTGACACGGATGACCTTGACACCCATGTGCCGGGCGAAGGTCGCCATCACCTGGTCACCCTCGTGCAGACGCAGCAGACCGTTATCGACGAAGATACAGGTCAGGCGCTCGCCAATGGCCCGATGCAGCAGGGCGGCAACGACCGAGGAGTCGACCCCGCCCGACAGTCCCAGCACCACCTGGCCGTCACCGATCTGCTCGCGCATCTGGGCGATGCTGTCCTCGATGATATTGCCCGGGTTCCACAGGGCCTCGCAGCCGCATATCTCGCGCACGAAACGCTCCAGGATGCGCCCGCCCTGCTTGGTATGGGTGACCTCCGGATGGAACTGGATGCCGTAGAAATGCCGCTCCTCGTCGGCCATGCCCGAGATCGGCGCGTTGTCGGTGCTGGCGATGAGCTTGAAGGCCGGCGGCATCTCCACCACCCGGTCGCCGTGACTCATCCACACGTCCAGCAGGCCCCAGCCCTCTTCGCTGGTGTGGTCCTCGATATCGCGTAGCAGCTCGGAATGACCGCGCGCCCTGACCTGCGCGTAGCCGTACTCGTGCTTGTCCGACGACTCCACCTTGCCACCGAGCTGCGCGGCCATGGTCTGCATGCCGTAGCAGATCCCCAGCACCGGCACACCGAGCTCGAACGCAATCTGCGGCGCACGCGGGGTCTCGTCGCCGGTGACCGTCTCCGGCCCGCCGGACAGGATGATCCCGCGCGGGTTCTGGGCGCGTATCTGCTCCTCGCAGTTGTCATACGGCCAGATCTCGCAGTACACCCCAATCTCGCGAACCCGGCGCGCAATCAGCTGGGTGTACTGCGAACCGAAGTCGATGATCAGGATGCGATGGGCGTGGATGTCGGTTGTCATGGCGATAAGGCTCTAGTTAATAGGGAGAAAACCACAAAGAGCACGAAGAACACGAAGCATATGAAAATGGATGCCTTTGTGTCCTTTGTGCCCTTCGTGGTTTCCAGTGGGACCCTGTCGTTCGATCGACAGCTCAATCCCGGCGGTAGTTGGGCGCTTCCTTGGTGATCTGCACATCGTGCACGTGCGACTCGCGCATGCCGGCGTTGGTAACGCGCATGAACTCCGGCTTGGTGCGCATCTGTTTGATGGTCGCACAACCGGTGTAGCCCATGCTGGCGCGGATACCGCCGGTCAGCTGGGTGATCACGTTGATCAACGGGCCCTTGTAGGGAACGCGACCCTCGATGCCTTCCGGCACCAGCTTGTCCTTGTCCTTGGTATCTTCCTGGAAGTAACGGTCGCTGGAACCCTGCTTGCCGGCCATGGCGCCGAGCGAGCCCATGCCACGGTAGGATTTGTAGGAACGGCCCTGGAAGATCTCCACGTCGCCCGGCGACTCGTCGGTACCGGCGAACAGGCCGCCGATCATGACCGAGTAGGCACCGGCCACCAAGACCTTGGACACGTCACCGGAATAACGCAGGCCACCGTCCGCGATCAGCGGCACACCGGTACCCTCGAGCGCGCGGCAGACATTGTCCACGGCGGTGATCTGCGGCACCCCGACGCCCGCCACGATGCGGGTGGTACAGATCGAGCCCGGGCCGATGCCCACCTTGACCGCATCCGCACCGGCCTCGACCAGCGCCTTCGCAGCCGCGCCGGTGGCGATGTTTCCGCCAATGACCTGCACCTCCGGATAGTGCTGCTTGATCCAGGCCACCCGGTCGAGCACGCCCTTGGAGTGACCGTGCGCGGTATCGGCCGTGATCACATCCACGCCGGCGCCGACCAGCGCCTCGACACGCTCCTCGGTACCCGCTCCCACGCCAACCGCGGCGCCACAGCGCAGGCGTTCCTGCGAGTCACGGCAGGCCTTTGGATAATCCGTCGCTTTCTGGATATCCTTGACCGTAATCATGCCACGCAGCTCGAAGTCGTCATTGACCACCAACACCTTCTCGATGCGGTTCTCGTGCAGCTTGGTGATCGCCTCCTCGCGGCTGGCACCCTCACGCACCGTGACCAGCTTCTCCTTGGGCGTCATGATGGCGCTGACCTTCTCGTCGAGGCGCGTCTCGAAACGCAGGTCGCGGCTGGTCACGATCCCCACCAGTTCGTTGCCATCCACCACCGGCACGCCGGAGATGTTGTGGCGACGGGTGATCTCCAGCACCTCGGCGATGGTCAGCTTGGGAGAGACCGTCACCGGATCGGAGATCACGCCGCTCTCGTAACGCTTGACCTTGCGCACATGCGCCGCCTGCTCGGCCGCATCCATGTTCTTGTGGATGATGCCGATACCACCTTCCAGCGCCATCGCGATCGCCAGGCGCGACTCGGTGACTGTGTCCATGGCCGCCGATACCAGCGGGATATTGAGCGCGATATCGCGGGTCAGGCGGGTGGAGAGATCCACCTCCTTGGGCAGAACCTCGGAATGTGCTGGAACCAGCAATACGTCGTCGAATGTCAGGGCTTCCTGGTCTTGTGCAAAGCGCATCAGCACTCCCCGGTAGGAATTGGAAAGATAGCTGCGGATTATAGTTTTTGGCGACCTGCGGGTAAACCTCGGCAAATGATCTTTATCCTTCCCACAGGGAATATTTTCAGACCGGCACCATCTTGAAGGATTGTCGGCACCTGTTCATGCCGAAAAGAATTCCACCAAAACCACGGAAACCGAGGAGACCTGAACTCATGAAGAAACGAATCCTGGCGATCACCCTTGCCGTCCTTCCCGCCCTGTGGCTGACCGGCTGCCAGACGGCCGAGACCAAATCCGCGTCGGCCGCGCCTGCCAAGTCCGCCGCCCAGATCTCGGCTGAACAGACCATCGCCGCCGCCAAGGCCGCCATTGCAGCAGGGAACGAGTGGCGGGACACCGGCAAGATCATCAAGGCCGGCGATGCCGCCAAGGCGAAAAAGCTGACTGAAACCGCCGAATTCCAGGGCAAGACGGCTGTCGCTCAGGCCGGGGGAAACGCCGGCGCCGGCAACCCGAACTACCTCTACCAGTAACCCGACTTGCACTGGGGGAGACGCCCAAAACCCCCTCATCCAAGTTCGTAACTCACTGAAATGTGGGGCGGGCCCTGCCCGGCTTTTTTGCGCTTATCATGCGCGCATGGAAAGCACACGTGACATCTACAGCATCAGCCGCCTGAACAGCGAGCTGCGACACGTGCTCGAAGGCAGCTTTCCGCTGCTGTGGGTACAGGGCGAGATATCCAATCTGAGCACACCCCGCTCGGGGCATCTCTATTTCAGCCTGAAGGACAGCCACGCGCAAATCCGCTGCGCCCTGTTCCGCAACAAGCGCAATCTGCTGCGATTTTCCCCGGCCAATGGCGAGGAGGTCCTGGTGCGCGCGCGCGTCGCCCTGTACGAGCCTCGCGGCAACTGCCAGCTGATCATCGAGCACATGGAACCGGCCGGCGTGGGCTCCTTGCGCCAGGCCTTCGAGCAGCTCAAAGCCAGGCTGCAGGCCGAGGGACTGTTCGACAGCGAGCGCAAGAAACCGCTGCCCGCCTATCCCAAACGCATCGGAATCATCAGCTCGCCCTCCGGCGCCGCCGTGCGGGATATACTGCAGGTACTGCAGCGACGCTTCCCGCTGGCGGAGGTCGTCATCTACCCCGCCCAAGTCCAGGGCACGGGCGCCGCCACGGAATTGCGCCAGGCCCTGGAACTGGCACTGCAACGCCAGGAGACCGATCTGCTGATCATCGGCCGCGGCGGCGGCTCGGAGGAGGATCTTGCGGTCTTCAATGATGAGCAGCTGGCACGCGCCATCGCCGCCAGCGATATCCCGACCATCTCGGCGGTGGGGCACGAGACCGATTTCACCATCGCCGATTTCGTCGCCGACCGGCGCGCACCCACGCCCTCGGCGGCCGCCGAGTTAGCCACCCCCGACGGCAGGGCGCTGGCTGAGCGCTTCCGCCAGCTGGAGCAAAGGCTGAAACAGGCATTCGAGCGCCACCTGCGCGATGCCCGGCGACACCTGCAACACCTGCAGCACCGGCTGACACGCACCAGCCCCGCCAGCCGCCTGCTCCAGCAGCAGCAACGACTCGACGAGCTGCAACTGCGCCTGGCGCGGAGCATGCGGCAAAGGCTGCACCGCAACGAACTCGAATTGGCGCACTGGCGCAAGCGCCTGTTACTGTTACACCCGGAACGGCAACTGAAGACCCTGAGCAGCGGCGTTCAGCAGTTGCAACAGCGGCTGCAATCCGGCATGGCGCGTTGCCTGCAACAGAAACGCCAACGCCTGCTGACGACGGCGCGAGAGCTTCAGGCGGTCAGCCCGCTGGCTACGCTGGATCGCGGTTACAGTATCGTGTTCAGGGCAGACGACGGCGCGCTGGTCCGTGACTCATCTCAAGTGGCCAGCGGAGACGAACTGGCGATCCGCCTGGCCGGCGGGGAGATCCATGCCATCGTGAAAGGCGGGTCGTAGGGCGCGCGGGCTTCAGCGCTTCTTGACGTGCTTCATCATACGCCGGCGCTTGCCGACCTGGCGCCGGGTCAGCTTGTTGCGGCGCCCCTGGTAGGGGTTTTCGCTGGTGCGGAACTCGATCCGCAGCGGCGTGCCGTGCAGGTCGAAGGCCTCGCGGAAACGGTTGGCCAGGTAGCGCTGGTAGGGCCTGGGAACCTCCTCGGTCTGGTTGCCATGCACCACGATAATGGGGGGATTCTTGCCGCCCTGGTGGGCATAACGCAGCTTGATCCGGCGCCCTCGCACCAGCGGCGGCTGGTGCTCCTGCACCGCCATCTCCAGCACCCGGGTCAGCTCCGGGGTGGGCAGGTCGATCATGGCGGTGCGATAGGCCGCGTCCACGGCCTCGATCAAATGCCCCACCCCGCTGCCATGCAGGGCCGAGACGAAATGCCAGTCGGCGAAGGACAGGAAGGGCAGACGCCGTTGCATGTCCGACTTGACGCGTTCGCGCTCGTCCGGCGCCAGGCCGTCCCACTTGTTGATCACAACCACCAGCGCGCGTCCGCTCTCCAGCACATGGCCGGCGAGCGTGGCATCCTGTTCGCTGATCCCCTGCTGGGCATCCAGCACCAGCAGCACCACATTGGCCTGCTCGATGGCCTGCAGGGTCTTGATCACGCTGAACTTCTCGATCGCCTCGCTGATCCGTGCGCGGCGCCGCACCCCGGCAGTATCGATCAGGGTGTAGGGTCGGCCTTCATGCTCGAAAGGAATGAAGATGGAATCGCGCGTGGTGCCGGGCTGATCGAAGGCCACCACGCGCTCCTCGCCCAGCAGGCGGTTGATCAGCGTGGACTTGCCCACGTTGGGGCGCCCCACCAGGGCGATCTGCACACCGTGCCCGGTCCCGGCATTTTCATCCGTCGCTTCGACCGGCGATTCTGCGATGTCGGGCTGTTGCGCCAGCACGCCGTTGATCAGCGACTTCACGCCCCGTCCGTGCGCCGCCGCAATGGCCTGCGGCTCCCCCAACCCCAGTGCGTAGAAGTCACTGGCGACCGTGTTCTGATCCAGGTTCTCGCTCTTGTTGATGGCCACCGTGATCGGCTTGCCGGTGCGACGCAGCTGCTCTGCGATGATCTCGTCACCCGCGGTCAGCCCGTCTTTGCCATCGAGCAGGAAGATCAGGTGGTCGGCCTCGCCAATGGCCGCCTGCACCTGCTGCTCCATGAGCCCGTCGATGCCCTGGCTGTCGCCGCTGATGCCCCCGGTATCCACCACCAGGTAAGGGCGCTTGCCCAGTTTGCCGATACCGTACTGGCGGTCCCGGGTCAGTCCCGGCTGATCGGCAACCAGCGCGTCCCTGCTCCGCGTAAGGCGGTTGAACAGGGTGGACTTGCCAACATTGGGGCGCCCCACCAGGGCGATGACCGGCAGCATACGGCTTACTTCAGCTGCAGGGCGGCCAGTTCACCGCCATCACCCATCACGTACAGGGTATCGTCCACCACCCGCATGCCCTTGGTGATGGGCTTGCTGCCGACCCGGGTACGACCGATCAGCGACCCGTCCTTGGGGGACAGGAAATGCACATAGCCCTCGAAATCGCCAACCGCGATGACATCGGAAACCAGCGCCACGTCGGACAACTGCCGGTTGTGCAGATCCTCCTGGCGCCAGCGCGCCGAGCCGTTGTCCGCATCCAGCGCCCACAGCGAACCATCGGCATCGCTTGCATAGACGTTGTAGCGATCCGCTGCCATGCGGCTGTAGGAGGAGAATTTGCGTCGCCACAGCAGGGCGCCGGAGGATTCCTCCAGCGCGGCCACCTCGCCCTGGTAGGTGGCAACGTAGACGATACCCTCCACCACCAGCGGGTCACCATCGATATCCGCCAGGCGCTCGAGTTCGGAGCGTCCCCGCGGCACCGAGACCGTGGCATCCCAGAGCACGGCACCGTCGCGCACCCTCAGGCTGAGCAGCTTGCCCCCGGCCATGCCGCACAGCACATGATCACCGCTCAGCACCGGGGAGCCCGTGCCACGCAAGGTCAGGATGGGAATCTCGCGTTCATAGCGCCACTTGCGCTCCCCGGAGGCGGCATCCAGGCCGTCGATCTTGCCATCGATGGTGCGCACCACGACCCGGCCATCGGCGACCACCGGCGTGGACAGGACCTCGCTGCTTACGCCCGCCCGCCACTTGAGTGAACCATCGGCCTGGGAAAGCGCGATCACCTCCGCATCAATGGTTCCGATCACCACCAGACCCTCGCCTGCGCCCGGGCCGCCCGACAGGGGCGCGTCGAATTGGACGCTCCAAAGCGCGCGGCCGCTGGATGCATCCAGCGCACTGACATGGCCCTCCGCGTCGGCCACATAGATACGCCCACCTTCGAGGGTCGGGACCAGGTTCAGCCGCTTGTCATCGCTGCCCGCGCCGGTATCCACACGCCACAATTCCTGCGCTGTGACCTTCGCATCGATGTCCTGCAGTTCAGCCGGCGGGTCCTGCTCTGCGGGGGAAATCCAGTCGGTAACCGTCGAACAACCACCCAGCAGTGCCAACACCGCCAACAGGCCGGCCAGTCGGATCGGGAACACCATCACGAGGCCTTCTCCCCAGCCCCGATCTCGTTCAGCTTCATGCGCACCAGCGCACTGGCGCCACCTTTGGCTGCCAGGGCCTGCCGATAGGCGGCGCGCGCGGCCGCCAGGTCGCCCCTGGCCCGGGCGATGTCGCCCCGCAGTTCGGCCACGCCCGCGGCATCGACCGCGTCCAGCTGGCTGACGGCCTGCTCGTATTGCTTCTGCTCCAGCTGCACCCGGGCCAGGCGGAAGCGCGCCAGGTCGGCGATCACCGCATCCGGCGCGTGGGACACCACCCACTGCAGGTTTTCCGAGGCATTCGCCTTGTCCCCCCGTTCATACATCAGCTGCGCCAGCTTGAGCGCCGCAAAACTGGCATAGACGGAACCGGTGTGCTCGCCCAGAAGGCGCTTGCCGAGCTCCAGCGCAGATTCCGCCTTGCCCGCCCGAACCTGGTTCTGCATGCTGATATAGAGATTGGAGGCTGCCTCACCCTGCGCCACCCGATAGGCCTGCCAGCCCTGCCAGCCGAAGATGGCGGCAAAGCCCAGCACCACGCCGATCACGATCGACTTGCCGTTCTCCGCCCACCATTTTTTCAGGGCCTCGAGTTGTTCTTCTTCGTTCAGATAGGTCGTCATTCGTCTTTCCTCGTCTATACCAGACCGGCGAGCCGCTGCGCCAGGTCGTTCATCGCCACGCTTTCCTGCGGGACATCCTCGCGCAGGTGCTTGATGCTGACCTGCTGCCGCTCCAATTCATCGTCTCCCAGCACAAGCGCGACCTTGGCCCCGCTGCGATCGGCCCGCTTGAACTGGGCCTTGAAGCCGCCGCCGCCGCAATGGGTCAGCAGGCGCAGTCCGGGCAACTGGTCACGCAGCTGCTCCGCCAGCGCCAGGCCGGCCTGCTGCGCCCGCTCCCCCATCAAGACCAGATAGGCGTCCGCACGGGTGGCCTTGGGCAACACCCCCTGCACCTCCATCACCGCCAGCAGGCGTTCGATACCCATGGCGAAGCCGACCGCCGGTGTCTCGCGCCCACCGAGCTGCGCCACCAGGCCATCGTAACGCCCGCCGGCACAGACGGTCCCCTGGGCGCCGAGCTGGTCGGTCACCCACTCGAAGACCGTGAGGGAGTAATAGTCCA
This sequence comes from Chromatiales bacterium, assembly GCA_024712425.1. Classification (GTDB taxonomy): domain Bacteria; phylum Pseudomonadota; class Gammaproteobacteria; order Chromatiales; family Chromatiaceae; genus MONJU. The sequence goes on from JAKRWE010000013.1 coordinate 10,608, forward strand.
GACCCCGCACCAGGCGCGGGTTGCGCACATAGGCGATGCCGGCCGCATCCAGCAGGCCGCACAACTGCTCGAAGTGCGCCGTCGACGCCTCGCCCAGGCAGGCGGCCAGCGAGGGGGCGTTCGCCACCAGTTCCGCCATTGCCGGGTTCTTGGTGTCCAGGATCCGCAGCGGATTGCTGTGCAGGCGCCGCTTGCTGTCCTCATCGAGCTGCCCGGCATGCGCCGAGAAGTAGGCCACCAGTTCCTCCCGGTAACGGGCCCGCTCCTCCGCCGTGCCCAGTGAATTGAGCTGCAGTTCCAGGCCCCGTATGCCCAGCTCGCGCCACAGGCGGGCGCTGAGCAGGATCAGTTCCGCATCGATATCCGGTCCGGCCAGGCCAAAGGTCTCCACGCCCATCTGCTGAAACTGGCGGTAACGCCCCTTCTGCGGACGCTCATGGCGGAACATCGGCCCCTGGTACCACAGGCGCTGGGTCTGGTTGTGCAGCAGACCGTGCTCCATGGCCGCACGCACACAGCCAGCCGTACCCTCCGGGCGCAGGGTCAGGCTGTCGCCATTGCGGTCCTCAAAGGTGTACATCTCCTTCTCGACGATATCGGTGACCTCGCCGATGGAACGCTTGAACAGCTCGGTGAATTCCACGATCGGCATCCGGATCTCTTCATAGCCATAACGACCTAGAACGCCCCGGACCCTGGATTCCAGGTACTGCCAATGCGGCGACTCCCCGGGCAGGACATCGTGCATGCCGCGAATTGCCTGGATATTCTTTGACATCTGCTTTTCGAACCCTCCCCGGCCGAGGAGCGGCTCATCACTCCTTAAAACTCAGCTTGCCACCCGCGGCGGCCCCATCAGGGATTCAGTGTGAAACGCGCCACGTTGCCTTCGATATAGGGAGACAGGTCGAACGGCTTTCCGTCGACGCGGATCTGGACTCCGTGCGCATTGCCCAACACCACCTTGTAGGGTGGCTTGCCGCCCAGCTCGAACTCACTGCCCCTTTTCTTGGTCCCGAACAGCTTGAAAGTGCGCGTACGGTCACGTATATCCACCCAGCAGTCATCCAGGAAACGGACACTGACCCCGGCAACCACCGGCTGCGGCTGTGCCGCTGGCGTTGCCATCGCAAGCTCATTCACGGCCGTCCCGGCCGGCACCGCCGCCTGGAGGGCCTTGGCCTGGACAGGCGCGCTCGGCAGCGCGATTTCCCCGGTCGGCCCGGCGGATTGTTTCAATGCGGGAATCTGCAGGCCCGGCGCGCCTACGGCTTCGGCGGCCGGCGGCGCGTCCGCGGCCTGTTCGGTGGTGTCTGCCGTCTGCGGCTTGCGCCACTGCTCGATAAAGTGGTCCAGGTAACCCTGCCACCAGACCAGGAACAGCACCAACAGAACCAGCACCAGCAGCCAGGTCACCAAGCTCGGCCAGCTGTTGCCGGGGTTAGTATCCGAGGCCAGTCGCGGCGACTGGCGCACCTTCACCGGCGCCTCCTCGTCCACCCACTGGCGGTCGAACTGCGCCAGCACCAACTCCACCGGGAGATCCACGGTACGCGCATAGTTGCGTACGTAACCGCGCACGAACACACGCGCCGGCATCTCCGAGTAATCATCGTGCTCCAGCGCATCGACCGTATCCACCGTGAGATGGATGCGGGCCGCCAGTTTCTCCATGTCCATATCCTGTGCCAGGCGCGCGCTCCTGAGACGCTCTCCCAGCCCTGGCACTGCCAGCTGAATCCCTTCGTTGTTGTCTTTTTCAGCGATTACAGCATTCATGGTCTTATCATGGCCTCCAGTAGTTTGGCCTGATCCGAATCGGGGAAACGGTTGCGCAGCTTGACCGCATAACTGGCCATCTGGTTCCGGTCACCCAGTTGTTTTTCGGTGCGCACACCCAGCCACAGCGATTCCGCAGTGTGCGGCGCCACGGCGGCATAGCGTTGCAGATAGGCCCGCGCGGAAAGGTAATTGTCCTGCGCAAAGCTCAGCTGCGCCATGCGCAGCAGCGAGGGGGCAAAGCGCGGGTTGCGTTGCAAAGCAGCCCGGTAGTCCTTTTCGGCCGCCCCGGTCTTGCCCGCCTTCTCCTCGCAGCTCCCCGCATTGTGCAGGGCAACCCACGGCGTTGGATACAGCGGATTCTGCAGGGCGCGACGGAAGTAGACGTCTCCTTCGTCGGACTGCCCCTGCGCGCACAGATAGGAACCCAGCGCATTCAGCGCATAAGGATCGTGCGGTGCCAATTGCACCGCCTTGCGAAACTCCCGGCCCGCCTCGTCCATCTGTCCCAGGCGCTGCTGCAGCACGCCCAGCAGGGTATGTGCCGGCGCCAGGTTGGGATCGATCAGGATGGCCTTGCGGGCATTCACGAAGGCCTCGTTGATCCGCCCTTCCGCGAGATAGGCAGTGCCCAGCTCCACATAGATATCCCCGGGACTGGTACGCTGCACGGGCGAACCCAGGCGCCCGGTGTTGTCGCCGCCATCGCCCTGCGGCCGCACGGCAGCGCTCTGGCAGCCGCCCAGCAGCAGCCAGGTGAACCCCAGCAGCACGGTGGCCAACGCACGCATCAGCCTTCCCCCGCAGCGGCCTGGGCGCGCAACTGACGCCGGCTGCGGTCACGCACCCGCCCCACCAGCTGGCCACAGGCCGCATCGATGTCTTCACCCCGCGTCTTGCGGGTGATGGTGATGATCCCCGCACGCATCAGGCGTTCGCGGAAGGCATTGACTCTCTCCGGCGGCGAGGTGCGGTAATCGGTTCCCGGGAAGGGGTTGAACGGGATCAGGTTGACCTTGGACGGTACGCCCTGCAGCAGCCGGATCAGGGCCTTGGCGTGCGCAATGCTGTCGTTGATCCCGTCCAGCATGACGTATTCCCAGGTGATCTTGCGGCGCCTGTCCCCGGCGATATAGGCCTTGCATGACGGGATCAGCTGTTCGAGCGGATACTTGCGGTTGATCGGTACCAGATGGTCGCGCAGTGCGTTGTCCGGGGCGTGCAGGGAAACGGCCAGGCTGGCATCGCTGTGTTCACGCAACCGTTCCAACGCCGGCACGATACCCGAGGTGCTCAGGGTCACGCGCGACTTGGAGATCATGTAGGCCAGGTCTTCCATCATGATGTCCATGGCGGTGACCACCGCATCGAAGTTGGCCAGCGGCTCCCCCATGCCCATCATCACCACGTTGCTAGGCGGTCGCCCGAGCTCCCGGGTCGCCTGCCACACCTGGCCGATGATCTCGCCCGTGCTCAGGTTGCGATTGAAGCCCTGCTGTGCGGTCGAGCAGAAGGAACATTCCAGCGCACACCCCACCTGCGAGGAGACGCAGATGGTGCTTCTATCCCCATCCGGGATATAGACCGTCTCGATGCGTTGCCCGTCGCGCAGCTCCAGCACCCACTTGGTGGTCCCGTCGAAAGAGGGCTGCTCGAACACGATCTCCGGCACGTACACCTCGTAACGGGATTCGAGCTGCTCGCGCAGGGATTTGGGCAGATCGGTCATCCGCTCGAAGTCGGTGACGCCGTGTTTGTGGATCCATTTCAGGAGATTACGCCCGTGGAACGGCTTGGCGCCCAGCGCCACGACCAGCTCCTCCATGCCCTGACGGTCGAAATCCAGCAGATTGATACGCTCAGACATCGGCACTATTTCCCCTTGCACAGGCATCCGCCACGGTCATCCACAGGGCATTAAGACACATCGATTATTCCGGTTGATTCAAACACTTAAAAAATAATTCCGACATCCTGGGCGAATTTCCCCTCACCTATTGCACGGGCTTCACCACCAGCTGCCGCAACAGCAAAAAAACACCGCCCCCGGGCAGTGTTTCTCCAACGCCATCCAATAATCGATTTTTCTTGTTAAATCGCAGGCTTAGTTTAACTGCCTGAAGATGATTCTGCCAACACTCCCTTAGCGACACATTCCCTTAATGTGGAAAACACTCAACCACAAAGGACGCAAAGAGCGCAAAGAAGATGGAAGTGACTACGGCAGATTAAGATTTCAAATCGGGGATCCGCATCGCTCGGCTTCAATCGGTGGAAAATTTACAGGAAACCTTTGCGTAACTTGGCGTCCTTGGCGGTTTGAAACGCATTCTTCATCGGGCCAGTACCCCACCGGATGGGTTGAGCATCGCGAAACCCATCGACCACGGACTGAAATGGTGGGTTTCGCTTCGCTCAACCGCACCCTACGCAGAACTCTTCGACCCATTGCTAGAGCGGAAGGCAGGATTTGCCGAAAAACGCCGTAGATACTTCCCTGTAGGCTCGACTGCGGCATCCCTGCCGCAGACGTTTTCGGCAAATCCTGCCTTCCTGCACTATGACTCATGAGATCTGCCGCCGCACATCGATCACATCCGGTATCTGCGCCAGCTGTCCCATCACCTGCCCAAGCTCGTCCATGTCGCTGACCTCCACCGTGATCCGCATGTTGGCGCGCTCCTCACGCCGGTCCGACTGACTGCTGACCCGAGTACCGATATCTCGGCGTTCGCGAACACCGAGGTGATATCCCGCAACAGCCCCTTGCGATCCTGGGCGAACAGATGAATATCGGCAACAAAGCGTGAACCCTCCTGCTGCTGCGCCCACATGGCATCCACCAGCCGTGCGCGGTTCTCCGCATCCATTTTCTGCACCACCCGGCAGTCCCTGCGGTGAATGGTGATGCCGCGCCCGCGCGTGATGTAGCCGACGATTGGATCCGGCGGTACCGGCTTGCAACAGCGCGCCATGTGGGTCAGCAGATCGCCCACGCCCTCCACCACCACCGCCCGGCCGCCTCGCGCGGCGACGGCTTGCGATTGCGCACGCGCTCACTGATGGCCTGGTCGACCTCTTCAGCACGTTTCGCCGGCGATATGGCGACCTGGCGGTTGGCGGCCTGGATGGCAGAGACATCACCCCGGCCGATCGCCGCAAACAGGTCATCGGTATCTTCGAAATGGAAATGACGGGTAAGTTCCTCCAGATCCGGCCGGGGCAGCCCCAGGCGCGTCAGCTCGCGCTCCAGCGCGGCCCGCCCCATCTGCACATGCTGCTCGTGATCCTGCTGTTTGAACCACTGCCTTATGCGGTTGCGAGCGCGTGCGGTCACCACGTAGCTGTTGTTCGGACTCAGCCAGTCCCGGCTGGGTCCGCCCTCGCGCGCGGTCAACACCTCGACCCGGTCGCCACTGGCCAGCGGAGTCGAGAGCGGAACGATACGGCCATTGACCTTGGCGCCCCGGCAACGGTGCCCGACATCGGTATGGATGGCATAGGCGAAGTCGATGGGGGTGGCGCCGGCGGGCAGTTCGATCACCTTGTTGTTGGGCGTGAGCACGAAGATGCGGCGTACCTCGAACTCATCCTCATCGGGCATGCCGGACGCGGTCTCGGCATCCTCGTCCTGCTGCTGTTCGAGCCAGGTGCGCATCCAAGCAATACGGCGCTCCAGCTCCTCGTGGGCCTGGTCGTTTTCCTTGTAACGCCAGTGCGCCGCCACGCCACGTTCCGCCAGTTCGTGCATGCGCCGGGTGCGCACCTGGATCTCCAGCGCGCGCCCGTCGTCGCCAACCACCGCGGTATGCAGCGACTGGTAGCCATTGGGCTTGGGGTGGGCGATGTAGTCGTCGAACTCCCCGGGAATAGGACGCCACAGGCTGTGCGCCATACCCAGCACCTCGTAACACTGGGGCACGCTGTCGACCAATACCCGCACTGCACGCACGTCGTAGACTTGCTCGAAATCCAGGTGTTTCTGGCGCATCTTCACCCAGATGCTGTGGATATGCTTGGGCCGCCCGCTGATCTCCGCCTCGATACCGGCCGCGACACACAGGGCCTGCAGGCGATCCACCACGTCCCGGATGAAGGCCTCGCGTTCACTGCGCTTGCCCTCCAGTCGCGACGCCAGGTCCTTGTACACCTCCGGTTCAAGATAGCGCAGACACTGGTCCTCCAGCTCCCACTTCAGCTGCCACACGCCCAGTCGGTTGGCCAGGGGGGGCGTGAATACGCCGGGTCTCCAGGGCTACCTGCCGCTGGAAGTCGGGCGCGAGCAACTTGAGATGGCGCATCAGGCGCAGGTGCTTAGTCAGCAGCACCAGGATGGAGCGCACATCGGTGGCCAGGTCCAGCAACAGGCGACGCAGCTTCTCGATATCCTCCTGCACCTCGTGCACGCTGGCCACGGACAGTTCGCGTATCCGGCTGACCTGCTCCACCATGCGCAGCACCGCCTCGCCGTAGCGCTTGCGCACACTGTCGGGGTCGTACCCACCCTGCCCCGGCATTTCCGAAAGGATGGCGGCTATCAGGGTGTCGGTATCGAGTTTGAGCTGATCGAGGGTGTCTGCGGTATGCAGCATGGCCAGCAGGCGATCCATGCCGTCCACCAGCACCTGTCCGCGATAGGCACGCCGCGCATCCTCGACCGCATCGCGCAGGCGCCGGATCTCGTCATCGGGACGACGCCCGGCCAGGGCATCCAGCCACCGGGCAACGGTTTCCCCGGAAGGGATGCCTTCGACCGGGAGTTGCGTTGTACGCGAAACCACCCCGGATCAGTCTTGCCGTTCCTCGATCCAGGCCATCTGGATCGCCTCGAGGATCTTCTCCCCGCAATGCGTCTGCTCGTCGTCGAAATCCGGCAGGGCCGCGACCCAGCGCATCAGGTCGACGAAATTCACGTGCATGGGGTCCACATCGGGGTGGGCCTCATCCAGTTCGATGGCGATATCCAGGGTGTCGGTCCACTTCAGTCCCATGACAGGCCCCCTCAGCCGTGTTCCTTGGCGTGGTTGATGGTGTACTTGGGGATCTCCACGACCAGGTCCTCGTCATCGACCACCGCCTGGCAGGACAGGCGCGATTCCGGCTCCAGGCCCCAGGCCTTGTCGAGCAGNTCCTCCTCATCATCACTGGCCTCACCCAGGGAATCGAAGCCCTCGCGCACGATCACATGGCAGGTGGTACAGGCGCAGGACTTCTCGCAGGCGTGCTCGATCTCGATGTCGTTGGCCAGCGCCGCGTCGCAGATCGTGGTGCCCGGTTCCGCGTCGATGACCGCCCCTTCCGGACACACTTCCTCGTGGGGCAAAAAGATTATCTTGGGCATGGTTTGTATCCCCTTCCGGTCCGCGCATACGCGGCACCGCGGTTACTCGAATTCATCCACCTTGTGGCCGGCCATGGCCTTGCGGATATTGCTGTTCATACGTCTTTCGACATAGAACTCGCAGGTCTTCTCCAGGGCGCCGATGCTGCGCTTGATCGCCTCGGCGTCCGTGGCGCTCTCCGCCACCCGACGCAGTTCATCCAGGGCGGCCTCGACGCGTTCGCGCTCGTTACCATCGAGCAGTTCATCCCCGTCCGCCGCCAGGGCGGATTGCAGGGCCTCGACCACACGCGCCGCTTCGACCTTCTGCTCGGCCAGGCGCCGCGCTTCCAGATCCTCCCCGGCGTGCTCGATCGAGGACTTGAGCATGTCCGCGATTTCCTCGTCGGTCAGGCCGTAGGACGGTTTGACCTCGATATCGGCCTTCACGCCCTGGCTGAGCTCCTCGGCCTCGACATGCAGCAGACCGTCGGCGTCCACCGAGAAGGTCACGCGTATGCGCGCGGCACCGGCCACCATGGGCGGAATGCCGCGCAACTCGAAGCGCGCCAGGGTGCGGCAGTCGGAGACCAGCTCCCGCTCGCCCTGCAGCACATGGATAGCCATCGCGGTCTGGCCGTCCTTGAGGGTGGTGAACTCCTGCGCCCGCGCCACCGGGATGGTGGTGTTGCGCGGGATAATCTTCTCCACCAGGCCGCCCATGGTTTCGATGCCCAGCGACAGCGGAATCACGTCCAGCAGCAGCATCTCGTCCTCGGGCTTGTTGCCCGCCAGCACATCCGCCTGCAGGGCCGCGCCGATGGCCACCACCCGGTCCGGGTCGATATCCACCAGCGGTTCGGTGCCGAAGAACTCGCCGACCTTCTCGCGCACCCGCAGGGCGCGGGTCGAACCGCCGACCATGACCACGTCCTTGACCTCCTCCGGGGTGACGCCGGCATCGCGCAGGGCGCGCCGGCAGGCGCTGATGGTCTTGCGGATCAGCGGGTCGACCAGGGTGTTGAAGGTCTCCCGGTCGAGCTGACCCTCCCACTTTCCGCCATCGGGCAGGTCGACGGCGACCGGCACGGAGGCCCGCCCGGCGAGCGCCTCCTTGGCGGCGCGGGCCTTGTCCATCAGGGCACGCAGCAGGCCCGGTGCGGCATCGCCGCCGATACCCGCCTGCTGCATGATCCACCCGGCCACCGCGCGGTCGAAATCATCGCCACCCAACGCCGAATCGCCGCCAGTTGCCATGACCTCGAACACACCCCGGTTGAGTCGCAGCACCGAGATGTCGAAGGTGCCGCCCCCGAGATCGTAAATGGCATGCACGCCGTCCGCCTCGCGGTCCAGGCCGTAGGCCACGGCCGCGGCGGTCGGCTCGTTGAGCAGACGGAACACCTTCAGACCGGCCAGTTTTGCCGCATCCTTGGTCGCCTGGCGCTGCGCGTCGTCGAAATAGGCCGGCACCGTGATAACCACCCCGGTCAGCTCGCCGCCCAGGGTCTTCTCCGCACGCTGCGCCAGCACCCGGAGGATCTCGGCCGACACCTCGACTGCACTCACCGGGCCCGCCACCGTCTGGATGCGCGGCACCGCACTGCCGGAGTCCACGAACCGGTAGGGCAGCGCGTCGCCAAGGGTCTTGAGATCGTCCACTCCGCGGCCGATGAGACGCTTCACCGAGGCAATGGTGTTGTGCGGATCCTCCACCCCTGCATCGCGCGCGGCCGCGCCCACGATGACACCGTCCGGGGTATAGCGGACCACCGATGGCAACAGGTGCTCGCCATCCTCGTCCGGCAGCGTCTCGGCCACGCCGCTGCGCACCGTTGCCACCAGGGAATTGGTCGTGCCCAGGTCGATACCTGCTGCCAGGCGATGCTGATGCGGGGCATCCGACTGGCCGGGTTCGGCTATCTGCAAAAACGCCATCAGATCAACTCTTCCAGTTCGGCCTCGACTGCCTCGGCCTCGTTGTACAACTTGTTGAGAAACTGCATCCGGTCCACCGACTCGCGCGCGGCCTCGAGCTGCTCGGGCGTGGCGGTCTCCAGCTGCACCGCCAGGCGTGCCACCTCGGCCTCGATCATGCCCCGGATGTCCCGCATGAGCTCATCGAGGCGCTGCGCCGGATCGTCCTGCCCACGCACATCGGCCAGGGCCTCGCGCAGCTCCATCTGCTGCATGAGAAACGCCGGATCCCGAGTGATCGCGGTCTCCTGGTCGGTATCGATGCCCTGCAGCTGCAGCATGTAGAGCGCGCGCTTGAGCGGGTCGCGCAGGGTCTGGTAGGCCTCGTTGGCCAAGGTCGCCTGCTGCAGCGCCAGGCGTTGATCCTGGTCCGACGCACTGGCGTAGCGGTCGGGGTGGACCACCCGCTGCAACTCACGATAGCGATCCGACAGCGCACCTGTATCCAGGACATAGGCTACGGGCAGTCCGAACAGGTCGAAGTAGTTGTTTTTGGTCAGATCGATCATGGTCTCTCTCAAGCAACGACGCCCGCTCAAGGGAAGCTCCGATTAATTCGTAACACGGCATCTTGCGGCGCCAGAATCAATCAGAGCTTCCCAAGCGGGCGTCCGGAAAGCAGGCACTCTACGACCCTCAGACAGTAAAACTTTCTCCGCAGCCGCATTCGTCCTTTACGTTGGGATTCTTGAACAGGAAGCCCTCATTCAGCCCCTCCTTGCCGTAATCGAGCTCGGTGCCGTCGAGATAGACAAGACTCTTCTTGTCCACGATGACTTTCACCCCGTGATCCTCGAAGACCTCATCGTCATCGTTCAGCTCGTCGACGAACTCGAGCACATAGGCCATACCGGAGCAGCCCGAGGTCTTGACCCCCAGTCGCACACCGACCCCGGCACCCCGGTTCTCGAGAAAACGCTTGACCCGCTCGGCCGCCGCTTCGCTCAGGGTAATCGCCATGACAGCCCCCTTCAGCCTTCCTGCTTTTGCTGCAGGTCGTCGATGGCCGCCTTGATGGCATCCTCTGCCAGCACCGAACAATGCACCTTGACCGGCGGCAGAGCCAGTTCCTCGGCGATCTCGGTGTTCTTGATCTCGCGCGCCTCGTCCAGGGTCTTGCCCTTGACCCACTCGGTCAGCAGCGAACTGGAGGCGATCGCAGAACCGCAACCGTAGGTCTTGAACTTGGCGTCCTCGATGACCCCATCGTCGTTGACCTGGATCTGCAGACGCATGACATCACCGCAGGCGGGCGCACCGACCATACCGGTACCGACGTTCCTGGCTTCCTTGTCCAGGGTCCCGACATTGCGTGGATTTTCGTAATGATCTATGACCTTCTCGCTGTACGCCATGAACCTCTACCTCATCATTCAGGCCAAAACACAACCGTTCGGAAGACATGCCAAAGACGTTCGGTCTTTGGGATACCATCCGGCATCGAAACCGGGATTCCCCAGCAACCCCTTCGCTGAGGGTGATGACCCCCCATCCGCCAGGATGAGGGGTCACGCAAAACCGTTCACGGCGGGGCACCGGCACGACCGGCGCCCCGCCCGGGCAGCTTAGCGGCGAGGACGATCGTCGCGCGGACGTGCTTCGTTGACGCGAACGTTACGGCCGTTGATCGGCTGCTCGTTCAGGCCATTGATCGCAGCGTCAGCTTCGCCATCGTCCGGCATCTCCACGAAACCGAAGCCCTTGGAACGGCCGGTATCGCGGTCCATGATCACCTTTGCCCTGGCCACCTCGCCGAAGGCCGCGAAGGCCTCCTGCAGGTCGTCGTCAGAAACGCTATAAGCCAGGTTACCCACATAAATATTCTTCATCGAACAAATCTCAACATAAACATGTGTCTTGTCATTTTCGAACTCCCCGCGCCAGACCAAGTCACCCATCTGGCCGGGGATCACCATGCCCATGCTGGCATGCGTGATTCTGCTATCGCGAAACGACAAGTATGTTGCAATTCCACCGGACCGCCTGGCCGGCGATGAAGAATCCACCTGTGATCACGCCAGGCCCGCCACCCTCGCGGCAGGCCGATAATTCGCTGCTATACCAAGCATGATACAGCAAGCGGCGCCCGCGCGTCAGTGCGCGGCCCACTGTACCGAATTCAGATCGATACCCTCTTTGTACATATCCCACAACGGACTCAGCTCACGCAGGCGCTCGACCTGCTCCCGCACCTGCCTGATCACGCAGTCCACCTCTTCTTCGGTGGTGAAACGTCCCAGGGTAAAGCGGATGGAGCTGTGCGCCAGTTCGTCCGAACGCCCCAGCGCGCGCAGCACATAGCTAGGCTCCAGGCTGGCGGAGGTACAGGCGCTGCCCGAAGATACCGCCATGTCCTTGAGCGCCATCATCAGGGACTCGCCCTCGACGAAATTGAAGCTCACGTTCAGGTTGCCGGGGATTCGCTGCTGCAGATCACCGTTCACATAGACCTCTTCCATGTCCTTGAAGCCATCCCACAGACGATTGCGCAGCGCGAGCAGGCGCTCGTTCTCCGCCGCCATCTCCTCCTTCGCGATACGAAAGGCCTCGCCCATACCGACCACCTGGTGGGTCGCCAGGGTGCCGGAGCGCATGCCGCGCTCGTGCCCGCCACCGTGCATCTGGGCCTCGATACGCACCCGCGGCTTACGCCGCACATACAGCGCGCCCACGCCTTTGGGACCGTAGATCTTGTGCGCCGAGAAACTCATGAGATCGACCGGCATGCGTTCCAGGTCGATCTCGACCTTGCCCGCGCTCTGCGCCGCATCCACATGGAAGATGACCTTGTTCTCGCGGCAGATCGCGCCGATGGCGTCGATGTCCTGGATCACCCCGGTCTCATTGTTGACGTGCATCACCGAGGCCAGGATGGTGTCCTCGCGGATTGCGTCGCGAAAGGCGTCCAGGTCCAGCAGGCCATTCTCCAGTACATCCATATAGGTGACCTCGAAGCCTTCGCGCTCGAGCTGGCGACAGGTGTCCAGCACCGCCTTGTGCTCGGTCTTGACCGTGATGATGTGCTTGCCCTTCTTCTGGTAGAAGTGGGCCGCGCCCTTGAGCGCCAGGTTGTCCGACTCGGTGGCGCCGGAGGTCCAGACGATCTCCTTGGGGTTGGCGTTCACCAGCGCCGCCACATGGCCGCGCGCCTCGTCGACCAGCTTCTCCGCCCCCCAGCCGAAGGGGTGGGAACGCGAAGCCGGGTTGCCAAAGACACCGTCCGGGGTCAGGCAGGCGCACAGCTTCTCCGCCACGCGGGGATCCACGGGCGTGGTTGCAGAGTAATCAAGATAGATAGGGAGTTTCATTACATCTAACCTCTAAATACGGACCTAGCTGATGGCGGTGGGCGACAACGAAGGTGCATCGTCTTCCTGGCGCTTCGCCACCTCCTGCACACAGCGCCGGTGCATCAGGTCATCGAGACTGATGCGGTTGAGATATTCATAGATCCGCTTGCTGAGATCCTGCCACAGATCATGGGTCAGGCACTGCTGGTTGTCCTGGCAGTTGTGTGCCCCGCCGCAACGGCGCGTGTCCACGCTCTCGTCGACCGCCGAGATCACCTCTGCGACAAAGATCGAATCCGCGTCGCGCCCCAGGGTATAGCCCCCGCCCGGCCCCCGCACACTGCTCACCAGGTGCTGCTTGCGCAGGCGCGAGAACAGCTGCTCGAGGTAGGACAGCGAAATGCCCTGGCGCTGCGCGATATCCGCCAGGGTAATGGGGCCCTCCCCGTGGTGCATGGCCAGATCCAGCATGGCGGTGACCGCGTAGCGGCCCTTGGTCGTCAATCTCACAGCACCAGACTCCGGTGGTTCAACTGCGCGGAACTATACATTACCGACTAAATTAGTCAAGAATTCCAAGCGTGTTGAAAACCGGGTTATTGTGACGAATCTGCCCCCTCTTCCGACACCACCTCGTCCTCGTCCAGATGCATGCGATCGAGCTCCTCGGCGGTGGAGACGATCTCACACGAAGGCAGGTCCGGCATCTCGCCCGAATCCACGGTCTCCACCCCCATGTGGTGCATCGCCTCGCACATCTGCTTCATGCGCGTCTCCATCAGGTGCAGGTGGTCCAGCATGCAGTTGACCGCATGCGCCACCGGGTCCGGCGCATCGCGCGTGACGCCATAGGCATCGAAGCCCATCTTGCTGGCCATCTGCTCCCGGTGCGCCGTGTCCTTCGGTTCCTTTCTCGCCTCGATCAGGCGACCGGGGACGCCCACCACGGTGCTGTTCGGCGGAACCGACTTGACCACCACCGCGTTGGATCCGATGCGCGCGCCCTCGCCGATCTCGATCGGCCCCAGCACCTTGGCCCCGGCACCCACGACCACGCCATCGCGCAGGGTCGGATGCCGCTTACCCTTCTGCCAGCTGGTCCCGCCCAGCGTGACGCCGTGATAGAGCGTGCAATCGTCCCCGATCACCGCGGTCTCACCGATCACCACGCCCATGCCGTGGTCGATGAAGAAACGGCGCCCGATCTGCGCCGCGGGGTGGATCTCGATACCGGTCAGCCAGCGCGCCAGGTGCGCGATGATCCGGGCCAACCACTTGGCCCCCAGGTTCCACGTGGCATGCGCAAGCCGGTGAAAGACCAGGGCATGCACGCCGGGATAGGCGGTGAGAATCTCGAAGGTATTGCGCGCGGCCGGGTCCCGATCGAACACCACGCGCAGGTCTTCACGAAAATTCTCGAACATCGGTTACGCCTCGGAACAGTCAGGATTCTTCTTGGCTGGAGCGCTGGCGCATGGATTTTCCGCCCTGCGCCGAGCTCAGTATCCCACGCAGTATATTCACTTCTCGCTCGTCCGGCGCGGCGCGGTGAAACAGGCGCCGCAGACGGTGCATGATCCGGCCCTCCCTGCCCGGCTGCAGAAAGCCGAAATCGTGCAGCGCCTGTTCGAGGTGCCCGAAGAAGCCCTCCATCTGCGCCACCGAGGCAGGCACCGCCATGTCGCCGCGACTTGGCGCACCAGCTTCCTGCAACGACTGCATGCGCAGCTCGTAACCGAGCACCTGCACCGCCATCGCGATGTTGAGCGAAGAATAATCCGGATTGGCCGGGATGTGCACCAGGTGCGTGCAACGGTCCAGCTCCTGCGCACTGAGGCCCGAGCTCTCACGTCCGAACACCAGGGCCACCGGACCCTGTGCGGCCCGGCCCAGCGCCAGTTCCATGGCCTCGCGCGGTCCCAGCGCCGTCCAGGATTCCGAACGCTTGCGCGCACTCACCCCGATCACCACCGGACAGTCACCCACCGCTTCCTCCAGTGACGATACCACCCGTGCCTGGTGCAGCACATCCCGCGCCCCCGAGGCCCGTGCATCCGCCTCCGGCGAAGGGAAATGACGCGGGCTGACCAGCACCAGCTGTTGCAGGCACATGTTCTTCATCGCCCGCGCCACCGCACCGATATTGCCGGGGTGGGAGGTCTCGATCAGAACCACGCGGATCGCATCCCGCATCCTGTTATGGGACGATTTCATCCGGCCTGTCCTGTCAGTTGGCGAAGAACCCCCGCGCCCCTGTCCGTGAGGCGGTACTGCTGCAGACGACTGCGTGGCCGGTCAGGGATGGTCATCTCGATCAGGCCTTCGTCGAGCGCCGGCTTCAGGTAGCGTTCACGGAAGGATTTACGGTCGGACAGTCCGAGAGCCGCCTGCAGGGCCTCACGTGTCATCTCGTGCTCCATCACCGCCAGCAGCGCTCTGACTTGGGGGCTTACTTGGGGGTTCACTTGGGGGGCGCCGAGCACCAGAGCCTCCGCGATCATCTGCAGCATAAAAGTGATGAAGGGTGCCGCATCGGTTTCCTCGGTACTCCGGGCGATCGCCTCGTAATACCCCGCCTGATGCTCGAAGACCAGGCTCTCCACCGGGATATCGGCGAACAGCGGCTTCCATTGCGCCAGAATGAGGGTCTGCCACAGGCGGCCGATACGGCCATTGCCATCGGCAAAGGGATGAATGAATTCGAACTCGTAATGAAATACCGAGCTGGCGATCAAGGGATGATCCCCGGTGGACCCCAGCCAGTCCAACAAACCACTCATCAATGCCGGCACCCGGCCGGCAGGCGGCGCCATGTGCAGCACCGTCTGACCGGCCATGACCCCGACGCCGCTGCGGCGGTAAACGCCCGCCTCTTCGATGAGGCCGCTCATCAGGATCCTGTGGGCCTCCAGCAAATCGCTTTCGGCCTCGGGCCGCCATCCGGACAGCCGATCATAGGCCGCCAGGGCGTTTCTTACTTCCTGGATATCGCGCGCCGGCGCCATCACGCGTCGCCCCTCGAGCACCGCGGTGATCTGTGCCTCGCTCAGGGTGTTTCCCTCGATTGCAAGCGAGCCGAGAACCGTCCGGATGCGGTTGGCCCGCCGCAGACGCAGCGCCCTTCCCGCTGTGGCCAGACGCCCAACCGCCTCGCTGATCTCTGCAACCCGGTTCAGGATCTCCGGGGTGATCGTGTATGGCGGCGTATCGTTCGAGCGTCGCATCGGCCCTGAGCACACGGCTATACCGCGATCCCCGCCAGCAACTGCGTGATGCCTGAACCAATCATGCTCAAACCGGACCCGTCCTGTTCAAAAGCGCATCGCCTCCGGCACATGCGGCGCCAGGCGTTGCACCATCTCCCGGTGCACGCGCACGTTGCCTGCGATCACATTGCCGCTCTCCAGCTGGCGGCTGCCGCCACGGATGTCGCTGACCGCGCCACCGGCCTCGCGCACGATCAGGCTGCCGGCGGCGAAGTCCCAGGCCGACAGGCCCAGCTCCCAGAAACCGTCCATGCGCCCGGCGGCCAGCCAACAGAAATCCAGCGCCGCCGAGCCCGGACGACGGATACCGGCGGTGTCCTTCACCATGGCCTTGAGCATGCCCAGGTACTCGTCGAGGTAGCGCTGATCACGAAATGGAATACCGGTGCCGATCAGCGCACCCTTGAGTATCTTCTGATCGCTGACCCGCAGACGCCGGTCGTTGAGCAGTGCACCGTTGCCACGGCTGGCGGTGAACATCTCGTCCCGCACCGGATCGTAGACCGCGGCACTGATCAGCTCGTCGCGATGCTGCAGTGCGATCGAAATCGAGAACTGCGGCAGGCCGTGCAGGTAGTTGGTGGTGCCATCCAGCGGATCGATGATCCACTGGTACTCGTTGCCATCGTGGGCGCCGCTCTCCTCGGCCAGAATGGCGTGGTGCGGGTAGGCGCGCCGGATGGTGTCGATGATCGCGTCCTCGGCGGCCCGGTCCACCTCCGACACGTAGTCATTGGTCTGTTTCTCGGTAATGGCCAGGGTCTCGATGCGGTTGAAATAACGCATCACGACACGCCCGGCCTCGCGCGCGGCGCGTACTGCAATATTGGTTGTGGGATTCATGGCGCGCGAGGATACGGCAAAAGCCGCTGCTCGGCCAGCGCCCGTCAGGCCCCCACCCTCAGTTCGTCCATGCCGCGCTCACACGCGATACTGGCATCGAAACGGACCGCCGCATCCTGCGGGAAGGTCTGGGCAACGATCCAGACCTGGCTGATATCGGCGCCCAGATCGGCCAGCGCAACCAGCGCATTGCGGGTCCGCTCCTCGTCGAAGAAGGCAAACTGCCGCCCCTTGATCTTGCGGCTGAGCAGTTTCTGCGACAGGGCCAGGCGCAGGGCCAGCATGATCTGGCGCTGGGTGCCGCTGGAGACCTCCTCCAGTCCCATGAAATCACGCTTCTCCGATGAGAAGATGCGCACCTTGAGGTCCTGGTCGATCTGCAGATGCTCGTAGCGGCCATCAGTGAAACGCGGCAGCATCCGCGCCACCAGGTCTTTGATGTCACGATTGAAGTTGTTCGACAGGTGCGAAATGGCGCCGTTGAGCAGCTCCAGCGCCTTGTTGCGCAGGTCGATGCGGGCCAACACATCGTCGCGCTTCTCACGGATACCGGCCTGGATGTCCAGCAGGTTGCGGTGCTCGCCGACGCGCTCCTCCTCCTCGGCAATCGCGGCATCCAGCAGTTCGAGCTGCTCGCCCAGCATTTGCTGCACATAGCCCAGCCATTTGAGCTCCGGCTCCACGTATTCACGCACCTGGCGCACTACCGCCTCGCCACTGGCGATACGCTCCGCCAGCCCTTCGAGCTCCACCGCATCCGGCCGCACCGGTGCCGGCTCGACCTCTGCCTCGTCATCCTCGGCATCGGACTGTGCAAGCACCAGCTCCGCGGTCTCCTGCTCGATCTCGATATCCAGCGCCCTGGCCTGCAGTAGGCTGTCCGCCAGCTCGCCCGCCTCGGCACGCAGGCGCGCCCTGCGTCCGGCCACCCGCATCCACATCAGCAGGAACAGCACGCCAGAACCGATCGCCGCCCACGACAGCCACTGCTGCGGCACCTGCTGCAACAGCTGCAGATAGCGTTCCAGGAGCCCGTTCAGCTCGTCCGGCAGGGTAAAGGATCCGGCCCCGGGGCCACGCAGCCACCAGGTCGCCCCGGCGAGCGCGGCCAGCACGAAAAAGACGAAGCGGAAGAAAGCGGCCCGGCCGCGGGCGGACTGGACCTTGTAGCCCTCGCGGGTGTTGTCGGTATAGGTCTGGAGCCGGGCAGCGATCTCTTGCGACAGCCCGCTGATGCGATCGACCTGGTCCTGGGTCTCGAAGCGCTCGTCCTGCAACTGCTTCAGATACCCCGGCTGGAAGTCCAGTTCGTCGAGCTCCTCGCGCAGCGCGTCACACTCGGCCTGGACCTCCTCCAGCAGATCCTCGCGTTCCCCGATCTCGTCCCGGATCTCGTCCGCGACCCGCTCCAGGGGGGCGATGCCGGCCATGATCTTGACCGCCTGGCTGTGCGGGTGCGGCGTGGTGATCTCCCGTTGCGCCAGGTAGAAGGACTCGACGAACTGCTCGTATTCGAAACCCAGTAGCTCGCTCAGCGCCTCGTCCACCTGTCCGATGCCGCGCGCGACAGGTTCCTCTTTACCCGCGCGCATGAGCTTGGCGCTGTAGTTGCCGTCACGGTCGAGAAAACTCGACAGCACGTAGGCCTGCGCACCGACCTTGAATTCCAGAGTGACCGAACAATGGTTCTCGCCCCAACGCACCACCTTGTGCAGGTCGTCCGGGCCAATGGAAAAGGTCCTGCCGAACAGGGCGAAACAGACCGCCTCGCCGATACTGCTCTTGCCGGATTCGTTCTGCCCGCTGATCGCGATCAGCCCCTCCTCCGGGAGCGCCATCGACAGCTGCTTGTACTTCAGGACATTGGTGGCCTCGATGCGCGTGATGATCATGCCCGACCCCCGTCTTCCTCGTGTTGCAGCTTGTCCATGAGCAGCTTCATGGCCTGGCGATAGCGCGACTCGTCGAAATCGACACCAGAGTTGAGGCGACGCTCGAATTCGGCATCGCAGTAGGCCGCAAACTCCTCGGAAGGCGTCTTGCTCGCGGCGGGATCGTGTTCTTGTTTGAGTTCCGGCTCGGATATGCGTTTACTCCTGACCTGCATTTCTCACCAGGGTCATTAAGGAAGCCCTGATTAATTCTGGCGCGAACAGATTGCGGCGAAAAATCCTCCAGTTCAAGGCGCGGATCGCACGTAACCCCCAGGGGGCTCTCTCTCGCTTCGCGATTCACCTTGTAGCAGGCTATTGCGAAGATTCGCAACGCAGAAATGGGCGATTTTGCGCTGCAAGATGTCGTGTTACGAATTGATCAGGGTTTCCTTAAGTATATCGGTTTTGCGATTACAGGATGTAACCCGGTGGGGTTCCCGAGGCCATCGACGGGTTCTTCCTGGATTCCACTTCGTTCCATCCAGGCTACACCAGGAGGATAGGTATCACCCGGGTGCGCCATAACCAAACCCGGAACACAACGAGTAGCCCGGGTGCAGCGCAGCGAAACCCGGGATCGGACTAAAGCACCCTGAACCAGGCGTCCTGGGTGGTCAGATCGACCTCCCGGACCTTCAGCATCACCGGCTCGTCCAGCGCGAACCGGTCGTGCAGCCGCACCTTGACCTCCATCGCCAGTTCGGGGATAACCAGCACCGCCTTGCGCTCCTCCAGGGCCGCCACGACGGCCTCACCCTGCCACTCGGGGTTGCGCTGCAGATGAACCAGCTTCCAGTGCAGATTGGACTGACGCTCGGCGCGCCGGATACGCCCGCTGTTGGCGTCGATGCCGGCAATGCGTTCCGCCATGACCTCGCGCGACATGGGTGCCGCACCGCTGACGAAGGCATGCAGCTGCTGGTGCGCCAGCAGGTCGGCATAGCGCCGCAACGGGCTGGTGGCGCGTGCGTAACGCGCCAGGCCCAGGCCGAAATGCGGCTCGGGGTGCAACACCGTGTTGCTGGGCTTGAACAGGCGCCGGTAGGCGTACATCTCGGACAGGGTCTGCGGATGACAAATCTCCTCCGGTTCCGGCTGCATCGCGTAGGGGATGGCGATGCCGTTCGACTCCGCGAACAGGGCGACCGCCTCACCCGCCATCAGCATCGCATCGGTCACCATGTCGCGGCTCGCGGTCTTGGGCAGCGGCCGGATCACCACCTCACCATCGACCACGCGTACCGATGCCTCTGGCAGATCCAGGCGCGCAGCGTTGCGCGCCAGCCGCCGCGCGCGGTAGGCGTCCGTGACCGCGGCAATCGCGGCAAAGGGCACCGCCTGCATGCGCCCTTTCACCTCGTCATAGGTGGTCCGGCTGACGCGCACCCGGGTCCGCTCCACCCGGATATCACGCAATTCGCCATCCACCAGGCGCATACCGATCGACAGCGCGGGCGATTCCTGCGCCAGCCCCAGCCCCAGTTGCTCGGTCACCGCGTCCGGCAGCATGGGATGGATGCCTTCGGGCAGATACAGGTTGGCGGCACGCTCGCGGGCCGCCTGGTCCAGGTGACCGTCCGGCCGCACCAGGGCCGAGACATCCGCCACGTGCACCCACAGATAATCACCGTCCAGGCTGATCGCATCGTCCGGATCCTGGTTGCCCACGTCGTCGATCGCCCAGGCCTCCAGCCCGGTCAGGTCCAGGCGCGGTTCCTCCGCGAGCGCCGGCACCCCGATATCCAGCGGCCCCATCGCCACCCCGGCGCGCCGCGGCCAGGGGTTCTCCTCGGGCGGCCAGTACCCGCAACGTATCAGGAAACGGTGCGCGGCCACCGGGTCGGCATCGACCTTGAAAGCGGCCAGTATGCGGCTGTGTTCGGCCCGCCCCAGCGCCACCCGCTCGACCTCGGCCAGGCGCTTGCGGTCCTCGTCCAGGAGTTCGCCCTTTTCCACCCGCGCCAGGAAATCCTCCCAAGCCCGGGCCTCGCGCGCCTTGCTGTCACGTTGCTCACGCAGGGCGGCCAGCTCGTCCGGCGTGCGCACCTCGATGGTCGACAGATCGCCGGCGAAATACAGCCCATCCTGCAGCAGCTCCCAGGTCGCCCAGGCCGCCGCCGGCGTGAATTCGCCAAACACCAGCTCCGCCAGCTCCGAGAATGCCGGCTGCTCGCCTTGCAACAACTCCCAGGCCTCCTCGATATTGGCCGCAGGCGGCTGCAGCGCGCCCAGCGACTGCAGGGGCCCCGGATGCAGCAGGCGCACGTCCTTGGGCCGCACCTTGCGATCCTTGCCGTTGGCCACACGGATGTCGATCTTTTCACCTATCGAGACAATCAGGGCCGGGTGGCTCTTATAGAGCACCAGGGCGCCGGCACGCAAAGAGGAAGACACGGATAATTTCCTTCGGATTACTGCAATTATGGCGGGAGGGTTTCGGCTATGATAACCCGCACGAGCACACTATTGACGGAGAACATCGGTGCAGGACTGGCAGGATTTCTTGAACGCCCAAACGCTGGACGACGGCGCGATCGGTGAATGTGCGCTGTGCGACCTTTCCCACCTCGGCCTGATCCGGGTCCGTGGCGAAGACGCCGCCTCCTTCCTGCAGGGACAGCTCACCAATGACATCGACAAGGTCACCCCGGGGCTGAGTCAGCTCAGCAGCTACTGCAGCCCCAAGGGGCGCATGCTCGCCAGTTTCCGCATCGTCCGACGCGGCGACGACCTGCTCCTGATGCTGCCGATGGAGCGACTCGGCCCCATCCTCAAGCGCCTGCAGATGTTCGTCCTGATGTCCAAGGTCGAACTCGCCGATGCCAGCAGCGAGCTGGCGCGGATCGAGATCAGTAGCGATTGCGCAGCGGACCTGCTGCCGATCGAGCCGCCGGCCGAAGACAACGGCGTGCGCACCCTGGATGGCTTCACGGTGATCCGCGTTCCCGGCGACCGGCCGCGTTTCCAGGTGCTCGGCACGCCGGCCGCCATGCAGGCCCTGTGGGAAGAGGCCGCGCAGGCCGCCACACCGTTCAGCCGGCGCGCCGGCGCCCTGCTGGACATACGTGCCGGCATCCCCATGGTCGTGGATGCCACGGCCGAGACCTTCGTGCCACAGATGGCCAACCTGCACGTGGTCAAGGGCGTCAGCTTCACCAAGGGCTGTTACACGGGGCAGGAGATCGTCGCCCGCATGCAGTACCTCGGCAAACTCAAGCGCCGCATGTACCGGGTGCGGATCGACGCGCAAGACCAGCCCCAGGCGGGCGACGAGGTATTCTCGGAACACAGCGCCTCCGGCCGGGGGACAGGCAAGGTGGTCAGCGCCGCCCCTTCACCGGAAGGCGGCTACGAGGCACTGGTGGTGATCGAGATCAGCGCAGCAGAGGCTGGCGATATCCACCTCGGGGATCGGTCAGGGCCCCGCCTGGAGCTCCTGGACCTGCCCTACGAAGTCATGTAGGTCGGGTTTCAACCCGACACACCGCTACGCCCGTGGCGGCAGGATCTCGATCTCCACGCGACGGTTCAGCGCGCGCCCGCGTGCGGTCCGGTTGTCCGCAATCGGGCGATCTTCACCATAACCGACGATGAACATCCGGCCCGGCGCCACGCCCCGTCGCTGCAGGTAACTGGCCACGGACTGGGCGCGTCGCTGCGAGAGCTGCTGGTTGTATTCCCGGCTGCCGGTGCTGTCGGTATGCCCGGCGACCCGGATGTCCGACTTGTCGAACTTCTGCAGCACCAGCCCGACCGAGTCCAGCACGTCATAGAAGCTGGCCTTGATGGCCGCCTGGTCGGTATCGAAGGTGATATTGCCGGGCATGTTCAACACGATGCGGCACCAACCCGGGTCACGCTGACGCCCGAACCCTCCAGGATGCGGCGCAACTGGGTCTCCTGCTGATCCATGTAATAACCGATGCCACCGCCCACGCCGGCGCCCAGCGCGGCACCGATCACCGCCCCCTTGCCCCGGTCGTCCTTGTTGATCAGCGCACCGATGCCCGCACCCTTGGCGGTATTGGAGGTCTTGGTCTCCCGCGTGTAGGGGTCGATGGTCTGGCAACCACCAAGCAATGAAACGAGTACCGTGGCAACGATCAGACTTCTACCATTCACTATGCATCCCCTTTCCTCATAACGGACAGATCTGTTCATTTTAGTCCCTGTCAGCCGGTTTTACTTGCGACCCGTGCATCGCTTTTGACCCGGGTCACACCCGCCGTGCACGAACCTGACAATGGCTCAAGAAACCCGCGCGGAGACCGATAGTGTAGCTATCACTGTCCAACCGGAATCCAAACCATGCCTGTTGCTGAAACCATCGCCCCCAATTTCGCCGAACAACTGCGCGAGGATATCGCCGCCAACCGCATCCAGCTGCCCACCCTCCCGGAAGTGGCGTTGCGCGTGCGCGATGCGGTGGAGAGCGAAAACACCAGCGCCGCCGAGGTCGCCGAGATCGTGACCCAGGATCCGGTGCTGACCGCGCGCCTGCTGCAGGTGGCCAACAGCCCCCTGTACCGCGCCCGCGACCCCATAGACAACGTACAGATGGCCATCACCCGCATGGGGGTCAAGCTGGTCAAGAACCTGGTCATCAGCCTGGCCATGAAACAGATCTTCCAGGCCACCTCGCAAGACCTGGATACCGCCTTCAGGGACCTGTGGAACGAAAGCCTGGAGGTGGCCGCCATCGCGCGCGTACTCTCCTACAACGTGGATGGACTGGAACCCGAGCAGGCCATGCTCGCCGGCCTGGTGCACAACATCGGCGCCCTGCCGATACTCACCAAGCTCGATCACGACTTTGGCTTCGATACCGAACCAGCGCTGATCGAACAGCTCCTGACCGGCCTGGCGCCGGCGCTGGGTGGCGAGATGCTGCGCGAATGGCAGTTTGCCGAGGCCCTGAAGAACGTGCCTGAAGAATGCCTGAAACTCGAACGTTCACCGGATCGGCCCGACTACGCCGACCTGGTCCTGGTCGCCCGTCTGCAACACAGGGTCACGGTCGGCACCGCCGACGAGCACGAGGACATGCCGGCCTGGGAAAACTATTCGGCCTTCGACCGCATCGGCCTGCAGACCGAGATCACCGTGATGGAGATGGAAGAGCCCGGCGGCCAGATCGCAGCCGTCCGGGAGATGCTCAGCGCGTAGCCCGGATGCGGCGCAGCGTAATCCGGGAAAAACAACCGGAGATCACCCCCTCCCCGGATTCCGGCCTTCGGCCTCCATCCGGGCCACGGCAATCGTCAATGGCCGATTGCTTGCGTAACCGTACTGCGTAGGTGCGTAGCCCGGATGCAGCGAAGCGTAATCCGGGGACCGGGCCTTACCCCTCCGGGCGCATGTGCGGGAACAGCAGCACATCGCGGATCGACGGCGCATTGGTGAACAGCATCACCAGGCGGTCGATGCCGATGCCCTCACCTGCGGTTGGCGGCAGACCGTGTTCCAGGGCACGGATATAGTCGGCATCGAAATGCATGGCCTCGTCGTCGCCGGCCTCCTTCTCTTCCACCTGCTTGCGGAAGCGCTCGGCCTGGTCCTCCGGATCGTTCAGTTCCGAGAAACCGTTGGCGATCTCGCGCCCGCCGACGAAGAACTCGAAGCGGTCGGTGACGAACGGATCCTCGTCGTTGCGCCGCGCCAGCGGTGACACCTCGGTCGGATAGGCGGTGATGAAGGTCGGATCCATCAGGCGGTGCTCGACCGTCTTCTCGAAGATCTCGATCTGGATCTTGCCCAGCCCATAGCTCGGCTTCACCTCGACGCCCAGGCGCTCGGCATGCGCCGCGGCCCTGCCCATGTCGTCCAGATCGGTCGCCTCGATGTCCGGATTGAAATGGAGGATGGATTCCTTGACCGTCATGCGGGCAAAGGGCTTGCCGAAATCGTAGCGCTCGCCCTGGTATTCCACCTGCTCCTGGCCCACCACGTCGCGCGCGATACCGCGCAGTAACGCTTCGGTTCGGTCCATCAGGTGATGGTAGTCCACGTAGGCCTCGTAGAACTCGATCATGGTGAACTCGGGGTTGTGCCGGGTCGACAGCCCCTCGTTGCGGAAGTTGCGGTTGATCTCGAACACCTTCTCGAAACCGCCGACCACCAGGCGCTTGAGATACAACTCCGGCGCGATACGCAGGAACAGCTCCATGTCCAGGGCGTTGTGGTGGGTGACGAAGGGACGCGCGGTGGCGCCACCGGGGATCACCTGCATCATGGGCGTCTCGACCTCGAGGAAGCCGCTGTCCACGAAGTAGTTGCGGATGTAGTTGATGATCCGCGAGCGCAGCATGAAGGTGCGCCGCGCCTCCTCGTTGACGATCAGATCGACATAACGCTGACGATAGCGCTGCTCCTGGTCGGCCAGGCCGTGCCACTTCTCTGGCAGCGGCCGCAGCGCCTTGGTCAGCAGCTGCGCCTGGTCGAGGTAGATATACAGATCGCCCTTGCCCGACTTGTGGATCGGCCCCTCGCCACCGACGATATCGCCGATGTCCCAGGTCTTGATCTGCGCCATCAGTTCCTGCGGGAGCTTCTTCTTGTCCACGTAGAACTGGATACGCCCCGACATGTCCTGGATCACCACGAAGGGACCGCGCTTGGCCATGATGCGTCCCGCCACGCTGGCGCGCTGATTCAGTTCCTCCAGCGTCTGCTTGTCCTTGTCACCGAAGCGCGCCTGCAGTTCCGCCGCCAGTGCATCGCGCCGAAAATGGTTGGGAAAGGCCTGGCCCTGCGCGCGCAGCGCGGCGAGCTTCTCACGCCGCTGGGCGATGAGTTTGTTTTCGTCTGATTGCTGTTCAGTCATGGATTCAATAACCACAAAGAGCACAAAGAACACAAAGGATAAAGGGTCAGTCGCACAGTCGTCATCGGGTGCCGGCTCTCAACCCCTTCGTGCCCTTTGTGTTCTTTGTGGTGAAAAATTCAAAGACCGCTTTTCAGGCTGGCCTCGATGAATTGATCCAGGCCGCCGTCGAGCACGGCCTGGGTGTTGCCCGTCTCGACATTGGTGCGCAGGTCCTTGATCCGCGACTGGTCGAGCACGTAGGAACGGATCTGGCTGCTCCAGCCGATATCGGACTTGGTGTCCTCCAGCGCCTGGGCGCTCTCGTTACGCTTCTGCACCTCCAGTTCGTACAGCTTGGCCTTGAGCTGCTTCCAGGCCTGATCGCGGTTCTTGTGCTGCGAACGGTCGTTCTGGCACTGCGCCACGATACCGGTCGGGATGTGGGTCAGGCGCACCGCCGAGTCGGTCTTGTTGACGTGCTGACCACCCGCACCCGAGGCCCGGTAGGTGTCGGTACGCACATCGGCGGGGTTGATGTCGATCTCGATCGAGTCGTCGATCTCCGGCGAGACGAACACCGCGGCAAAGGAGGTATGGCGGCGGTTGCCGGAATCGAACGGCGATTTGCGCACCAGGCGGTGCACACCCGTCTCGGTGCGCAGCCAGCCAAAGGCATAAGGCCCTTCGAAACGGATGGTGGCCGACTTGACGCCCGCCACCTCGCCCGGCGAGACCTCCATCAGCTCGGTCTTGAGGCCGTGCGCCTCGCCCCAGCGCAGGTACATGCGCAACAGCATCTCGGCCCAGTCCTGCGCCTCGGTGCCACCGGACCCCGCCTGGATATCCAGGAAGGCATTGTTGGCATCCATGTCGCCGGCAAACATGCGCCGAAATTCGAGCTCGGCGACCCGTTTCTCATAGCCTTCGACGTCCGACGCGACCGCAGCCACGGTCTCGTCGTCGCCCTCCTCGACGGCCATCTCCAGCAGGTCGGCCGCATCATCGAAACCCGAGCTCAGCTCGTCGATATTGTTGACCACGCCCTCGAGCAGGGAGCGCTCCTTGCCCAGTGCCTGGGCGCGTTCCGGATCGTTCCAGACCTCCGGGTCCTCCAGCTCGCCCAGCACTTCCTCGAGGCGCTCTTTCTTTACCTCGTAGTCAAAGATACCCCCTCAGGGCCTGCAAGCGCCCTCGGAGGTCGGAAATGGCATTTTTGATCGGGTTGATACCCTGCATGCGGCACCTCGAAAAACAAGCGGCGGATTCTACCCTAATTCAGGGTCTGCCCGCATGCCGCCCGATCCAGTTCGAGAGCAGCATGGTCAGTATTACGCTGGCGGCAAAGAAATAGATCCCCTCACGGGTGTGCGCCTCGGCCACGGTGCCCAGCTTGACCGAGACCACCACCAGGGCCACCACGAACACGTCCAGCATCGACCACTTGCTGTATTCGGCGAGCCATTTCATGTGGCGCCGATGGGTTGCGCTGGCGGCGGCCTCGAAATTCCAGACCAGGGCCAACAGCAGCAGCTTGATGATGGGGAAGACCACGCTGAACAGACCGATCAGCGCGAACAGGCCCCATTCACGTTCCGCATACAGCTGTACGAGTGCCGAGTACAGGCTCACGGTATTGCTGAAGAACCAGAATTTCTCCAGGGTCAGCAACGGCAGGCGCAGGCCGGCGATCAGCAGCCCCAGCGCCAGGATCAGCAGCAAATTGACCAGGACGCCCTGGACGGGGTGGCGTCGGGCGTAGCTGTTTCGGAAACCCATGGGTCGATCGCTCCATTGACCAGCACAAGGCGTGCGAGTGTAACCCGAACAAGACGTAGTCCGGATGCAGCGCAGCGCAATCCGGGGAAACAACCCGAGGTCAACCCCCTCCCCGGATTCCGGCCTTCGGCCTCCATCCGGGCTACAGCGGTCGTCAATGGCCGATCGCTCGTGCAGCCGCGCAGCGTAACCCGGAAAAACAACCGCCAGCTTATCCGGGGCGCCATATCGGCCGGAGGTTGTCGCCGGCTGTTGCAACGGGCCCTTCGCACAGACCCAGGCCCGCGATCGAGGCGAGCTGGTCGTCGACGAAGATCAGCGGCAGATAGGGTCGCTGCCACGGTGGCACGCCCCATTCCTGGCAGAGCTTTTTCAGACCGCGGGCGCCCGCTCTCCCCTGCAGGCGGCAGCGCACCGGGTTCTCGCCCCAACGAACCTGCACCCGCCCCCCGGTCCAGGCATGGCGTGGAATGCCGAGCTCGGCCGCCTCCAGTCGCAACTCACCGCATCCGGGCGGAAGCGGCAAGGTGACGGGCTCCTGCCAGGGTATTTCAGCGGAAGGCACCGGCGGCAGCGGGTCCGGCGTGAGATACAGGTGGTTCCGGTAACGACGCAGACTCACCCCATCCCAGCTGACGCATGGCGAACGATCCTCTGCGGCAGACAGCACCTGTCCGATAATGGTCTGCAGGCGGCGCTGGTCCGGCACCGGGTGACCGCTGTCACGGATCCAGGTTCGAAGCAGCATGGCGCGACGGACGCCGGACAGCGCGGCCACGCAGTCCAGGCGCAACTCGCTGCCGTCCCGGCAGGCCGCCAGATCCGTCTGCGCCACCTCCCGCAGCACCGTCAGGCTGTCGGCTAAGTGCCCCGCGCTGCGCGCCAGGGTGCGAGCGGCTCCCGGCCAGCGCGCGCGCAGTACCGGCATCACCGCGTGCCGCAGGTAGTTGCGATCGAAGCGACGATCCTCGTTGCTGGAATCCTCCACCCACGCCAGGCCCTGTTCCTGCGCCCATCGATGCAAATCGGCGCGCGGATAGTCCAGTAACGGACGGGCCTGCCAGCCGTTGTGCCAGGGACGGCAGCGCGGCATCCCGGCCAGCCCCTCGATGCCGGCCCCGCGCAGGGCCTGCAGCAGCAAGGTCTCGGCCTGGTCGTCCCGGTGCTGGGCGGTCAGCAGCATCTCGCTCTGGCCCAGCCGTTCGGCCAGGGCCTGGTAGCGGGCCTCGCGCGCCACCGCCTCCAGGCTCTCGCCGGGCGGCACCTGCAG
The DNA here is from genome assembly GCA_024712425.1 of Chromatiales bacterium. GTDB lineage: Bacteria > Pseudomonadota > Gammaproteobacteria > Chromatiales > Chromatiaceae > MONJU. The sequence goes on from JAKRWE010000013.1 coordinate 38,868, forward strand.
ATCGAGGCGCACGGTCTCCAGCGGCAGGCCCAGGGCATCGCAGGTCTCGCGGCAGTATTCGCTCCAGGCGTCGGCATGCGGCAGCAGGCCATGATGGACATGCACCGCGCGTACAGGCTGCCCCAGTCGTGGCTGCAGCCGCGCCAGTGCCTCCAGCAGCACGCGCGAGTCCAGGCCGCCGCTATAGGCAATCAGCCAGCCGGTGGGTTGCGGAAGGCTTGCAAGGATTTTCAGCAGGCCGGCTTCATCGAAGCCCATGGGTAAAGTCAGGCCTCGTTGAACACGCCGTAGGACATCAGGCGTTCGTAACGGTGCTCGAGCAGGCGGTCGAGTGGTTCCGCCTTGAGGTTTTCCAGCGACTCGACCAGGGCATTGCGCAGGTTGCGCGCCATGCTGCCCATGTCACGGTGCGCACCGCCCAGCGGCTCGGGGATGATCTCGTCGATCAGGCCATGCCCCTTCAGGTCCTGGGAGGTGATCGCCATGGCATCCGCGGCCAGCGAGGCCTTTTCGGCGTCCTTCCACAGGATGGAGGCGCAGCCTTCGGGCGAGATCACCGAGTAGGTGCTGTACTGCAGCATCATCAGCTTGTCGGCCACGCCGATCGCCAGCGCCCCGCCGGAGCCGCCCTCGCCGATCACGGTGGCTATGATGGGGGTGCGCAGACCGGACATCTCCCACAGGTTGCGCGCGATGGCCTCGGACTGGCCACGCTCCTCGGCGCCGATACCGGGATAGGCCCCCGGGGTGTCGATGAAGGTCACCACCGGGATACGGAAACGCTCAGCGGTCTTCATCAGGCGCAGCGCCTTGCGGTAGCCCTCGGGACGCGGCATGCCGAAGTTGCGATGGATCTTTTCCTTGGTATCGCGCCCCTTCTGGTGGCCGATCACCATGACCGGATGCCCCTCGATCCGGCCCAGGCCGCTGACGATGGCGTGATCGTCGGCAAAGGCCCGGTCGCCATGCAGTTCCTCGAAGTCGTCGACGATGCGCTCGATGTAGTCCAGGGTGTAGGGGCGCAGTGGATGCCGCGCCAGCTGCGAGATCTGCCATGGCGTGAGCTTGGCGAAGATCGACTCGGTCAGCGAGCGGCTCTTGCCCTCGAGTTTCTCGATCTCCTCCTGGATATTGATCTCGTTGTCACTGCCGACCAGTCGAAGTTCTTCGATCTTGGCCTGAAGTTCGGCAATCGGTTGTTCAAAGTCGAGAAAGTCGAGGTTCATGTGTTCTGCTTTTCGTCACTCGGGCGGAGATGGCTATGATACCTGACCGGGTGCGAAAAGCATCCCCGGGGCCGGACATGGCTAATGTACCCGGACCCGGCGCTCCGGCTCGGCCAGGGGTTCGGGCTGGCGGAACCGCAGCTGCACCGTCCCCTCGCCCAGCCAGCGTTCGAGTTCGCGCAGCAACTCGTCGCACAGGGTTACCGACCAATCCGCCCCCAGCGTGAGGCGTGCCTCGGCATCCAGGCGCCGGTAGCGCATGCCGACACGGCAACAGCCGCCCCGGTAAGGCTCCAGTATCGACCTCAAACGGTTCACCACGTCAACCACGGCCAGGCCCTGCTCCCGTATCCAGGCCTCCCTGAGGGTGATCTCCATGCCGGCACAGCAGGCCTCGCGAAACGCCTGGAAGGGCTGCACCTGATCGACCCGTATCGACAGTCCGCCGCGGTACTCGTCCGGCACCAGCGAGCCGTCCACCACCAGGATGCGGTCCGGTGCCACCAGGTCGCGGTAGCGCTCGAAGGTCTCGGAGAACAGGGTCGCCTCGATGCGGCCGCTCTTGTCGTCCAGCAGCACCGAAGCCATCTGGCCGCGCTGAGTGTTGCGCCGCGCCACCATCATGGCCAGGCCGGCCACCCGCACCTTCCTGCCGCTGCGCCGGTTGCGCGTGCCCTTCACGTCGTCCAGGCTCAGGCGGCCAATGCGGGTACCGATCATCTGCTCGATCTGCGCCACATAGCGGTCGATGGGATGGCCGGTCAGGAACAGCCCCAGGGTCTCCTTCTCGCCCTGCAGGCGGATCTGGTCGTCCCATTCCTCGCTCTCCTTGGGCACCACGCCCAGCGCCGGGCTGGCCTCCTCCTCGACCGGGTCACCGAACATGTCCATCATCCCGGCGGAGCGGTCCTGCTCGTGTTTCTCGGCCACCTTGAGCGCCAGCGGCAGCTGGATCATCAGGGTCGCGCGGTTGCTGCCGAGGTGGTCCAGGGCGCCGGCGCGAATCAGGGACTCCAGGACCCGGCGGTTGGCCTTCTTGAGATCGATACGGCGACAGAAGTCGAACAGGTCGCGGAAGGCCCCGCCCTGCCCGCGCGCCTCGATGATACCCTCGATGGCCGCCTCGCCCACGCCCTTGATCGCACCCAGCCCGTAGACGATGGTGTCGTCGCCGTCCACGGTGAAGCGGTACTGCGAACGGTTCACGTCCGGCGGCTCCACCACCAGCTCCATGGCGCGGCATTCCTCGATGAAGGTCACCACCTTGTCGGTATTGTCCATGTCCGAGGACAGCACCGCCGCCATGAAGGCCGCCGGGTAATGGGTCTTGAGCCACAGGGTCTGGTAGGAGACCAGGGCATAAGCCGCGGAGTGCGACTTGTTGAAGCCGTAGCCCGCGAACTTCTCCACCAGGTCGAAGATCTTCATCGCCAGCTCGGGATCGATGCCGTTCTTGTCGGCGCCCTCCTTGAACACCGCGCGCTGCTTGGCCATCTCCTCGGGCTTCTTCTTGCCCATGGCGCGGCGCAGCAGGTCGGCGCCGCCGAGCGAGTAGCCGGCCATCACCTGCGCGATCTGCATGACCTGCTCCTGGTACAGGATGACCCCGTAGGTCGACTCCAGGATCGGCTTGAGGCACTCATGCTGGTAGTTGGGATCGGGATAACTGACCTTCTCCCGCCCGTGCTTGCGGTTGATGAAGTTGTCCACCATACCCGACTGCAGCGGCCCCGGACGGTACAGCGCCACCAGGGCGGTGATGTCGTCGAAGTTGTCGGGCGCGAGTTTGACGATCAGCTTCTGCATGCCCTCCGATTCGAGCTGGAACACCGCGGTGGTGTTGCCGCTCTTGAGCAGGTCGAAGGAGGCCTTGCCGTCCAGCGGGATGGCCGAGATGTCGATCGGCGCCTCGCCCTTCGCCCGGCGCTGCGCATTCACCGTCTCCAGCGCCCAGTCGATGATGGTCAGGGTGCGCAGGCCGAGGAAGTCGAACTTCACCAGGCCCGCCTGCTCCACGTCGTCCTTGTCGTACTGGGCGACCAGGTTGGAACCGTCCGCCTCGCAGTACAGCGGCGCGAAGTCGGTCAGCTTGCCCGGTGCGATCACCACCCCGCCGGCGTGCTTGCCGGGGTTGCGCGCCAGGCCCTCGAGCTTGCGCGCCATGTCGATCAGCTGGGTGACCTCCTCGTCATCACGATAGGCCTTGGCCAGGTCCTCCGATTCGTCCAGCGCCTTGTCCAGGGTCATGCCTAGATCCGGCGGGATCATCTTGGCCACCCGGTCGGTGAAGCCATAGGGATGACCCAGCACCCGGCCCACGTCGCGCACCACCGCCTTGGCCGCCATGGAGCCGAAGGTGATGATCTGCGACACCGCGTCGCGACCGTACTTGCTGGCCACGTAGTCGATCACGCGCTCCCGCTTGTCCATGCAGAAGTCGACGTCGAAGTCGGGCATGGAGACCCGCTCCGGGTTGAGGAAGCGCTCGAACAGCAGGTCGAGGGCGAGCGGGTCGAGGTCGGTGATCTTGAGCGCATAGGCCACCAGCGAGCCCGCGCCCGAGCCCCGCCCCGGCCCCACCGGCACGTTGTTGTCCTTGGCCCACTGGATGAAGTCCGCCACGATCAGGAAGTAACCCGGGAAGCCCATGCTGTTGATCACGTCCAGCTCGATCTGCAGGCGCTCGTCGTAGGGTCTGCGCTTTTCGGCGAAATCCGGATCGTTCCGGTCGAAGATGCGCTCGAGGCGCCATTCCAGCCCCTTGCGGGACTCCTCGGTGAGGAACTCGTCGATGGTCATGCCCTCGGGCACCGGGTAGTCCGGAAGGAAATTCTTGCCCAGGGTCAGTTCCAGGTTGCAGCGGCGCGCAATCTCGACCGTATTCTGCAGGGCCTCGGGGATATCGCTGAACAGCTCGGCCATCTCCTGCGGGCTGCGCAGATACTGCTGCTCGCTGTAGAGGTGCGGCCGGCGCGGATCGTCGAGCGCACGGCCGTCGCGGATACACACCCGCACCTCGTGCGCGGCGAACTCGTCCGGTTCGAGGAAACACACCCCGTTGGTGGCCACCACCGGCACATCGTGTTGCATCGCCAGCTCCACGCTCTGGTGAAGGCAGGCCTCCTCGCCCTCGCGCCCGGTACGCACCAGCTGCAGGTAGTAGCGGTCGCCGAAGCGCTCCTGCCAGTAGCGCAGGCGTTCCTCCGCCAGTGCCCCGTTGCCGGCCAGCAGGGCGCGCCCCACGTCACCTTCGTTGGCCCCGGATAGCGCGATCAGCCCCTCGCAGTTGTGTGGCGTGAGCCAGGAACATTCCAGCATCGGGATACCCAGGTGCTGGCCCTCCTGGTAACTGCGCGAGACCAGCTCGGTGAGGTGGCGGTAGCCGGTGTTGGACTGCACCAGCAGAACCAGACGGAAGGGCTGGTTGACGTCCTCGGGGTTGCGGATCAGCAGGTCCACCCCGCAGATCGGCTTGACCCCCGCCGCCATGGCCGCCTTATAGAAGCGCACCAGGGCGAACATGTTGGACTGGTCGGTCAGCGCCACCGCCGGCATGTCCTTGTCCGCCACCGCGCCCACCAGCGGCTTGATGCGCGCGGTCCCGTCCACCAGCGAGAACTCGGAATGGACGTGGAGGTGGACGAACTGGTGGCTCATCAGGGCGTAGTACCGACAGAATCAGAGGCGACTGGAAGGGGGACAGAATAACCCCTGCGGGGGGTGTCGCCAATCGGAAAACCTGTATTCCCTTATCTGCCCAGACACCGTGGCAAGCCGGGCAACACCTGGAGGCTCGATTGCCGCATCCTTGCGACCGACGGGCACATGCAGACACGCTACCCCGCTGCATTCGAGTAAATGTGACAAAGTAGAATTAAACAGGTCTACTATTCGCCTCGGCCGATAAGCGTACTTGACTTCATATATGCTACCATATCCCACATGGTACCCCGAATTGTTGTCGATACGAGCGTGTTCACTGCTGCCTTGATTGGGACAGCCGGGCCAAACCGCGAAATACTGCGACGCTGCCTCAAAGGGCAATACCAATCACTGCTGGGAAATGCCCTTTTCTCCGAGTACGAGGCTGTTTCAGCCAGACCGCATATTTTGGATAAATGCCCCGTTTCCGCTGATGACATCCAAATCTTGCTGGAGGCCTTTTGCTCTGTTTCTGAATGGATATCGATCTACTACTTGTGGCGACCAAACCTGGCTGACGAGGCAGACAACCACCTTCTCGAGCTCGCCGCAGCTGGCAACGCGCAGTGGATCGTGACAAACAATGTTCGGGACTTCAGGCAGGCCGAACTGAATTTTCCCGGGATTCAGATTCTGACCCCGGAACAGATTCTGGAGGTACGTTGATATGGCGACGCTGACCGTGCGATTACCCGATGACAAGCATATGCGCTTGAAGGCATTGGCAAAACGCAGACACATTAGCATCAACAAGCTCATGGAAGAGCTCTCGACGCAAGCCATCGCAGAGTTCGATGCTGAAACCCGATTTCGTGCGATGGCAGCGAAGGGTAATGTAGAAAAAGGTCTTACCATTCTGGAGAAGCTCGACATGTCGAGCTGAGGCCCGACCTGCAGATGTCCCCGAAACCCGGGCCGCGCGCCCGGGATCTTTTCAGCCGGCCGCCCCGATCAGGCGCCGGGTCATGTGCAGGCGCACGCCCGCATCCTCGGTGAGCATGTGGTACAGGTGGTGCGGCCCGGTGGCCTTTTCCAGCAGCGACGGCAGGTCGGACCGCAGCTCGGCATACAGATCCGGCAAACGGCGGTCGAAACGGTACAGGGCCTGGCTGAGAGGGTCCTTGCGCTGGCGCGCCAGTATCCTGTCCACCCCGTCGGCATACACATCCCCCAGGCACATGTGGACCGCGTTGAACAGGGTCACCCAGCCGTTGAACCAGAACATCAGGTCGATATCGAAGGCCTCACCGGGCGGCGGCCCCTGGGTGAGCACCTGCTGCAGCAGCTCCCGCTCCTTGACCGTCTCGCCCTCCTCCATCAACTCGGCGCGCCCGTAACCATCGATGGTGGAGCTGGTCATCAGGACAGGCGCGTCGGGATAGCGGGCGAGTACGAAACTGGCGTCCTTGAGGATCTTCCCCCGCTCGCCGGTGGCCGGGTTGGTCTTGAGCCGCGCGGAAGGTCCTGTCGAGAGTATCCGCACCTGGTAACCGCGATCCCCCAGCTCGTTGACCAGGTGCGCGAACACCCCCTTTTGCAACACATCCATCGAGAAGTTCAGACCGGTCTGCTTGTGCAGCAGCGCCAGCTGGATCTGTTTCGCATGGCGCGGGGCCGTCTCGACGATGTTGGCGATCTTGGCCACCGGAATGCGTTCTTTCAGCCGCCCCTGTTTGTCGACGATCACCTCCTGATGGAACTCGTCGAAACTGATCTGCAGCAACACCCGCGCCCTGGGCCAGTGCGAGGGGCGGCCATCGATGGCCGCCGCCATGCGGCCGATGACCTCTTCCGTGGTCTGCGGATCGTCGGCGAAGTCGCCGTTGAGCAGGATCGCAAAGGTGGTCACGTGGCGCATGGCGCGAATGCCGTCGTAGAAGGCGTCCATGTGCCGTGTCAGGTCGCCGCCGGTGAACAGCACGTTGTCGGTCAGGCCGTCGACGATGCGGTAGATCTTGTCGGGATCGGGGTCGGTGGGCTTGAGGGGGCGCCAGATGAACATGCAATGGCGGCAGGCCTGCGGGCAGCCCATGGCCGGGATGATGCCCAGCTTGGCGAAGCCCTTGTTTTTGCCCACCCCCGGATCGGGCAAGGCATCCACCAGCGCCAGGCGTTCCCGGTCGGCCTCGCCCAGCATGTCGCCATAACGGTCCTTCTCCTGCTTGGCCAGTCCGGCGTAGGCCACCTTGTAGCTCTGCTCGAACAGGCCGAAGGATCGCCACACATCCAGCACATGCCGCACTGCCTTCGACAGTTCACCTTCGGCGGCGTCCACCAGGCGCAGTGCCTGCGCCTGCTGCACCGGCCCACCAGGCGGGTGCGCCTGCCAGTGCCGGAGATAGCCCTCGACAAAGGTATCGGCAGTATCCGTCTCGATCAACAGTCGCATCAGGAACAGGCGCTGCGGGTTCCTGAATGTCGCCAGCATGCCTTCGCGATAGGCCGCCGGGACGTTGTGCCGCAGCCAGTGCCAGGCGTACAGGTAGGTGAGCAGGAAGGCGAGATCGCCCGCATCGGGCCGCCCGCCCAGCAGCGCGGCCATGCCACCGCCGGTCAGGCGGCTGACCTCGGCCTTGAAGCGCTGGCGCATGGCCGGCAGGTAGATGCCCAGCAGACGTTGCTGCTCGACAGCATCAGCGACGGATTCGGGTTGGGCAGACATGATGGGGCGCGGGCCTCTACTCGTAGAACATGTCCTGGAACAGGCCCTCGGCCCAGGCCAGGCTGGCCTGGCCGCCGGTGACATCCCAGTTGTCGACCGAGTGGATACGGTCGAAGGCGAAGTCCTTGCTGGCCTCGTCGTAGCGATAGTAGGTGATGTGGCTCATCGCGCGCAGCGGATCGATGTCCATGGTTGAGAAACACATGGTCTGCGGGCTGCGCCAGACCACCTCCCGGCCCAGGGCATGCCCGGCGATCACCTCGGCCACGTACTGGGCCTCGGAGTTCGCGGTATGCCCTCCTTTCGAGAACGGCTGGGAGCGGGAATCACCGGTGATATAGACGTGCTCGTCCCCGACCAGGTTATAGCGGAAGGGATCCGTATCCGCCGTCTTCTGCGGACTGCTCGGGTTCACGATACCGGCCTCCTCCAGCAGCCGGGAGGCCCGGATCGGCGGATAGATGATGGCATCGTCGAAACTGTATTCGTCGAATTCCGTCTCGACGCTCCGGCCCGCCACGTCGACATTGGAGATCATCGAGCTCGGCAGGTAGTCGATGATGTCGGCGTACAGGTCATGGAAGGCCCTGGAGAAGGCGTCCTTCATGATCGTGATGTCGCTGTTCATGTCCAGCAGCAGGATCTTGGCCCGCACATTGTGCTTCTTGAACATCGCCGCCATGACGCAGGCCCGCTCGTACGGTGCCGCGCTGCAGCGGTAATCGCCGTTCGGCACGTTCAGCAGAAAGGTGCCGCGCTTGAACTCGTGGATCTTGCGCTTGATGGTGAGCAGTTCCGAGCTGCTGTAGAAGCCGCCGGGATAACGGTGGTACAGCGTCTGCTGCTCGACCGGGTCCTCGACGCCGATGCGCGCGTAGTCGTACTCGATACCGGGCGCCAGCACCAGGTAGTCGTAGTCCAGTATCCCGGCGTCGCTGTAGACCTTGCGCGCCTCGCGGTCGAAGCCCAGCACCGTGGCCTGCAGAAAACGGTAGTCGTGATGCCGTGCCGCCTCGAAGAAGCTGTGGCTGAGAAATTCCAGGTCGACCTGATCAGCCAGCCAGGCATTGCTCAGGGGGAAGGACAGAAAGGCCGGCTGGCGATCGATGAGCACAACATCGAAGGCCGGATTCTGCAGTTTGAGGTATTTGGCCATGCTCAGGCCGGACCAGCCGCCACCGACGATCACGACGCGCGGGCCCTTGGGCGCCGGGAGATCCGCCTTACGCAGAAGCCTGGCCAGGGACGGCGGGGTCTGTGCTGTTGATTCGTCGGGGGCCGGTTCGTGTTGCGCCACGGCGAGGGCCGGCACACCGGCCACGAGCGTTGAGCCTGCGGCCTGCAGAAAACGGCGACGGCTGAGCTTGGATTTGTCTGTCACGCGGTCATCTCACTTGAAATCGGGGTTGCGCCAGCCCGGGTTGGGGGCCAGGTCCTTCTTGGGCACCGGTATGCGGGAGACATAGTTGAGCGCGAACTTGAGCTCCTCCTCGCTCAGGCGGTTGACCACCGCCAGCATGCCCAGGTTGACCTTGCGCAAGCCGCGCTTTGCGGCAATGGCCTGGCGGTAGGTGTAGCTGTAATGCTGGCCCTGGAGCCGTGGATAGGACTTTTCGTTGTTGCCCTCGCCGGAGGCCCCGTGGCAACCCGAACAGTTGTCCAGGTAGAGGGTCTTGCCCTTTGCATACTCCGGTGTCGCCTCCGGCCAGGGGCCACGATTGTGTGCGGGATCCATCGGCAGATCGGTGATGTAGGACACCACGTCGACCAGGTTCTGGTAGCCACCCACGGTGCGCTCCTGCACGAACGGCCGCATGCTGGGGTTGCGTCGTTTGCCGGTGCGGATGTCCAGCAACTGCTTCAGCAGCACGTTGACATGTTGCCCGGCCAGCTGTGGATAAGTGCCGTCATGATTCCCCCAAGCCTCGGGCAGGTGGCAGCGGGCGCAGGTCGCATACACCTGCCGGCCGTTGTCGCGGTCCGGCTGGAACTCCAGCACCATCCTGACAGGGTCTGCTGCGTACAGCCGTGGACACAGCACAAGGGCAAAGAGGCCGGCAAGGAATCTGAACCTGCGTGGATGGCGAAACATCTGCCTCGACCTCCCAGGGAAATCCATCGTAAACCCGATTGTAATCCGATATCTGCGCCGGATGCAGGATTATGCGTTCTCGGCCAGCAACCTGCGCACCGGACCGAAGCTGCGCCGGTGGATCTCGGTCACCCCCAGTTCATGCAGGGCCTGTATATGTGCCCGGGTCGGATAACCCTTGTGACCGGCAAGTCCATAACCGGGATAGCGCGCATCGAGCTCGATCATCTCCCGGTCACGTGCCACCTTGGCAATAATGGAGGCCGCCGCGATGGCCGGTTCGCTGCCGTCCCCGCCGACGATCGCCTGCGCGCTGCACGGCAGGCCCGCTGGAATCCTGTTGCCATCAATCAGGGCGTGATGCGGTGCAATAGACAAGCTCTCTACGGCACGCCGCATCGCCAGCAAACTGGCCTGCAGGATATTGATCCGGTCGATCTCCTCGACCTCGGCCCGCCCCAGCGACCAGGCCAGGGCCTTGTCCTGTATTTCGGGAAACAGGCGTTCGCGTTTCTTTTCGCTCAGCTTCTTGGAATCGGCCAAGCCGTCGATCGGCCGTACCGGATCGAGTATGACCGCCGCCGCGACCACGGCCCCTGCCAGGGGACCGCACCCAACCTCGTCCACCCCGCAGACAAGAGACTCAGGCACTTGGCCCTCGCATTGCCAGGAGATCCTGACACCGGGGAATAGAGGTCGTCCGGCTACCGTTTTTGCATGGAAACATGACAGATTGGCACAACAGAAAATGAGACAGGGATTATCCCCAAAACCCGGGAAATCGCCAAACACTGCTTGATCATGGTGGTAGGCCCAAACCGTCCCGATGACCTACAGGTTCACAGGGAGGCGCAACCGGCACGCACAAAAACCGCAACGATAAGGAATGAAAACATGGCCGATCATCATGCCCACCTCCAACGCCATCAAGGCCATGTACGAGACCATGAAAGGCGACCGCCAGAGAGGCCGCATGACCTTCTATTACCTGTGCGCCAAGGAACTGGGCAAGCTCGGGGAGCTGTGATTTCAGGCTCTTCACCAAATCAGGTGGGTAACATTCACCGGCAGATACCCTCCGGGTATAGATCGAGTCCACCAAGGTGGAAGTAGATGGCATTGGCAAAGCGCCCCTTGTTGCGGAAACCATGGC
>JAKRWE010000140.1 GCA_024712425.1 Chromatiales bacterium
GGAAATCAAAGCTTTCTTGGGTACATTTTGTCACGGGCAAAACCTTGTTCGGATCCAGTGTAACCAACTGAATTTTAACGAACTACACGGGTTTTGCCCTTTTTATTTGTGAAATATTCGGTCTAACCCGGCCGGGTCACGCGGCCGGGCATTTTCTTATTCCGCTTCCAGGGCGTCGAGGTATTTTTCTGCGTCCAGGGCTGCCATGCAGCCGCTGCCGGCCGAGGTGATGGCCTGGCGGTAGACGTGGTCCATGACATCGCCGGCAGCAAACACACCTTCGACCGAGGTCGCCGTGGCATTCCCGTCGGTGCCGCTGTGGACTTTGATGTAGCCGCTGTTCATCTCCAGCTGACCGTCGAATATCGCCGTGTTCGGTTTGTGGCCGATGGCAATGAAGATGCCATGGACATCGACTTCCCTGGTCGAGCCGTCGGTGGTGCTTTTCAGGCGCATCCCGGTCACGCCGCTGTCGTCACCCAGCACCTCGTCCAGCACCTGGTTCCATTCGATCGTGACATTGCCGTTCTCCGCTTTATCCAGCAGCTGTTTTTGCAGGATCTTTTCGGCTCGCAGCGCGTCGCGACGATGAACCAGTACCACCTCTTCGGCGATGTTGGACAGGTACAGCGCCTCTTCCACGGCCGTGTTGCCGCCGCCGATGACCGCAACCTTTTGGCCGCGGTAGAAGAATCCGTCGCAGGTCGCGCAGGCCGAGACGCCTTTGCCCTTGTAGGCCTCCTCCGACGGCAGGCCGAGGTATTGGGCCGATGCACCGGTGGCGATGATCAGGGCATCGCAGCTGTATTCCTGGCTGTCGCCCTTGAGGCGGAAGGGGCGGGTCTTGAGATCCACCTCGCTGATGTAATCGAAAATGATCTCGGTCTCGAAGCGCTCGGCGTGCTGCTGCATGCGGGTCATCAGGTCCGGACCCTGAACGCTTTCCGGGTCGCCCGGCCAGTTGTCGACGTCGGTGGTCGTCATCAGTTGGCCACCCTGTTCCATGCCGGTCACCAGCACCGGGTTGAGGTTGGCGCGGGCGGCATACACGGCGGCGGTGTAGCCCGCGGGGCCGGAGCCGAGGATGAGCAGTCGACAGTGCTTGGTTTCGCTCATGCGAGTTCTCCTTAGGAATGAGCAGACCCGGGAAATCGGGTGCACATACTATAAGCCGTCAGCAGCCAGGTAAAGTTCGCGATCCCAGGCCAGCGAGCGCCTATTTGCCGAGCAGTTGCCTGAGCACCCCCCGCAGCTCGCCAAGAAAACGGCCAACCAGACGGTTGGCTGTGCTGACACCCCCTTCGGGAGACGCCCGGTCACAGGCGTCCTGGTAGGTGAACGTCCGGTTTCCCCCAGGGCTTTTCCACTGCTTACCCCGATCAGATCGATACGGATGCCGAGTTCGACGCGACACGCACTGGCCGCAAAGACCTGGCGCAGGTAGAGGAGGCGCGTGTCCAGACGCAGGTCGGTCAGCGCCTGTGTGCCGGCCGGCACCACCTGGCTGAACAGCCCGGTTTGTACGGTCCCGGGCCGTCACTGCCCGGCCCAGTGTGGAACCGGTGTGTTCGAATGTGTTGGCCATTCGCTCGATCGCGTCGGCCCCTTTCTGCAGCCGTTCGACCAGTTCCGGCAGGCCTTCCGACGCCTGCCGGGTATTGCGCAATGTGCCCGCCAGGTCCCCAATCGCGGTCTCCACGTTCTCGGATTGCCGGAGCGTCAGGCCGCTGAGCGCCTCCAGGTGTTCCAGGGTTCTGAACAGCAGTTTGCGGTTTTCCTCGCTGAGCCATTCCTTCAGTTCGCGGGAAGCATCGATCAGGTTCTCCAGCACCAGTCCCAGCTTCTGGTTGAGCCGGCCCCACAGGGAGGGGCGGCTCGGGATGACCGGGATTGTCCCCTCGGGTGCGGTCAGCGGCGGCGGCTGCCGGCTGCCGCCGACGAGATTGACATAGGCAAGACCGGTGAGCCCGCGTACCTCCAGTGTTGCCACGGTGTCCTGCTTGACAGGCGTGCCCTGTTCGATCTCCAGCACCAGGCGCACTCGTTCCGGGTTGCCGGGGTCGAGGCTGATCCGTCGTATGCGGCCCACGTCGACCCCCGGTATTTCACCGCTCCGTCGCGGCTGAGGCCTGATACCGACTCGGTGGTATAGACCAGGTAAGTGTCGTAGTGGTGGCCGCTGCTGCCGCTGCCCAGCCACAGTATGGCAGCAACAAAGGCCGTGCCCAGGCCGAGTACGAACAGTCCGACAAGGATGTAGCTGGTTCTGCTGTTCATTGTTGCGTTTCCCAGTGCGCGCTGTGCCGGTGTCCGCCGCGGAAGAATCCCCGGACCAGGGGGTCTACCGATTCGGCCAGTTCCTGCATGCTGCCAGTGGCGAGAATCCGTCCTTCGCCGAGCAGCATGACCCGGTCCGCGACGTACCACAGGGATTCCATGTCGTGTGTCACGATCACGATGGTTGGGCCGAGCGTTGCCTTCAGTCGCAATACCAGCTCATCGAGCGCTCCAGCGCTCAGCGGGTCAAGCCCGGACGTGGGCTCGTCCAGGAACAGCAGTTGCGGATCGAGCGCGATGGCCCGCGCCAAGGCCGCCCGCTTGCGCATGCCGCCGCTGAGCTGGTTGGGGTAGAGCAGACCGTCGGCCGGGCTCAGCTGGGCGAGCTGCAGCTTGATCATTGCAATCTCGTTGATCAAGGCGGGCGGCAGGCGGGTATGTTCCTTCAAGGGGATGGCGATGTTTTCGAGTATGGTTTGTCCGCCAAACAGTGCGCCGTCCTGGAACAGAACGCCCAGATGACGCCGTAGTGGGAGCCGTTGCTGTTCGCTAAGTCCGGTCGTTTCCTGTCCGAACAGGTGGATGGAACCTGCCGTCGGTTGCTGCAGCATCGCCATTTCGCGCAGCAGGGTGGACTTCCCGCTGCCGCCGACGATGTCCAGAACCTCGCCCCGAAGAATGTCGAAATCCAGTGCCTCATGGACCAGCTTGCTGCCGAAACGCATGTCCAGATTGCGCGCGGAGATGACGGGGTTATAGGGTGTGGTGTTCATATGTCGAGATAACTGAAGGCAATCGAAAACAGGGCATCCAGTACGATGACGGCAAGAATGGCCTGCACCACGCTGACGGTGGTGCGCCGGCCGACGCCTTCGGCGCCACCGCTGACCCGGAAGCCCTGGTAACAACCGATGACCGCGATAAAGGCTGCGAATACCGGCGTCTTGCCGATCCCAACGAGATAAGAGGTCACTGTCAGCGCCACCTGTAGCCGGTCGATAAAGGTAGTGTAGGAGATATCCAGCTGGGCTTTCGCCATGACCATGCCGCCGAGTACACCCATGAAATCGGCATAGACCGTGAGCAGCGGCAGGGCGATGATCAGCGCCACAAGCTTGGGGATCACCAGCAGCTCCAGCAGTGTCAACCCAATTCTAAAATGTCCCCTTTTCTCCCAAGCTGAAATGTCCCCTTGGTGAGTCCGGGGTCATGAGGGGACGAGGGGGCGCCTCATCTCCAGGGATGGTCCGGTGCAGGCCTGTGGGTCCTGCGGTTGAGTTGGATGGTCTTGGCCTTCTCGACGGTGGCGTGGATGCTTTCTCGAGGATCTCCTGCCGGAGCGCATCGGCGATCTGGTTGTTGGGGCGCCTGCCCCGGTGGCGGGAAACCAGTCCAGCCGCTCCCTCGGCCCGGTATCGGACCACCAGGCGCTTGATCTGCCGCACGCTCAAGTCCAACTGCCGTGCCGCCTCTTTCTGCCGCAACTGCCGGTCGACAACCCGCTGAACCACCCCCAGCCGGTCCACCGTCTTCTGTGTCATCGCAATGGTCTCCTCTGTCACCACCCCTCCCGAAATCAAAAGGGGACATTTTAGAATTGGACAAAGGGGACATTACTGCTTTGGACTAACAACGCGTCTATGTCCTGTGTCAAGGGTATGAGGATCTCAACGACCATGACCAGCTTCGAGGTGACCCGGCGTTGCAGACAGCGACCGAGCAGGAGCAGGTATTGGGTAGCTCACCGACCTTGTGCCGTTTGGAGAACCGTATGGGCCGTGAGGCGGCGGTCGCCATTCACCATGTGCTGGTGGAGCGGTTCATCACATCCTTCGCCGGGCCACCCGAAGAGTTGATTCTCGACTTTGATGCCACCGACGACCGGGTGCACGGCCTGCAGGAAGGGCGCTTCTTCCATGGTTATTACGATGCCTACTGCTTCCTCCCGTTGTATGTCTTTTGCGGTGAGCAGCTGCTGGTCGGTTATCTGAGGCCCAGCAATGTCGACGGCGCCAAGCATACCTGGGCCATCCTGGCATTACTGGTCAAACGACTACGCCAGGCCTGGCCTGCCGTGCGGATCATTCTGCGGGCCGACTCGGGCTTCTGCCGTCACCGTGTGCCGCGCTGGTGTGCGCGCCACGGTGTGGGCTACATTGTCGGCCTGGCGCGCAATAAGCGGCTGCAGCGAATGATCGAAGAATCGTTCGTGTCAACCCAATTCTAAAATGTCCCCTTTTCTCCCAAGCTGAAATGTCCCCTTGGTGAGTCCGGGGTCATGAGGGGACGAGGGGGCGCCTCATCTCCAGGGATGGTCCGGTGCAGGCCTGTGGGTCCTGCGGTTGAGTTGGATGGTCTTGGCCTTCTCGACGGTGGCGTGGATGCTTGGTCGAGGATCTCCTGCCGGAGCGCATCGGCGATCTGGTTGTTGGGGCGCCTGCCCCGGTGGCGGGAAACCAGTCCAGCCGCTCCCTCGGCCCGGTATCGGACCACCAGGCGCTTGATCTGCCGCACGCTCAAGTCCAACTGCCGTGCCGCCTCTTTCTGCCGCAACTGCCGGTCGACAACCTGCTGAACCACCCCCAGCCGGTCCACCGTCTTCTGTGTCATCGCAATGGTCTCCTCTGTCACCACCCCTCCCGAAATCAAAAGGGGACATTTTAGAATTGGACAAAGGGGATATTACTGCTTTGGACTAACACCTGGGGAATGAGGCTTGTCTCGATCGGAGCCAGCCCGCAAACTCTGTGCATGGCACTGACCGATCCCGACATACATTCCGCTGCAGCCGTCCGTGGCTCGGAGGCCGATGGTGCGGTGCAACATCGTGTCCTGCGCATGCTCTGGAGTGCGCGGCTGGTGATGCCCTTGAGCATCCTGATGCTGGGTCTGGGCGGCGTGTGCCTGGTTGCCGCGCTGCTGTTCATGCGCTTGATCGATACTGTACTGGCCGGGCAGGCGCTTGCGGTCGGCGTGACGGCCGCGGTAACGGGACTGGCGCTGACGGCCTGGCGCCTGCGCAAGCAATTGCTCGAGCCCCTGGCCCGCCTCGAGGGCTCGGTGGCCAGGGTCTGTCAGGGCGAGCCGGGCGCGACCCTTTCGCATGAGGATACCGGTGTGCTGGCGAACATGGTGGGCGATATCGACAGTCTCAACGAGGAGTTGACGGACCTGTACGAGGACATGGACAGCCGCGTCGCGCGCCATACCACGCGCCTGGCGCAGAAGACGGCCTCGCTCAAGATCCTCTACGACGTGGCGGCCAGCGTGAACCAGGCGGACAACCTGGACGAGCTGCTGCTGCGCTTTCTGCGCACGCTCAAGGAAATGGCCAGCGGTGTCGCGGCCAGTGTGGGCCTGGCGCAGGAGGGCGGCCGGATGCGCCTGGTCGGTGCGATCGGTCTCAACGATACGCTACTGACCGAGCAGGAGATGCTGCCACTGGACCTGTGCCTGTGCGGTACGGCGCTCTCACCCGGTGACATCCTGTGCGATCACGAGGAGCGGCACTGTGTGCAGCGGCTCGGACATAACATGTTCGGCAGCGACGAGGTCGAGCAGGTGCGCGTGCCCCTGGACTATCACGGCGAGCAGCTGGGGGTGTATCACATCTATGTGCGCCGGCCGGGCATCTCCGGCCGCGAGGACATACTCGACCTGTTGCAGACCATCGGCAGTCATCTGGGCATGGCGGTGGCCAAGCAGCGCTCGGACCAGGAGGCGCGCCGTCTCTCCATCGTGGAGGAACGCACGGCCCTGGCCCATGAGCTGCACGACTCGCTGGCCCAGACCCTGGCCAGCCTGCGCTTCCAGGTGCGCATGCTGCAGGACGTGATTCGCGGTGGCGACCAGGAGGCGGCCAGCCATGACGCCATGCGTATCAGCAATGGACTGGACGAGGCGCATACCGAGTTGCGTGAGCTGCTGCACAGCTTCCGGGCGCCGCTGGGGCAGCGTGGCCTGGCGAGTTCGCTGGACAAGCTGGTCAGGCGTTTTGCGGAAGAGAGCGGGGCGCATGGATTCTTCCAGAACAACTGCCGCGAGCTCGATCTGAACTCGTCCGAGGAGATGCAGATCCTGCGTATCGCACAGGAGTCCCTGGCCAATATCCGCAAGCATGCCCGGGCCCACACGGTGCGCATCCTGCTCAGTGGCTCGATGGCCGATGGCATTACCATGCTGATCGAGGACGACGGGGTCGGTTTCGACAGCGTGGCCAAGCAGGGACGCCCCGGCGAACACATCGGCCTGTCCATCATGGAGGAACGGGCGCGCCGGCTCGGTGGTGCCCTGCGCATCGAGAGTGAACCGGGTGAGGGCACGCGCCTGGAACTGTGTTACAAACCCACTGTGGCAAAGCAGGAGAACCAGAGGCGCTGGATTATCTGATGAAGGTCTTGTTGATCGACGATCATGCCCTTTTTCGCATGGGGCTGGGTGAGCTGCTGGAACGTCGCGGGATCGAGGTCGTGGCGGCGGAAGGTGACTGCGAGCGGGGTATCGCGCTGGTCGGGAACCTGGGGCCGGACGTGGTGCTGCTGGACATGCGGATGCCGAGCATGAGCGGGATCGAGGTGCTCAGGGCCCTGCGCGAGCGGGATGCGAGGATGCCGATCGTCATGCTCACCACCAGCCGTGACGAACAGGATGTCGTGCAGTCCCTGCAGGGCGGCGCCAATGGCTACCTGCTCAAGGACATGGAGCCGGATGCCCTGATCGACGCGCTGGAACAGATCGTCAGCGGGCAGACCGTGGTGGCGCCGGAGCTGGCCGGGGTGCTGGCGCGCGCGGTTCAGGGCGAGAGTGCGCCACCGGCCAATGAAGCGGCGCCGCAGGACTTGGCGGAACTGACGCCGCGTGAGCACGAGATCCTTTGCCTGCTCGCGGACGGGCAGAGCAACAAGGTCATCGCGCGCAACCTGGGTATCAGCGATGGCACGGTCAAGCTGCACGTGAAGTCCATCCTGCGCAAGCTGCAGGTGCATTCACGCGTGGAGGCGGCGGTCATTGCCGTGGAGCGCGCCATGTGCAATCGCAATGGCTTGTAGGAGCGGGCTTGCCCGCGAAGAAACATCGCTCCTGTCCGGCACCGTGCCCCCGCCATTCGCTGCCAAGGCAGCTCCTACACACCGTACCCCGTAGATACTCTGTTTCAAGTCAAGCC
>JAKRWE010000141.1 GCA_024712425.1 Chromatiales bacterium
CAGCACGGATGCCTTACGTTCTTCTGAATAACGGGCCATTGGTTCCTCTTTTCCGCCCCCTGTTTGCTCTCTAATTTACCCCAACTCGGGGAGGCGACATGTATCCTGACACAGGGGGTCCGCCTCGATACCGCGCTGGATCGCAGCGTCTTCTTCCGGGGTGGGCATGTGGAGTTTTCTAACCATAGCGTTTCAACAAATATGGGGACACAACACATAAATAAATTAAGCATTGTTTCCCCATTACTCCATTCATGTGTCAGATCAACCAGGAAGAGTACAGAGAGCACGAAGAGGATCGATTAAAGGGTTCTTCGACGTTTCATGTGGATTCCAGAATCTTCCCCGCCGGGCTGGCGATCAGGTAGATCATGGTCATGAAGGTCTCGGTATTGCGGTAGCCCCTGGCTCTTGCGCGCGCGGCCTGGAACAGCCCATTGAGTCCTTCAAGGCGTGCGTTGGTGTAGGTGGATGTCCATCGTCTGACGACACGTTCCGCGTGCGTACGCAGGGTCTGCAAGGCCTTGCGTACCGGCTCTAGCAAGTGGGCGCCACCAACCAGTTCCGAGGCATAGTTGATGAACCGCGTGATCCGCCATTTCGCCGCTCTTGGGGTCGGTGCCTGCCGCACCCAGCGTAGCCGCTCCTTGACCCGCCAGGCGGTCGCCGTGTCCAACCCCTGATCCAGCAGTTCCGCCATGGCCTTGAGCTGACTGGTGGTCAGGCCATCCACATCGCCACGCTTGAGCACCGCCCACCGCAGATGCTTGGGCAAGGCCTTCACCCGACCCTCCGCTTTACGCACGTCATCCAGTGCCCGGGTGAAGGTCTGCACGATATGGAACCAGTCAACTGTCACCTGGGCCTTGGGCAATTGCCCAGCCACCCCGCTGAGAAACGCAGGCGACATGTCACAGACCACTTCGAGAATCTGTTCAGGATCCCCGTCGTGCTTTTCCAGGAACGCCTTGAATTCCTTGACGGTTTCCTTGCCTTTGCCCGGCGTCACGAACAGCACCGGCTTGTCGCGACGCTCCATGTCGATGAAGACGGTCACGTAGTTATGGCCCCGCTTGCTGGCGGTCTCATCCAGTCCGATGGCTTGGACTGCTGACAGGTCGAAACTGGCAACCGCCTTGGCCACGTAGTGCTGGACGACGCGCCACAGGCGCTTGTCGGTGATCTCCATGATCCGGGCTGCTGCGTTCACCGGCATCTCCCGGACCAGGGTCAGTGCCGCCTGTTCGAACAGCAGGGTGAAGGCGCTGCCTTTGCGCGCCCACGGCACGTCTACGAGCTTCACACCGTGATCTGGACACTTCACCCGCGGCACCGAGGCATGTACATAGCAGTGATGCTGGAAGAAGTTCAGGTGCCGCCAGGTCTTCTCCTGGAAGTCATGCGCAGCACAGGCCTCACCGCAGACCGGGCAGGCGTACTTCGACCCACGCTCCGCCTTGATCGTCAGGTGCAGCTCATGCGGTTGCTTGTCGGTATCCAATCGCTGGTCCACCAGTTTCCAAGGGGCCTCTATACCCAGCCCAAGAAGCAGTATCTGGTTGCCGTCCATTCCGGTTCCTCATTGCGGATTTTCCGGGTAATCTGGCACAGGTTACCGGGCGAATTCCACTCGAAACGTCGAGGGGCCGATTAAAGTGTCGGCAAGACGAGCTGGCAACGCACTTTGTGTCCTTCGTGTTCTTTGTGGTTGAATGTTACCGAGTCGCCATTATTCAGAAATCGTCGAAACCGGCCTTGCGAAACCATTCCCTGGCCTTATCCTCGTCGCGCGCCACGCCGTTGCCCTCGCGGTACATCATGCCGATGGTGGTCATGGCGCCCTGCAGGCCCTGATCGGCCGCCTTTTCGAACCACTCGATCGCCCTGGCTGGATCGGGGTCCACGCATTCGCCCTGCATGTACATGAAACCGAGGCCATGCTGGGCCAGTCCCAGGCCAGACTCTGCCGCCGCCTTCATGTACTTGAAGGCCAGCAACTGGTTCTCGACCATCCCCAGGCCGTTCTGCGCCATGATCGCCATGCGGTACTGGGCCTCCGGGTTACCGGCCTCGGCCAGCGGCCCCAGCAGGCTGGTGGCACTGTTGAAATGCTTGGACTCGAAGGCGGCGATGCCGCTACTGAGATCCATATCCAGGACGCCTTTGTCTTCTTCACTCATCTTGTCGAGTCTCCTGGCCGGTCATTGTATGGCCCGATTGCCACACGCTCCCCGGCGGGGTGCATCGATGGCTGTATAACACCAAAAACATCCATCCAGACCGCAGCACTTTCGGGGTTGTTACCAGGACCCCGTCATCTAAGTTTGAAACTCGCTGAAAAGTGGGGCGGGTGGTCTGCTCGGAAAACTTCGGCGGCAGGGATGCCGCCGTAGAGCCTACATGGATGTATTCACGGCGTTTTTCCGAGCAGACTACCCGCCTCACCCGAGTTAGATGACGTTACCCTGGGATTGTTACCGATCGCGGTCTCACGATCTGACCTTATCACAAGGAAAGATCCTCATTGTCGCCAGGGTCAAGTTCGCCTACCCTTAGCCGATAAGGAATCATAATCCGGTCGTTTAGGAAGCCCCAACATGAACAAGGATCGCTGGACCCGCAGGCCATCGCATCGCTGGCCGGCCTGCCTGCTCGGACTGGCGATCCTGCTCCTCGGCACGTCCTCCCTGGCCGCCTCCCCCGATACGCAACGCGATCTCTTCGTGAAGGCCGAGCAGGCATTCGAGCGCGGCCGGAACGCGGAATTCGCACGGCTGCGGGAGCAACTGTCGGAATACCCGCTGCTGCCCTACCTCGAATTGCAATACCTGCAGAAACGGCTCGCCCGCGCACGCAACAGCGAAGTAGCGGCGTTTCTGAAGAAATACAGGGGCGAACCGGTCGCCGACATCCTCAGGCGCCAGTGGCTGGACCACCTGGCAAAACAGCGCCGCTGGAAGAGCTATCTCGCGTTCTATACCCCGCAATCGAATATCCGGCGTCGCTGCAATCACCTGCAGGCGCTGATCGAGACAGGAAAGAAAACCGCCGCCTGGCCGCTGGTACAGAAGGTCTGGCTGTTTGGCGGCTCCCGGCCTTCCGCCTGCGACCCCGTGTTCAAGGCCTGGGGGGCCGCCGGCAGGCGCACCGACAGCCTCACCTGGCAACGGATAGCGCTGGCCATGGACAAAGGCAAGTGGCGCCTTGCACGCTACCTGGGCAGGAAGCTGGGGCGCTCCGACCAGGCATGGGTCAGGCGCTGGATCCGGCTCTATACCGATCCCAAAACCGCACTGCGGGCCCGCGACTTCAAACAGCCCCATCCTTACCGCGAGACCATGCTGGCACACGCGGTCCGCCGCCTCGCCCGCTTCGACGGCATGGGCGCCCTGAAGCTCTGGAAGGCTGTCGAAAAACGTTATCCCTTTCCGGCCGATCAGCGGGCGGCCACCACCCGGCGTATCGCCATCGCCCTGGAGCGCAACAACGCCGAGGAGGCCCACGCCTTCATCAACAGCATCACGCCCGACCGCGACGACCGGCGACTGCGCATAGCCTGCTTCCGCGCGGCCCTGCTACGGCAGGACTGGCAGACCGTACTCGATCGCCTGAAGGCATGGCCGGACGCGGAACGGGAAACCGATCGCTGGCAATACTGGTTTGCCCGGGCCCTCACCCATACCGGCCAGACGCACAGGGCACAGCTGTTCTTCCGCAAGGCGGCGGAAAACCGCTCCTATTACGGTTTCCTGGCAGCCGACCAGATCAATGCGCCCTACCACCTGTTGCACCGCAAGACACCCGAAGACCTGTTCACCCGGGTCCGCCTGGAGCGCCTGTCCGGGGTGAAGCGCGCCCTGGAACTGCATGCCCTGGGCCGCAATGTTATGGCCCGGCACGAGTGGTATTACGTGACACGCGGGCTCGACAAACCGGAACTGCGCGCAGCCGCGGTGATCGCAAAGGAGAACGGCTGGCTGGATCAGGCGATCTTCACCCTCGCCAAGACCGGCTACTGGGACGATCTCAAACTGCGATTCCCGCTCAAGTACCGCAAGCTGGTCTCGAACGAGGCGAAATCCAACACGCTGGACATGGCCTGGATCTACGCCGTGATACGGCAGGAGAGCGCCTTCATGCATGACGCCCGCTCGCAGGTCGGCCCCATGGGGCTGATGCAGCTGATGCCGGCGACGGCGCGCACCGTTGCCAGAAAGGCGCTCAAGCGCAAGCCGCCCGCGCGCCGCGAGATCATCCAGCCGGCGCTCAACATTGCCCTGGGCAGCGCCTATCTGAGGCAGCTCAAGAGCGAGCTGGACAACAACCCCGTGCTTGCAACCGCCGCCTACAACGCCGGTCCACACCGGGTGAACAAGTGGCTGCCGGAGAACAGCCTCTCGGCGGATATCTGGGTGGAGCTGGTGCCCTTCAATGAAACCCGCCGTTACCAGAGGCGGGTGCTGAGCTACATGGTGATCTACGACAAGCGCCTCGGCCGCGAACCCATACGCCTGAAGGAGTGCATGAAGCCGATCATCGCGCTGCAGAAGCACACGCGCCTCGCCGGCACCTGAGGTCTATCCGGTCGGGGTGCGCAGCAACGACTCGCGCGCCTGCGCCAGTTGTTCCGGCGTCATGCGCCCGACCAGGTGCCGGATGTATTCTTCTGCGCGCTTGTTGCCATTGGCCTGCGCCAGGGTCAGCCATTGCAGTGCCACCACGTCGTCCCGGGCGACCTGCCTGCCCCCCATCAGGAGCTTCCCCAGCGCGAACTGCGCTGCGGCGACCCCCTGCTCCGCCGCCAGTTGGTAATAGTGCAGCGCCCGGGCCATGTCCTGCTCGGCGCCATACTGGGCGAAGCGGTACATGGTGGCCACGATGTACTGGGCCTTGCCCGAGCCGTGATCGGCCGCCAGCAGATACAGCTCCCGCGCGCGCGGCTCGTCCATCTCCACGCCGGCACCGTTTGCATACAGCCAGGCCAGGTTCAGCAGGGCATCCTCATGGCCCTGGCGGGCTGCGCGGCTGAACCACTGCTCGGCCAGCCCGTGATCGAGCTCGACCCCCTCCCCGTTGCCATACAGCATCCCCAGGCGGTACTGGGATTCCGCATCCCCCGACTCGGCAGCCTGACGCAGCGCGTCGAGGGCAGCCGCCTGGCGCGGTGACAGGGAGTTGTTATCGGAACGATCGTTGGACATGGAGAAAACGTTCAGGCCTTCAGTGTTTGCGCGCGATGCCACGGACCTCGTGGCGGATCTGCGCAATGATAGCCTGATCGGCCACGACCTCGTAGTAGACCCGGCCTGAGGGGTCGCCATCGACCAGGCGGTCGCCCATCCACAACGGCACCGGCACCTCGCGCACGACCAGCCAGTGACTGTTGCCATTGGGATCCATGTAGCGGCCCACGTGGTAGAGATCGGCAACCGCCCCGGGCGATGCCGCAAGGCGCATGCGCCGCAGCTTGAGTTCTTCGCCTAGCCCGAATATTTCACAAATAAAAAGGGCAAAACCCGTGTAGTTCGTTAAAATTCAATTGGTTACACTGGATCCGAACAAGGCTTTGCCCATGACAAAATGTACCCAAGAAAGCTTTGATTTTCCACCGCTTGTTAGTCCAAAGCAGTAATGTCCCCTTTGTCCAATTCTAAAATGTCCCCTTTTGATTTCGGGAGGAGTGGTGACAGAGGAGACCATTGCGATGACACAGAAGACGGTGGACCGGCTGGGGGTGGTTCAGCAGGTTGTCGACCGGCAGTTGCGGCAGAAAGAGGCGGCACGGCAGTTGGACTTGAGCGTGCGGCAGATCAAGCGCCTGGTGGTCCGATACCGGGCCGAGGGAGCGGCTGGACTGGTTTCCCGCCACCGGGGCAGGCGCCCCAACAACCAGATCGCCGATGCGCTCCGGCAGGAGATCCTCGACCAAGCATCCACGCCACCGTCGAGAAGGCCAAGACCATCCAACTCAACCGCAGGACCCACAGGCCTGCACCGGACCATCCCTGGAGATGAGGCGCCCCCTCGTCCCCTCATGACCCCGGACTCACCAAGGGGACATTTCAGCTTGGGAGAAAAGGGGACATTTTAGAATTGGGTTGACAGGGGGCATGGACGCGTTGACGCAACAACGTCAGTTGGTCATGCACGACATAGCGGGCATCGCGGGGGTCGGGGAGCCTCGCATTGACCGCCTCGAGCAACCCCAGCCGTCGATCGACTTGCCGGAGCAACAACAGGCCACCATCGCTGGTGATATCCCCGCCTGAAAATCGGGCCTCGATCCGGTGGCGTTTCAGCGGTGGAAAATCATGTCAACCCAATTCTAAAATGTCCCCTTTTCTCCCAAGCTGAAATGTCCCCTTGGTGAGTCCGGGGTCATGAGGGGACGAGGGGGCGCCTCATCTCCAGGGATGGTCCGGTGCAGGCCTGTGGGTCCTGCGGTTGAGTTGGATGGTCTTGGCCTTCTCGACGGTGGCGTGGATGCTTTGTCGAGGATCTCCTGCCGGAGCGCATCGGCGATCTGGTTGTTGGGGCGCCTGCCCCGGTGGCGGGAAACCAGTCCAGCCGCTCCCTCGGCCCGGTATCGGACCACCAGGCGCTTGATCTGCCGCACGCTCAAGTCCAACTGCCGTGCCGCCTCTTTCTGCCACAACTGCCGGTCGACAACCTGCTGAACCACCCCCAGCCGGTCCACCGTCTTCTGTGTCATCGCAATGGTCTCCTCTGTCACCACCCCTCCCGAAATCAAAAGGGGACATTTTAGAATTGGACAAAGGGGACATTACTGCTTTGGACTAACAGTGCCGCCCCGGCACGTTGACAAACAATGGGGGTAAGGGAAAGGTGTGCCTGCAGCCTAGAAAATAGCCCTTCACGAGCCTTTCCACGTCCCGTTCGAGGCACCACATCTTCCATCCACTGACCGCCCGGAAAAGCGAGAAGCGGATGAAATATTCGGGCTAGCTAATCCATTTGTTTTACCCACAGGCCGCGACATGCGTACCACCCTGGCATTGCCCGTCCTCACCCTGCTAATCGGCCTGCTCCTGTTGGCCCACCCCAGTCTGGCCAACCGCTTCGAGACCATCAGTGGCGGGGTATCCGGCTCCGTCACCCTCAAGCGGCAGTGTCAATGGCCAATAATTTTGACCCCCTTTCGGCCAATAAAATTGACCCACCCGGGGCGACAAAAAATCAGCTCTCGCGTTTGTGCTTCAGTCGATAGCTCTCACCTCCCAGCATGAAGATGTGTGAATGGTGGATCAGCCGGTCCACGATGGGCACGGCCACGTTGTCGTCGGCGAAGAACTCGCCCCAGGCGGTGAAGTCCTTGTTGGTGGTGATGATCACCGAGCGGTACTCGTACAGGGCATTGACCAGCTGGAACAGGTTGTGGCGGGCCTGGCGGTTCATGGGCAGGTAGCCCAGCTCGTCGATGATCAGCAAGTCGAACTTCTGCAGGGCGGTGATCTGCTTCTTCAGCTCGCCCTTGATCTCGGCCAGCTCCAGCTTCTCCACCAGGGCCAGGGCGGTGGTGAACAGCACCTTGTAGCCAGCCTCGATGGCCTCTTGGCCGATGCCGATGGCCAGGTGGGTCTTGCCCACCCCGGGCGGGC
>JAKRWE010000142.1 GCA_024712425.1 Chromatiales bacterium
TTATGGCCAGCCTTTTGACTGGCCATGCAGGTAAACATACAAGGAGCGGGCTTGCCCGCGAAGAAACACCGGGCTCATTCGAGCCCGTGCCATCGTCATTCGCTGCCAAGGCAGCTCCTACATACGGCGCCCTGTAGGCGCGCCTCAGGTGATGACGTCCGGTCGTTCCCGGCCGGTCCGCTCCTGTATCCCGGCGATCCGGTCGGCCAGGCCGATCAGGTCGGCCAGTACGGCCTGGGTGTCCCCGTTCAGCCGCCCGGGAACGGTCTCCAGCGCCTCCAGGTAGACCCGCAGGGTGGCGCCCACGGTACCGGTGCCGGAGAGTCGGAAGACGATGCGTGCGCCGTCCTCGAAGATAATGCGTATGCCCTGGTGCTCGGACACGGACCCGTCGATGGGATCGGTATAGCTGAAGTCGTCGGCGATGCGCACCCGGCGTCGCCCGAAGGTCTGTCCGGCCAGCCCGCCCAGACGCTCGCGCAGCCCCGCCATGAGTCCGTCCGCTGCCGCCTTGTCGACGGCCTCGTAGTCGTGCCGTGAGTAGTAGTTCCTGCCGTATTCCAGCCAGTGTGCGCGGACGATATCGGCAACCGATTCCCCGGCGCGTGCCGCCAGCAGGTTGAGCCAGGCCAGGACCGACCACAGACCGTCCTTCTCGCGCACGTGCGAGGAGCTGGTGCCGAAGCTCTCCTCACCGCAGAAGGCGATGCGCCCGGCATCCAGCAGGTTGCCGAAGAACTTCCAGCCGGTGGGGGTCTCGAAGCACTCAATGCCCAGCTTCTCCGCGACCCGGTCGGCCGCCTGGCTGGTGGGCATGGAACGCGCCACACCGGGTATGCCGTCGCGCCAGGCCGGGAACAGGGTGGCGTTGGCGGCCGGGATGGCCAGGCTGTCGCTGGGGGTGACGAAGATGTCGCGCCCCAGGATCATGTTGCGGTCGCCGTCGCCGTCCGAGGCGGCGGCAAAGTCCAGGGCGTTGTCTCCGCGGGTCATGGCGACCAGCTCCGCGGCATGCGCCAGGTTGGGGTCCGGGTGGCCGCCGCCGAAGTCTTCCAGCGGGGTGCCGTTGATGACGGTCCCTTCCGGGGCGCCGAGTTCCTGCTCCAGGATGCGCTGGGCGTAGGGCCCGGTAACCGCGTGCATGGCGTCGAAGGCCATGCGGAAGCCGCCGGCCAGCAGCCTGCGGATGGCGTCGAAATCGAACTGTTCCGCCATCAGTTCGGCATAGTCGGCGACCGGGTCGATGATCTCGACGTGCATCTCCCCGAGGGTGAAACATTCCAGGGTATCCAGGTCCACATCGCCGCAATCGAGGGTTTTGTACTCTGTGATCGCCAGCGTGCGCTGGTAGATGGCCTCGGTGACCTTCTCCGGGGCCGGCCCGCCGTTAGCGGTATTGAACTTGATCCCGAAGTCCCCGTCCGGCCCGCCCGGGTTGTGGCTGGCGGAGAGGATGATGCCGCCGGCGGTGCGGTGTTTGCGGATCACGCAGGAGGTGGCGGGTGTGGACAGGATCCCACCCTGGCCAACCAAGCAGCGCGCCACGCCGTTGGCCGCGGCCATGCGCAGGATGACCTGGATGGCCTGGCGATTGTAGTAACGGCCGTCGCCGCCGACCACCAGGGTCTGCCTGCGCAGGTCCTGGGTGTCGAAGATGCTCTGGACGAAGTTCTCCAGGTAATGGGGCTGCTGGAACACCCGTACCTGCTTGCGCAGGCCGGAGGTGCCCGGTTTCTGGTCGTCGAAAGGGGTGGTGGATACGAGGATCGGCTGCATGACGGACTCCCGAAGAAAATATTTTCCGATTTCACCAGAGGAAGGCCTTGAAATCGCCCCCCTTGCTACCATTTTGTCGTGCACTTGTGTCAAATCAACGAAGATCAGGAGAAGCTGCACCCATGTCAGTAGCCGCCCAGAAAGAGACCCTGGAATTCCAGGCCGAGGTCAGCCAGGTACTCAACCTGGTGATTCGTTCACTCTACAGCAACAAGGAGATCTTCCTGCGGGAACTGATCTCCAATGCCTCAGACGCCGCGGAGAAGCTGCGTTTCGAGGCCCTGGGCAATGATGCCCTGTACGAGGACGATCCCAACCTCCGGATCCGGATCTCGGTCGACAAGGACGCGAAAACGGTCACCATCGACGACAACGGAATCGGCATGAGCCGCCAGGAGGTCACCGACACCATCGGTACCATCGCCAGTTCCGGCACCCGCAAGTTCCTCGAGCAACTGTCCGGGGACAAAGCCAAGGACAGCGCCCTGATCGGTCAGTTCGGGGTGGGCTTCTATTCCGCCTTCATCGTTGCCGACAAGGTGACCCTGGAGACCCGCCGGGCCGGCATGAAACCGGAAGAAGGCGTGCGCTGGGAGTCCGACGGCGAGGGCAGCTATACCATCGAGAACATCGAGAAGCCGCAGCGCGGCACGCGCATCACCCTGCACCTGCGCGAGGAGGACGCGGAGTTTGCGGATGCCTGGCGCCTGCGCGGCATCATCGCCAAGTTCTCCGATCATATCGCCATCCCCATCGAGATGCTCAAGGAGCAGGGCGAGGAAGAGAAGGACAAGGATCCGGAGTGGGAGCAGGTCAACAAGGGCACCGCGCTGTGGATGCGCAACAAGTCCGAGATCAGCGACGACGAATACAAGGAGTTCTACAAGCATATCAGCCATGATTTCGAGGACCCGCTGGCCTGGGTGCACAACCGGGTCGAGGGTGCGCAGGAGTACAGCTCGCTGCTGTACATCCCATCCAAGGCGCCGTTCGACATGTGGGACCGGGAGCAGAAGCACGGCGTCAAGCTGTACGTGCGCCGGGTCTTCATCATGGACGAGGCGGACAAGCTGATGCCGCACTACCTGCGCTTCGTGAGGGGCATCGTCGATTCCGACGATCTGCCGCTGAACGTGTCGCGCGAGATCCTGCAGCACGATCGCAAGATCGACAGCATCCGCAACGCCAACGTGAAGCGGGTGCTGGGCCTGCTGGAGAAACTGGCCAAAAACGAGCCGGAAAAATACACCACCTTCTGGAAGGAGTTCGGCAACGTGCTCAAGGAGGGACCGGCGGAGGATTTTGCCAACCGCGAGAAGATCGCCTCGCTGTTGCGTTTCACTTCCACGCAGTCGGAGGGCGATGAGCAGACGGTGTCGCTGGACGAGTACATCGGGCGCATGCCGGAGAAGCAGGAGAAGATCTACTACCTGACCGCCGATTCCCTGAGCGCGGCGCGCAACAGCCCGCACCTCGAGGTGTTCAAGAAGAAGGGTATCGAGGTACTGCTGTTGGTCGACCGTGTCGACGAGTGGCTGGTCTCACATCTCAACGAGTACAAGGACAAGCCGCTGCAGTCGGTGGCCAAGGGTGAGCTGGATCTCGGCGAACTGGAGGACAAGGGAGACAAGGAGAAGACCGAGAAGGCCGCCGAGGAACACAAGGACCTGCTGGAGCGGATCAAGGAAGCGCTGGGTGACAAGGTCAAGGAAGTCCGGGTGTCGACCCGCCTGACCGAATCGCCGGCCTGCCTGGTGGTTGGTGATTACGACATGAGCCAGAACCTGGCGCGGGTGCTAAAGCAGCTTGGCCAGGACGCGCCGGCGCCGCAGCCCATCCTGGAGCTGAACCTGGAACACCCGCTGGTCGAGCGCCTGGAGGGCCAGTCGGAGGACGGGAAGTTCGCCGAACTGGCCGACCTGATCTTCGAGCAGGCGATGCTGGCCGAGGGCGGGCAGCTGGCGGATCCGGCGGGCTTTGTGCACCGGCTGAACCGCTTGATGCTGGAGATTGGCTTGTAATTCCCCATCCCATCCCTCCCCATCGGTGGGGAGGGGGTAGGTATTCGTCCCCGCCAGTGGGGCAGAACAGACATCCCTCCTCCGTTCGTGGGGGGGGAGGGAAGGTGACTGCCTCCCGCGGTGATGATCATCATCATCCCGTCCCCGTGTGCGAGGGAGCTTAGCAGGCTGTTGAAATTCGCCGCCTGAAGTGGAAGATACCGGTAAGGAAGGAAGAAGGACGAGCAGTACGATGCGTGGCCCGGATATTCAACAAGATGCCCTGTTCAGCACGGTCAGCCCGGAACCCCGGGTGCCGAAGGATCACCCCTTGCGTCCGATACGCACGATGGTCGATACCGCATTGCGGAAACTGGATACGGACTTCAATGCGCTGTACTCGGAGTATGGCCGCGATTCGATCCCTCCGGAGAAACTGCTGCGTGCGCAGTTGCTGATGGCGTTCTACACGATCCGCAGCGAGCGGCAGTTGATGGAGCAGATCGATTACAACCTCTTGTTTCGCTGGTTCGTCGGCTTCTCAATGGATGACCGTGTGTGGGATCACTCGACCTTCACCAAGAACCGCGACCGCCTGCTGGAAGGGGATATCGCCCGCCGCTTCTTTGCGCAGGTTCTGAGCCAAGCAAAACAGGCAGACCTCCTATCCAAAGAACACTTCAGTGTCGATGGAACGATGATTGAGGCCCTGGCCTCGCTCAAGAGCTATCGACCCAAGGATGAAGACGGTCCACCCGGTGGCGGTGGTCGTAACCCCGATGTGGATTTCCATGGGGAGAAGCGCTGCCGGGATACCCATGAGTCGAAGACGGACAAGGATGCCCTGCTGTTCAGGAAGAGCAAAGGCACAGCGGCAAAGCTGGCTTATCTGGGACATTTGCTAATCGAGAACCGGAACGGTCTGGTCGTCGATGCCCAGGTCACCCAGGCGACAGGTACCGCTGAGCGGGAAGCCGCTGTCGATATGGTCGAAGCGCTCGGTGGCACGCATCGCATGACACTGGGCGCGGACAAAAACTACGACACCAAGGGTTGTGTGGACGCACTGCGTTGCGCCAACGTGACGCCGCACGTTGCACAGAACACGAGCAACCGTTCATCGGCCATCGATGGACGCACCACCCACCACGCCGGTTATGCAACCAGTCAACGCTTCCGCAAGCGTATCGAGGAATGCTTTGGCTGGGCGAAGACCATCGGTGGGCTGCGCAAGAGCCATTTTGTTGGCCGTGAGAAGCTGGACTTCCGGTTCGTGCTGACCATGACCGCCTACAACCTGGTTCGGATGCGCAATCTGGGGGTGGTGGCATGTTGATCGAGAGTGTGTCGAGGGGTTGGTCTGCCCGGGGTCAGCATTTTCCAGTGCATTGGGCCTCTTGGGTCAACTCAACTCGCAACAATGGCCGTCGATCCCCTCCGTCTGGTGAAAACAGGGCAGAATCGGCACGGTTTTCAACAGCCTGTTAGGAGGGGGATCAGCTGTTCGCGCAACGGCTGATCTCCGCGGGGTCCTTGTCGGCATAGTATTCCCGCAGCATGTCGATATAGCGGACCGCGGCCGGTGACAGGAATTTACCGCGCCGTGAAACGATGCCGTAGGAGCGGGTTGGGAAGTACTGTCCCAGCGGCTTGACCACCAGGTTGTCGGTGTCGGTGAGACAGACATCGGTAACGATCGATATGCCGAGGTCGAGTTCCACGTACGTCTTGATGACCTCCCAGCCACCGGCCTCGAGCGATACCTTGAACTTGAGGTTATTCTGCTGGAACACCAGCTCCACGATGCGCCAGGTGGACAGGTGGCGTGGCGGAAGGATCAGGCCATAGTCGGCGATGTCCTGCAGCGTAATCTCGTCCTTCTCTGCCAGCGGATGTCCTTTGGCCGTGATCAGTGCCGGGTAGTAGGTGACGATGGGCTCGTAGCGGATGTCGTCCGGTACCTCCAGCATCGAGCCGACGGCGAAATCCATCTGGTCGGCCCGGATCATGGAAAGGCCGTCGCGGCCCGTTACATTGTGCAGCTTGAGGCTGATGCCGGGGTATTCATCGGCGAAATTCTTGGTCGTGTCCGGCAGGACATACAGGATGGTCGACTCACCAGCCGCGATATTCAGTTCCCCTTTCTGCAGATTGCCCATGTGCGCATGAAAGGATTCCTGCAGGCCGTCGATGGCCTCGACCAGCGGGCTGGACAGCCGGTACAGCACCTCGCCCTCCGGTGTCAGCCGGATCTTGGGCCCGCGTCGTTCGAACACCGTGATCTCCATCTCCCGTTCCAGGGCCTGGATCTGCAGCGTGACCGAGGGCTGGCTGAGAAACAGGTTTTCCGCGGCCTCGGTGATGCTTCCACTTTGCGCGGCATGACAGAAGGCGCGCAGCTGCTTGAGCCGGTTTTGCTTGTAGTAGGGCGTTTTGAGTTTGGACATGGCCTGATGCTGCCTTGAATGATTGATAACCACAATGACTACTGAGATTTCAATAAGAGCACAAAATAATTTGGCGAGTCCAGGTCTTTGTCGTGCCGGTAAGTGGCCCATGTCTTTCTAATAAGATAAAGTGAACTGGATATTATTATGTTGAATGATGGGCGGGCAGGCCTTGTGGCAGACTCCGCGCACCAATAATCTTTATTCTTAAGGAGTGCGTCATGCGACTGATTCTTCTCGGTGCACCGGGTGCGGGCAAAGGCACCGTGGCCAAGATGCTGACCGAAATCGACGGTTCGGTACAGATTTCCACCGGCGATATCTTGCGCGCAGCAGTGAAAAAGGGTTCCGAACTGGGCAAGAAGGCCGAGTCCTACATGAAGGCCGGTGAGCTGGTGCCGGATCAGTTGATCATGGACATCATGGGCGAACGCCTGCTCGAGGACGACTGCAAGGCAGGCTTCCTGCTGGACGGCTTCCCGCGCACCATTCCCCAGGCCGAGGCACTCAAGGAGCTGCTCAACAAGCTGGGCATCGAGCTGCAGGCCGCGGTCAACCTGAACGTGCCGCGTGATGTCATCCTGGACCGCCTGACCACCCGCCGCACCTGCGTGGACTGCGGCGCCATCTACAACGTCAAGAGCAATCCGCCCAAGGTCGAGGGCAAATGCGACAAGTGTGGTGGTGACGTGGTGCAGCGCGACGACGAGACCGAAGAGGCCATCTCCAAGCGTCTGGACGTGTTCAACGAGCAGACCGCGCCGCTGGTCGGCTTCTACGAGAAGGAAGGCCTGCTGCTGGACGTGAACGCGACCTCCAGCGACGAGGTGGTCAAGACCATCCGCGAGAAGATCGGCGTCTGATCGCTGACCGTCGCGGATCGTGACAAGGCCCCGGGGCGCTGTATGGCGTTCCGGGGTTTTTATGTGGAAAACATTCGACGGCAAAGGAGGCCAATTATGGGGACACAATACTTAATTGTTGGTTAATTAAATCTTGTGCCCCCTTATCTTGCTTCCGAGGGGCCCCTGTGTCAGGATACATGTCGCCTCCCCGAGTTGGGGTAAATTAGAGAGCAAACAGGGGGGCGGAAAAGAGGAACCAATGGCCCGTTATTCAGAAGAACGTAAGGCATCCGTGCTGAAG
>JAKRWE010000143.1 GCA_024712425.1 Chromatiales bacterium
CTGACCGTGCTGAACAGGGCATCTTGTTGAATATCCGGGCCACGCATCGTACTGCTCGTCCTTCTTCCTTCCTTACCGGTATCTTCCACTTCAGGCGGCGAATTTCAACAGCCTGTTAGGGATACGCGGGCGCTCAACGGCCGCAACATTTCTTGTACTTCTTTCCACTGCCACAGGGACAGGGCTCATTGCGACCGACCTTGGGCGTGTCGTGGCGCTGGGTCTGCGGCTTGGGCACCTCGCCATCCACGTAGTACCAGCGCCCCTCGTGACGACGGAAACGGCTGCGCTCGTGATGCTGTTTGGGTTGGCCCCGCTCGGTGAAGCGGGCGATGAACTCCACGACACCCTCATCGTCATCCACACCGCCCGCCTCGGTGTCGACGATCTCCAGTTTGAGCCAGGCCGAACGCTCGGCCCAGCGCGCTGTCGCATCCCGGTCCCAGTCCGAGCGATGTTCCGGGTGCAGGCTCTCGCCCAGATAGTCCACCGCGCCCACCGCGTAGGCGGAATAGCGCGAGCGCATCAGCGCCTCGGCCGTCTCGGCAGCGCGCTCACCCGCGATCAAGGGGCCACAACAGGCGTCCCAATCCAATCCCGAACCGCAATGACATCCAGACATAGACCTTACCCACTCGTTGATGATCGCTGGATTCTACTGGATTCAGCTCTGCTGCTCATCCGGAGACCAGGGCAACAGCTGCGGCTCGGACAGGGGATCGGCATCAATATAGCATCCGGGTGCGGTGGTTGCCGGCACCGGCCTTTCGTCGAGCACCGCATTCAGGGCGCTTCGCAACAGTCGCCGGGTCGGGGCCTCCTTGGTATAACCAAGACCGTACTGGTCGTCCACCGCGCCGCGGTACACAAGGCGCATATTGTCATCCAGGACGAACACATCGCCGGTACTCTGCACCCCGAGCGCCTTTGCCAGGGCCTCGGTATCGCCGTTGAGAAAGTAGGCCGGCCCGTCGAACCCCCCCTGCATCGGCAGCAATCGCCATGGGGCCGATCTGGTCATTCATGTACAGCACCAGAAAATTGAAGCCACGGGGATGATATTCGCGTGCGAAGCGGGCCAGCCGCGGTCCATAGGCATGGGACGCGGGACACTCCGGGTCACGCACAGAGATGACGAGCCCCCGGTCGCCAGCGGCCGCATGCAGTGATACCGAACCGCCAAAGACCTGCTTCAGGCGCATGTCGGGGATACGTTTATCGATCCCGGCCGCGCCGGCATCGACCGCCTGTGGTCCCATCCATTCCGTCGCATCGCGATCCGCCAGGGGATGGGCCGCAAGGGCCGGCGGCACCACCAGGCCCAGCATGATCAAACCAATCAAGCACCTTCCAATACGCATGAGCCGTCCCCCTTGTCTTTACTTAACAGAGAGACCCGTTATCCCCCGCCGATCTTTCAAAGCCCCAGTTCGCACCAGATTTTCCCGATCCGCTTCACCGAGACCGGATGACGAGTCTTCACCTCCTGGGCGAACAGCGAGATGCGCAGCTCCTCCAGCTCCCAGCGCAGTTGCTGCAGGCGCGGGTCGACAAGGCCCTTGTTGCGCGCCCGCTCGTCACGCGAGCGCCAGCGCGAGAGCAAATCCGCCATCTGCCGCATATTGGCCTGGTCACGGGCCTGCCCTCCCGAGCGCAACTTGTCCATGCGCAGGCGGATCGCCTTCAGATAGCGTGGGTAGTCCTGCAGGTGTCTCACCGGCACCTCCTGCAGAAAGCCCTGGTAGATCAGACCGTCGACCTGCTGCCGGATGTCCTGCACCGGGGCGATCAGGCTGAGGTGGTTCAGCCCGGCCAGCTCCTTGCGGATCGACTGGTAGCCACCCAGCAGTTCGGACACCAGGCCGGCGGTCTCCTCGAACACGGGATACAGCCGCTCCCGCCCCGCCGCGTAACAGGCCTCGAAGGCCTTGCGCTCACGGATGACATTGCTCGACTCCTCCCCGAAAAAGGCCCGGTCGAAGGCAAGCGCCAGGATCTGCTCCTCCAGCGCGGGCGTCTTCCCTCCCTTCGCCTGTGCGGGAGGTGGTGGCACCTTGGCGTACTGCAGTCGCAACGCCTGGATGTTCGGGATACGCTTTTTCAGATTGCGCACCGTGGAGGCCATGCGCAGCATCAGCAGGCGCCGCAGGCCGGCGTGGTGCGCCTGCTGTGCCCGGGCGGGCGCGGATCGCCACACTGTCACCCTCGTCGACCAGGGCCGGCCACAGGCTCAGCCTCAGGCCGTTGCTCTCGCTTTCGATCCGTTCGGGAAGACTGTCGAAGTCCCACTCCCTTAGCCCTTCCCGCTCGATCGGATTGGCGGATTTCGTCTCCATCGCGCCGCTTTGCACCCGATCGCCGCAATCCTTCTGCAGCGCCAACAGGTCGCGCGATACCGCGATGGTCTCCATGCCGTCGGCGCTGAGCAGGCGGATACGCATGCGCAGGTAGTCGTCGAGCCGTTCCTCGTCCCACTGGTCTTCCGGCACCTGCACACCGGTGAGCTGGCGCAGGGCCGCGGCCAGCGCTTGGCGCAGGGGCTGCCCGCCCGGCTGCATGATCGCGCGGGCACGCCGCGCAAAGTCGGGTGCCGGCACGAACTGGCGGCGCAGGGACTTGGGCGGGCCCTTGATCATGGCCACCAGCTTGTCCTCCAGCATGCCCGGCACCAACCAGTCCACCGTGCCCTCGTCGAGTTGGTTGAGCAGCGGCAACGGCAAGTGCAGGGTCACCCCGTCGGCCTCGCTGCCCGGCTCGAAGTGGTAGGACAGCGGCAGGCGTGCGCCGTGCAGCTCCAGCGCGTCGGGGAACTGGGCCTCGTCCAGGCCCGCCGGCTGGCGCTGGATGTCCTCCACGCGCATATGCAGCACCTTGCGGTCCTTTTGCTTGCGCAGCCATTTCTCCAGCTGCGCGGTGCTGTAGATGCCCTCGGGGATACGCCGGTCGTAGAAGGTCCGGTCGTAGAAGGTGTAGATCGCCTCCTCGTCCACCAGGATGTCGCGCCGCCGGGCCTTGGCCTCCTGTTCGTGGAGCTGCGCGATCAGCGCTTGGTTGTGCCGCCAGAAGGGCGTGCGGGTATGGATCTCGCCCTCCACCAGGCCGAAGCGGATGAAGATCTCGCGCGACACCTTGGAGTCGATGGGCAGGCCGTACAGGGTGACCTTCTCGTAGGCGCCCACCTGGCCGCGCTTCGCCTGCCAGTGCGGCTCGGAATAGTGGTGCTTGACCTGGTGCCCGGCGAGGCGCTCCACCCACTCGGGCTGGATGCGGGCCACGGTGCGCGCGTACAGCCTGGTGGTCTCCACCAGCTCGGCGGCCACCACCCACTTGGGACGGGCGCTGAACTGGCCGGAGCCGGGGAAGATGTGGAAGCGGCTGTTGCGCGCGCCCAGGTAGTCGCGCTCCTTGCCCTGGGCGCGTTGGCCCACGTGGCTGAGCAGACCCGAGAGCAGGGCCTGGTGGATGGTCTCGTAGCTGGCCGGCTTGTCATTATCACGGTAGCCCATCTCGTGCATCTGCTCGCGCAGCTGGCGGTGCACGTCCTGCCACTCGCGCACCCGCAAGGGTGAGACGAAGTACTCGCGGCACAGGCGCTCGAACTTGCGCCGGGTCAGGTGGCGGCGCTTCTTCTGCAGGAAGTCCCACAGCTTGAGCATGGACAGGAAATCCGAGCCCTCGTCGGCGAACAGCGCATGCGCCTCGTCCGCCTGCTGCTGCTTGTCGAAGGGGCGCTCGCGCGGGTCCTGCACCGACAGGCCGGCGCCGATCACCAGCAGCTCGCGCAGGCAGCCGGTGTGCGCCGCCTCCAACAGCATGCGCGCGATGCGCGGGTCGATGGGCAGGCGCGCCAGCTTCTTCCCCAACTGGGTGACCTTGCGCAGCCCGTCCACCGCGCCGATCTCGTGCAGCACCCGGTAGCCGTCCTTGACCAGACGGCTGTCGGGCGGATCAACGAAGGGAAAGCGCTCGATGTCGCCGAAGCCGAGCAGCTTCATCTGCAGGATGACCGCCGCCAGGTTGGTGCGCTGGATCTCCAGCTCGGTGAACGCATCACGCGCCTGGAAGTCCTCCTCCGAGTACAGGCGGATGCATACACCTGCGGCCACCCGCCCGCAGCGGCCCTTGCGCTGGTCCGCGCTGGCCTGCGAGACCGGCTCCACCGGCAGGCGCTGGATCTTGGAGCGCGCGCTGTAGCGGCTGATGCGCGCGTAGCCGGTATCGATCACGTAGCGTATCCCCGGTACGGTGAGCGAGGTCTCGGCCACGTTGGTGGAAAGCACGATGCGCCGCGCCGCGCCCGGGCGGAAGATCCGGGCCTGCTCGGCGGGGCTCTGGCGCGCGTACAGCGGCAGGATCTCGGTCGAGGGCGGATGGTGCTTGCGCAGGGTCTCGGCGGCCTCGCGGATCTCGCGCTCGCCGGAGAAGAAGATCAGGATATCGCCCCGGTCCAGCTCCGCCAGCTCATCCACCGCATCCAGGATGCCCTGCTGCAGGTCCACCCCGCCGCTGTCCTCGTTCTCCGGCGGCGGCCGGTAGCGGACCTCTACCGGGTAGGCGCGACCCGAGACCTCGATCACCGGCGCATCGCCGAAGTGCCGCGAGAAGGGCTGCGGGTCGATGGTGGCCGGGGTGACGATCACCTTCAGGTCCGGGCGCCGGGGCAGCAGCTGCCTCAGGTAGCCAAGCAGAAAATCGATGTTGAGGCTGCGCTCGTGCGCCTCGTCGATGATCAGGGTGTCGTACTCGTTGAGATAGCGGTCACGCTGGATCTCGGCCAGCAGCATGCCGTCGGTCATCAGTTTGAGATGGGTCGCCTCCCCCACCCGGTCGGCGAAACGCACCTTGTAGCCGACGCTCTGACCGACCTCCTGCCCCAACTCACTTGCCACCCGGGCCGCTAGGGTGCGCGCCGCGATGCGCCGCGGCTGAGTATGACCGATGCGCCCCGCCACCCCACGCCCGAGCGCCAGGCAGATCTTCGGCAACTGGGTGGACTTGCCCGAGCCCGTCTCGCCACACAGCACGATCACCTGGTGGCGCTCGATCGCCTCGCGAACCCCCTCGAGCCGCTCCACGATCGGCAGCTCCGGCGGAAAGGAGACCGCCGGCAATGTCTCCCGACGACGGGCGTACAGCTCATGCGAGCGCGCCAGGCGCTGCTCGAAACGCAGGCGCAGTTCCTCCGAATTGGGATCGCGCTCACAGGCCGCCGCCATGCGCCGCAGGGCATGGCGGTCACGGATCAGGCAGTCTTGGAAACGATCAGGCAAGGTATCGGGAAAGCATCGGTGTGGACGGACATTCTAACCAGTCGCTGGCACCCGAAGCAGCGAGCAATGGCCTTCTTGTCGGTCACCTCTGTACTTGTTTCCGGTGCAAAACGCAGGTCACTGCTCGTGATTTCCAAGCGGGGTAGAACCCATGGTCTCCAATGCGACCGAAGCGGACAACAGCAGTCATCCCGGCCGCAGAGCCGAGATCCAGGAAATCATGGGACATCGATGGGGCGCATATGGATGGGCTTCGCTGCCTCCGGGCGGCGAAAGAAATGTCCCTCGGCCCGGGGGCGGGCCTCGTGCAGAAATCGTAGCCCGGGTGAAGCGCAGCGAAACCCGGGGTGGCACGTTCAACCCCGGGTTACCAAATCTCCTGATCGATGTCCATATTATTCCTCGACGTTTGTGCAAAAACGGGGACAGGCTCCAGTCCATCCTGCAAGGCATGCATCAACCATCCCTGTAAGCCCTGGAGCGATGCGCAACCTTTACCACCACCACAACAAGCTCGGCGTCCCTGATCTCATAGATGATCCGATAGATGCCCTGCCGCACCCGGTAACGTGCCTGGCCAGACAACTTGATGCAGCCTTTTGCCCGCGGGTCTGTGGCCAGAGCGTCTATCCTCGCCAGTATTTTCCTGACATCCCTGTTTGGAATGGCATGAAGGTCCTTGGTAACGGATTTCCTGAACCGGATTTCATAATTTGCCATGCGACTTGAGATCGTCCAGCAGTTCCTCGTAGCTCAATGTTGGCTCCGCCACCCTTTCCTCGAACGCGCTCAGATCCTCCTGATCTTCCCGCAGCGCCAGACGAACCGCTTCATTGACGAACTCGGAAACGGACCGGTGGGTGCTTGCTGCCATGATTCGAAGCGCCCGGTGAATCTCCGGATCGAAATAAACGGTTGATCTCTTCGACAATTCGCTCATACAGAACACCTCCCGGCAGACATTTTAGCACTGTGACGCTATAACGTTAAGGGAATGCGGCCGATATCATCGGCATGACGAAGCCGAATCAATCGAACCACCCTTTGATCAGTGCCACCGCCCTGTCCACGCTGGCGGGCGGCAGACCGCCCCCCATCTCGATTCCGACGATATACAGCCGTTGCGGTAACAGCCCGAGGCGCTCCCCCAGTGCAAGCGCCTCGGCAACACCGAGGGCATGGCCCGAGAACAGCCGGTCGGCGGTCGCCAGTTCCCGCCGCTCCACCTGACGTACAGCGCCCGCCTCGCCACCGGCGTGCATGGCATCCAGCAGCACGGCCGCATCGCAGCCGCCCAGCCGTTCCAGCAGGCCTGGACCCGGGCGGTCCGCCTTGTCGAAGAGCGGCCTCCAGCCCGGCAGATCCACCCCCCCTTTGCGCCAGGGCATCGAGCAGCTGCCAGCCCGGGGTATCGTCCGAAAAGGGGGCGCCGATCCCGATGATGACAAGCTGCATCAGCCGCGCTGCACCTTCAGCCGGAGAAAATGGGTTGCACAGGAGATGCAGGGATCGTAGTTGCGGATAACCGTCTCGGCGCGCAGGCGCAGGGCCTCGTCATTGTAATCGAGGCCGAAGCGCTGCAACGAACGGGCGATGTCCTGCTCGATCCGCCCCTGGTTCTGGCTGGTCGGCGGGACGATGCGCGCGGCGCTGACATGACCGCGTTCGTCCACCTCGTAACGGTGCCACAGGGTGCCGCGCGGCGCCTCGGAGGCACCAAAGGCCACCCCGGCCTGCGCCTGCCAGTCGGCCCAGGGCCGCTCCGGCTCACGGTAGTCATCGAGCAGGCGTCGGGCCCCTAACCCGGATATTTCATCCGCTTCTCGCTTTTCCGGGCGGTCAGTGGATGGAAGATGTGGTGCCTCGAACGGGACGTGGAAAGGCTCGTGAAGGGCTATTTTCTAGGCTGCAGGCACAC